>CAUJJG010000001.1 GCA_963205445.1 Pseudomonadota bacterium
GGGGGCGTACATGAAGCCGATGCCGCAGCGCTCGATGCAGGCCGCCACCTGCTCCGGCTGCAGCTCGATCCTGGCGCCCAGCGCTTCCAGCACGTCGGCACTGCCGGACTTGGAGGACACGCTGCGGTTGCCGTGCTTGGCCACCTTCGCTCCGGCCGCGGCTGCCACGAACATCGAGGCGGTGGAGATGTTGAAGGTGTGCGCACCGTCGCCACCGGTACCGACGATGTCGACCATATGCGTGCGGTCCGGCACGGCCACCTTGCGTGCCAGTTCCCGCATCACGGTGGCGGCGGCGGCGATTTCGCCCACGGTTTCCTTCTTCACCCGCAAGCCGGTGAGGATGGCCGCCGTCATCGCGGGGCTGACCTCGCCACGCATGATCTGGCGCATCAGCTCGACCATTTCGTCGAAGAAGATCTCGCGGTGTTCAATGGCGCGCTGCAGCGCGTCTTGTGGCGTCATGGTCATCGTCAACGTTCCAGAAAATTCTTCAGCATCGCGTGGCCGTGCTGGGTGAGGATGGATTCCGGATGGAACTGCACGCCTTCCACCGGAAACTCGCGGTGACGCATGCCCATCAGCTCTTCCACGCTGCCGTCGGCGTTCTCGGTCCACGCGGTCACTTCCAGACAACTGGGCACGCTGTGTTTTTCCACCACCAGCGAGTGGTAGCGGGTCGCTTCGAACGGGCTGGGCAGCCCGGAAAACACGCCCTTGCCTTCATGATGGATGGGCGAGGTCTTGCCATGCATGATCTGGCCGGCACGCACCACCTGGCCGCCATACACCTGGCCCAGCGCCTGATAGCCGAGGCAGACGCCGAATATCGGAATGGTCCGCCCCAGCTCGCGCAGCACGTCCAGCGACACGCCGGCCTCGTTTGGCGTGCACGGCCCCGGCGAGATCACGATCTTGCTGGGCGCCAATGCCTCGATCTGCGCCACGGTGAGCGCATCGTTGCGTTCCACCCGCACCTCGGCCCCCAGCTCCTGCAGGTACTGCACGAGGTTGAAGGTGAAGCTGTCGTAGTTGTCGATCATCAAAAGCATGAATGCACCTGCATGTGGGGGATCAGTTCAGCCGCAATGCCAAGGCCTCGGCCGCTGCGCGATTGATCTGCGCGGGCAGCAGGCTGGCGCGCAGCACGGGCAAGGCCCGCTGCAGCAGACGCCGCGCGTCGGCCACGTTGCCGCGGGCCATCCGGAGCTCGGCCAGCTCCGCTTCGGCGATGGCCACGTCCACGGGCAGCACGCCGGCCGCCTGCAACTGCTGCAGGGCGTCGCTTGCCGCGGCATCCGCGCGGGCCAGCGCGCCCTGATCGCGCAAGAGGGCGGCTTCGGCGCGCAGCGCATGGGCAAAGACGGGATGCGTGGGGGGCACCAAGGCCGCCCAGCGCTTGCGCGACTCCTCCAGCAGCGGCATTCCGCGCACCGGGTCGTGCAGCAGGCGGGCCTGCACCGCAAGCTGCCAGATGATCATGGCCATTTCCGGCGCGTCCTCGCCATCCAGCGCGCGGGCACGGGCAAGCAAGACCTGCAGGCGGTCGAAAGCCGCCTGCGGCTGCCCGCCCAAGCCCATGGCACGCGCCAGAATGCGCGCGATCATGCGCCGCTCCGGCGCATCCGCACTTGTCCCGGCCGCATCCAGCAGCTGCAGGGCCTTCTGCAGCAACGCCACGGCACGCGGGTAATCGCCCGCGTTTTCATGCACGCTGGCCCGGTTGGACAGCAGGATGGCCTGATCGATGGGGCCGGTGTTGCCCTGCATATCCGCTTCGGCCACGCGCGCAAGCAGCTGTTGCGCTTCCACGTAGCGACCCAAACCATTCAAGGCCGTGGCATGCGCATTCAACAGCAAGGACAGGCGATGCCCGCCCCCCACCACGCGCTGCTGTAGCGCCACTGCGTCCCGAAGCACCTGTTCGGACGCTTCCAAACGGCCCAACCCGCCCAAGGCCTCGCCCTTGCCGCGCAGCAGGTTGATGCGCCGGTAATCCGTCGCCGGCAGATTTTGCCGATCCGCGAATGCCAGCCCCGCCTCCGCATAGCGCAAGGCTTCATCGGAATTGCCCAGAAACTGATGGACACCCGACAGCATCTGCCAGGCATTCGACACCACATCCACCGGTGGCGTCGGCACCTTGGCCGACAGGGCAAGCACCTGCTCCCACTCCCGGATCGCTTGCTTGGCTTCGCCCAAGCGGTAGTGCGCCACGCCCAATTGGTCATGGATATGCATCTGCTGGACCACGTCGCCCGGTGCATGACGTCGCCGCAGGTCCGCTGCCTTGCGGGCCGCGGCCATGCTGGCTTTGCCCTGTTCCAGACTGGCCAATGCCGACGACTGCGCATCCCAGGCATCCGCCACGGCCAGCGCCTCGTCACGCCCTTCCGGCACCACGCCCGCCAGCCCCTGCGTCAACAGGGTGGAGGCGGTGGCGGGCTCGCCGCGCAGCAGATACAGCTGGCCCAACAGGCGCTGCAGGGCCTGCTTCGACCGGGGCGGCAAGGGCGATGTGGTCAGGCGTGCCTGTGCGCTGTCCAGCAGCTGCCGCACGCTGATGTCCTTGCTCTGCGTCTGCTCGGGTGCGGTCGTGGACAGGGTGTCGGTGAGGAAGCCCAATGCGGCCCGGGCCGTGGCACTCTCGCGGCGGGCCAGATCGGCCTGCGCGCGCGCTTCGGCGGCCTGCCACAGGGCGACGCCACTGCCTGCCAGCAGCGCCAACGCTACTGTCGACAAGGAAGCCGCAAGCAGCCGGTTGCGGCGCAGCCACAGGCGCAACCGCTGGCCGCGCGACAGAGGCACGGCCACGACGGGACGGTTGTCCAGCCATGCGCGCAGGTCGTTGGCCAACGCTTCCGCGGTGGCATAGCGCTGCTCGGGTTCATGGCGCAGGCAAGTCTGCACGATGGCGGCCAGACTGCCGCGCAGGGCCCGCGCCAACGCCGGCGGCGTCAACCCGCCGCGCAGACGCGCCTGTTCCTGCGGCGCCTGTGCGGCGGCCCGGGTCAGTGGTTCGGGGTCGCGTTCGAGCTGCTGCAGTTGGCGGGCCACCGGTGTATCACGCGTGAGCCCGAACGGATGTGCGCCGGAGAGCAGGCGGTGCAGGATGACGCCCAGCTGCCAGAGATCGGTCGCGGTGGTGATTGGCGCATCGTGCAATTGTTCGGGCGATGCATATTCGAACGTCAGGGCACGGTCGTGGGTCGCGGTGACACCCTGCTCGCGCAGCTGCTTGGCGATGCCGAAGTCCAGCAGCTTGACGCGCCCCTCGGCATCCACGAGGAGGTTGGAGGGCTTGAGATCACGGTGAACCACCAGATTGCGATGCGCATGACGCACGGCCTCCAGCACCTGCAAGAACAGCACGACGCGCGCCCGCAAATCCAAGGCTTGCGCATCGCACCAGCGGTCGATGGGCTGCCCGTCGACACGCTCCATCACGAAATAGGGCATGCCCTCTTCGCTGAAACCACCGTCCAGCAGCGTGGCGATGTTGGGGTGCTGCAGCCCCGCCAGAATCTGCCGCTCGCGCAGGAAACGGTCGCGCACCGCCTCGGAATCGGCGCTGGCCCGCACCAGCTTGAGCGCCGCCTGTTGGGCGTAGGCACCGTCGCCGCGCTCGACGGCATACACCGTCCCCATGCCGCCGTGGCCAAGGATGCCCACCACCCGCCAAGCCCCCATGACCCGCCCAAGCAGGGGGTCCACCGCGGGCGCTTCATCCGACGCGCCCAGCACCGCACCCCACTGGGCGACATCGCCACTGAACGGCTCCTGCCCTTCCGCATCTGCCGCCAGCAACGCCTCCACCTGCGCCCGCAGGCCCGCATCGTCGCCACACAGGCGCTTCAAGTGCGCCGCGCGCGTTTCGGCATCCAGATCGACGACCTCATCGAAGATCGCCAGTGCCCGACGCTGGCGACTGAGCGCCTCATCGCTCATGCCTGCTGTTCCGCGAGCAGGAACGCACGCGCCTTGCGCCAGTCGCGACGCACGGTGCGTTCGCTGATTCCCAGCATCTCGCCAATTTCGGCTTCCTCATAGCCGCCGAAATATCGCAATTCGACGATCTGGGCGGCGCGGGCATCCAGCTTGTGCAGTGCCTCCAGCAAATCGTCGAGTGCCAGCACTTCCACCGCGGCGGCCGCTTCGGCGCCCTGCACTGCACCCAGCGTCAGGGCTTGCACCCCGCCACCGCGTTTGTCCGCCTTCCTTGCCCGCGCGTCATCCACCAACACCTGCCGCATGGCCCGCGCCGACAGCGCCAGCAGATGGCTGCGGTCCACTGCCTTGAGATCGGCCCCGCCGGCAAGTTTGAGGTAAGCCTCGTTGACCAGGGCCGTCGTCTGGAAAGCCTCCTGCCCTCGGCGCAGCTGCGCGCGCGCAGCCCGCTTGAGCTCGTCGTACACCGCCGAATAGACCACGCCCATGACGGCATCGTCGCCGGCACGGGCACGGGCCAGCAGGGCTGTGACGTCAGTGGCTGGCGGCATCGGGTCCACGCGGGGTTCCTCAGGCTCCTGGCAATGTGCGGAGTGTCGCATGCAGCAGCCGGCCGGGCCTGCCGCACAGGGGTCAATCTTGCAGGGTGTAGATCACGTACACATCCTGCTCCAGCGTGATCCGCCCCTGCCGCAGCACCAGCTCCGGTGACAGCCGCGAACCGGAAACGGTGACACTGTCCAGCGCCTTGGGGGGGGCCAGCACCACCGGCGAGCCCTCGAAACCGCCTTCGACATAACGCACATTGAAGCCTTGGTTGGAGACGTTGTGCACGGCCCCCAGCTTGCGCCCCACGGCTGCGGCCATCGCCTCCGCCGTGCGCCGCGCATCCTCCACGGCCTTGCCCGTCAAACTGCGTCGCACCTCATCCGCGCGCGAGGTTTCAAACTCCCCGGTTTCCACCCGGACTTCCTTCGCATTCGGCAGGCTGCCCACCATCTTTGCCAGGTCGGGCAGCGCATGGAACCGCAGCTTGATCTCGCGCTGATAGAGGTTGCCGAGGAAGACCTGCTTCTCCGTCGTGCGGTCGTATCGGTACTCCGGCGACACGCGCATGTTCGACACCGTGACATCCGCATCGGCCAACCGCAGCGCCTTGGCCGTTGCCAGTATGTCGGCGGCGAGAGCTTCGATGCGCACCTGCGTGGCAGCCGCATCCAGACTGGTGTCCTGCAGGGTGATGTCCAGCGGGAACACATCCGGCACCAGTTCGGCTTTGGCATTGCCGTGCACCGCAAGATAAGGCGCGCCGCTGATCGACTGTGCCTGCACCGTCAGTGCCGCACCCAGGGCCAACAGCCCTGCCAATATCCGCTTCATGCATCCTCCATTGTTGGTTTTCACAAGCCCTGCGCCGCCTGCGCCACCGCGCGGAACAGCGCGCGACCCTTGTTCATGGTTTCCTCCCACTCCTTCTGCGGGTCGGAGTCGAACACGATGCCGGCACCGGCCTGCACGTGCAGGCGGCCGTCCTGGATGACGGCGGTGCGGATCGCGATCGCGGTATCGGCATCGCCATGCCAGCCGATGTAGCCGATCGCGCCGGCATAAACATTGCGCTTGACCGGCTCCAACTGGCGGATGATTTCCAGCGCGCGGATCTTCGGCGCGCCGGAGACGGTGCCGGCCGGGAAGGTGGCGCGCAGCACGTCGCTGTAGCTCAGGCCGTCGCGCAGCTGCCCGGTCACCTCGCTGACGATGTGCATGACGTGGCTGTAGCGTTCGATCACGAATCTCTCGCCGACGTCAACGCTACCCGCCCGCGAGACGTGGCCAACGTCGTTGCGCCCGAGATCGATCAGCATCAGGTGTTCGGCACGTTCCTTCGGGTCAGCCAGCAGGTCGGCCTCCAGCGCCTGATCCTCTGCAGGCGTAGCCCCACGCGGGCGGGTGCCGGCGATCGGCCGCACCGTCACCTTGCCCTGTTGCTGGCGCACCAGAATCTCCGGCGAGGAGCCCACCACCTGGGTGCCGCCGACATCGAGGAAGTACATGTACGGCGAGGGATTCAACGCACGCAGGGCGCGGTACACGTCCACCGGCCGCGCCGTAAACGGCACGCTCATGCGCTGGCTGAGCACCACCTGGAAAGCATCGCCGGCGCGGATGTAATCCTGCACCTGCGCCACCGCCGCGATGAAACCCTCGCGGGTGAAGCCACTGACGAAGTCGGCCTCGTCCAGCGCCGCCGGCTGCAGGGTTTCCGGATACGGCGCGCCGCCGTGGCGCAGCCGGTGCGCCAGCGCGTCCAGCTGGCGATTGGCGCGGGCGTAGGCCTGCGGCTGGCGCGGGTCGGCGTGGACGATCAAATACAGCCGGCCTTTCAGATTGTCGAACACCGCCAGCGCGTCGCTGAGCATCAGCAGGATGTCGGGCGTGCCCAGCTCATCGGGTTTGGCATTGGCCTTCAAGCGCGGCTCGATGTACTCGATGCACTCGAAGCCGAACCAGCCCACCAGGCCGCCGGTGAAACCCGGCAGGCCTTCAATTTGCGGCACCTTGTGGGCGGCGCGCAGGCGCTCGACTTCGGCCAATGGATCGGCCACCTCGCGGGTTTCGATGATCTCGCCGTGTTCACGCACGGCAAGCCTGTGGCCGCGGAATTCGTACACCGTGCGCGCCGGCAGGCCGATGATCGAATAGCGGCCAAAGCGCTCGCCGCCTTCCACCGATTCGAACAGATAGGTATGCGGGCCGTCGGCCAGCTTCAGATAGACGGACAGCGGGGTGTCGAGGTCGGACAGCACCTCGCGCACCACGGGGACAAGAGTGAAGCCGTCAGCAGCGTATTGGTTGAACTGGGCGTGCGTGGTCACGGGAAGCGTCCTTCGAAATGGGCAAACGGGCGAGAGCGGCGGCATTGCCACGCCACCATCGCCAGCACTGCGCATTCGAGGAGATCGCCCGGTTCATGCCCGCAAGCCTAACCGCACGCGCACGTTGCACGCAAACGTCGTTTCGTCATGGCGTTGTCATCCATTTCCCGGAACATGGAAGGCCATCGCAGGGACGAAGGAAGGGCAGGACGCCCAAGCATTCCGCCGGCGGCGTCAAGGCGACGCCGGCACCATGACGAAGCTAGGCCCGTGCCGCGCCGGGCGCAACGCGCGGCAACCTCAACTGCAGACCGCTGCCACCGCCTGCTTCATGTCGCGGATGATCCCGGCGTAGTCGGGTTTGCCGAAGATCGCACTGCCGGCGACGAAGGTATCGGCGCCGGCTTTCGCGATTTCAGCGATGTTGTCGGGCTTCACGCCGCCGTCGATTTCCAGCCGGATCGGGCGGCCACTGGCATCGATCAACTCGCGCACCTTGCGCAACTGCTTGAGCGCCGAGGGGATGAAGCTCTGCCCGCCGAAGCCGGGGTTGACCGACATCAGCAGCACGTAGTCGATCTCGTTCAGCATCACTTCCAGCACATCCAGCGAGCTGGCCGGGTTGAACACCAGCCCGGCCTGGCAGCCGCGCGATTTGATCAGCTGCACGCTGCGATGCACATGCTTGCTGGCTTCCGGGTGAAAACTGATGTGGCTGGCACCGGCGTCGGCGAACATCGGGATCAGGCCGTCGACCGGTTCCACCATCAGGTGCACGTCGATCGGCGCGGTCACGCCGTGCTTGCGCAGCGCCTCGCAGACCAGCGGGCCGATGGTGAGGTTGGGGACGTAGTGGTTGTCCATCACGTCGAAATGCACCCAGTCGGCACCGGCGGCGAGCACGTTGTCCACTTCCTCGCCCAGCTTGGCGAAGTTGGCGGACAGGATG
>CAUJJG010000002.1 GCA_963205445.1 Pseudomonadota bacterium
CCCAGCACATTGCTCCAATCGCGCGGCATGCCGTCTTCCGTCCCACCCGGTGTGCGCGGGCGATGACGGTCATCGTGCGGGTTGCGGGCCTGCGACACCTGCCCCTTCACGGCGCGCGGGGCCGTCGGCGTGGTGGCGCGCCGCCCTTCGGCTTCCACCCGGCGCAGCAGCGAAGCCACGTAGCGCGGGTCGCGGTAGGCGGCTGCCATCTCCCGCGTGCGGCCAGCCGCCTCGAACTCGTCGGGCGTTTTGGGCTGGCGATGGATGATGTTGCGGCTGCTCCAATCCTGCGGGACGCCAATGGGCCCGGAGGCCGTTTGATCGGCGGCGTGAAGCGATGAGCCATAGAGTGCCGTCAGGCAAGCGAAAGCAAGCTTGGTCGAAGTGCGCATGGTGGTCCCCTGTTGCAAGGTGCAGCCGGTGGTGGCTGGAACGTCAGGCCGGATATTACCCCGTTTTCATCACAATTCCAGTGACAGGCACTTGCATCAGGCCATGACTTGTGGGTGCCACGTCATGCCATGACGCAAGGCGCATGCAACTGCCGCACAGAGGCACAAGCTGACGGTCTGGCCAGGAAAGCTTGCGCCATGCCCTATCCTAGCCCGCATGTCCTCGCCCCCCTTGCCCCTGCAGGCACGCCTGCTCAACACCCCCGAGGTGGAGTCCTGGCCGGCGGCCCTGCTGCGCGCGCGCGGCCATGCCGATGCCCGGGCGCTGGCCTTGGCGCAGCGGGTGCTGCGTCGCAAAACGGATGGGGCTTGGTTGGCCATGGACACCCCCACCGGTCGGGAACTGCGGCTCCCGGCCCTGCACCGTGCCCCGTGGTTTGCCGCCGCCTGCCAGGCTTTGGCGGTACACCCGGCGCGGCCAGGCCTGCACCCGTTGCCATGCCGAACCCTGCCCCTGCACCGCCTGCACGAACGGCTGGCCCGGCTGGGGCTGGACGCAACCGCCTATGCCGATGCCACCGGCCTGTGGTTGGTACCCGAACCCCTGTGGCTGGCCTATGCCGGCCGCGACCTGTGGCAGCGCCCGCTGTGGCTGCGTCTGGAAGCCGCACGCGCCTGGCGCAAAATGCAGGAGACAGCGCGGGACGCGGGCATCGTGCTGGAAGCAATCTCCGGCTACCGCAGCCATGACTACCAGCTGGGGATCTTCGAACGCAAGCGTGCGCGCGGGCTGTCGGTGGCAGACATCCTGCAGGTCAATGCCGCACCGGGGTTTTCCGAGCATCATTCCGGGCTGGCGCTGGATATCGGCTGCCCCGGTACGCCGCCGGCCGAGACCTGCTTCGACACCACCGCCGCGTTCGCTTGGCTGCAAGCCCACGCGGCCGATTTTGGCTTCCAGATGAGCTACCCGCGCGACAACCCGCACGGCATCGTCTACGAACCCTGGCACTGGTGCCATCGGCCCGCATGAGCGCCCCCGTACTGGCGGAAGCCTGGGCCACGGGCCGCAACAATTTCCATCTGATCCGCCTCATCGCCGCATGGTTGGTGATTTACGGGCACGCCTGGGCAATCACCGGCAGCCAAGGCCAGGATGCGGTGACCTGGCTGACCCAGTACAAATTCGCCGGCGGCGTGGCGGTGGATGTCTTCTTCTTGATCAGCGGGTTGTTGATTGCCGCCAGCCTGGAGCGCAACAGCACGGCGGGCTATCTTGCCGCACGCGCCTTGCGCATCCTGCCGGCGCTGCTGGTCTGCGTGGGGCTTTCGGTCTGCGTGCTGGGGCCACGCATGACCACCGCGGCCGATTACTGGCACCAACCGGACACCTGGCGCTATCTGCTGCTCAACGGCTCGCTGTGGTCCAATGCCTATCTGCTGCCGGGGGTGTTCGAGCACCTGCCCAACCCGGCCATCAATGGCTCACTGTGGACCTTGCCCATCGAGGCGCGGCTGTACCTTGCCCTGCTGGTGGCCAGCCTGGCCGGCCTGCTGACACCCCGACGCTGGCTGCCCTTGTGGCTGTTTTCCTTGCTGTTGGCCTGTGGCTACGCGGCCTGGCAACAGCCCCTGCCCGATGCCAGGCAGAACCAGCTCTGGTGCGCCGCGTTTTTCATCACCGGCAGCCTGTTCTGGGTGCTGCGCCACCACTTGCGCCTGCGCGCCACCCCGTTGCTGGCGCTGCTGGTACTGGCGGCGTGGGCGCGCGGCACGGCGTGGTTTCCACTGCCGTATTTCGCCCTGATCTGTTACGGCACAGTGTGGCTGGCACTGCGCTCCCGACTGCCGCAGATCCGCCAGACCGATCTCTCCTACGGCCTGTACCTGTACGGCTGGCCGATGGCCCAGCTGGTGCAGACATTCTCCCCCGGCAGCCCCCTGCACAACATGCTGTGGACTACCCTGCTGGCGCTGGCCTGCGCGGCGGCTTCGTGGTTTTTGATCGAACGGCCGGCCTTGCGGCTGAAGCGGTGGTTTGCGCCCAGCCCGCCTTCAGCGGCGTGACGCCATCGACGCCAAGGTGACACGCAAGCCCTCGCGCCAATCCGGCGGGGTGATGCCGAACCTGCGCTGCAGCTGCGTGGTATCCAACACCGAATACGCCGGGCGGTGCGCCGGCGTGGGGTAGTCGGCCGTGGGAATGGGCAGCACGGCTGGACGCTGCGGAAGCAGGCCCAGCGCTTGGGCCTCATCCATGATGGCCTCGGCAAACCCGTGCCAGCTGGTCTGGCCGGCACTGACCAGATGCCAGGTGCCCGACTCGGCCACGCCCTTGCGCACGATGTCGGTGCTTGCTTCGGCGATCCAAGCGGCCGGCGTGGGTGCACCGATCTGGTCGGCCACCACTTGCAAGGTGTCGCGCTCCGTGGCCAGGCGCAGCATGGTCAGCAGAAAATTCTTGCCGTGCGCGGCATACACCCAGGCGGTACGCAGAATGGCGTGGCGCGCACCGCTCTCCCGAATCGCGGTTTCACCCGCCAATTTGCTGGCCCCGTACACGCCCAGCGGTGCGGTGGCATCCTCCTCGCGATAGGGGCGCTGGCCGCTGCCATCAAACACGTAGTCGGTGGAATAGTGCAGCAGCAATGCATCGCGTTCGGCGCAGGCCTGCGCCAGCACGCCCGGCGCTTCGGCATTGACGCGAAACGCCAGCGTTTCCTCGCTCTCGGCCTTGTCCACCGCGGTATAGGCAGCCGCATTGACCACCACATCCGGGGCATGGGCACGCACCAAGGCGGCCAGCGATGCAGGCCTGTCGAAATCGGCCACGGCATCGGCCTGCGCCCCGTCACGGGTGGCCACCACCACCTCTCCCAGTGCCGGCAGACAGCGGCGCAGCTCGCGCCCAACCTGGCCATTGCCGCCCAGCAGCAGCAGTTTCATGCGGCGAAGATCGGCAGCAGGTCGGCGGGCACGTCGGCCAGCAGGGGCGCAGCAGCATCCTTGGCCGACAGCGACACCTCCGCCAGCGGCCAGTCGATCGCCAGCTGCGGGTCGTCCCAGCGCAGATTGCGGTCACTGCCGTGGTCGTACGGGGCGCTGCACAGGTAGGTGAAAGTGGCGTACTCGCTCAGCACCAAAAAGCCGTGGGCAAAGCCTTCCGGCACCCAGAAATGGCGCTTGTTCTCGGCACTGAGGATGGCCGCGACATGCTGGCCAAAGGTGGGCGAGCCGCGCCGGATATCCACCGCCACGTCATACACCTCGCCATCCAGCACGCTGACCAGTTTGCCCTGCACATGGTTGGGCCATTGGTAATGCAGCCCGCGCAAGACGCCGCGCTGCGAGCGCGAGACATTGTGCTGAACGAAATGGGTGGGCAGGCCCTGCGCTCCGAAGCGGGCGGCATTCCAGCCTTCGTAGAAAAAACCGCGGTCATCGCCGAACACCGCCGGTTCGATCACCACGCAGCCTTGCAATTTGGTTTCGATGACGTTCATGCGATGCGTCCGTGCTTGAGCAGACCCAGCAGATATTGCCCGTAGCCGTTCTTGGCCAACGGTGCGGCCAGCGCCTGCAACTGGCCGGCGTCGATCCAGCCATTGAAATAGGCGATCTCCTCCGGGCAACAGACCCGCAGCCCTTGTCGCTTGACGATGGTCTCGATGTAGGTGGACGCCTCCACCAGCGACTCGTGGGTGCCGGTATCCAGCCAAGCGTAGCCGCGCCCCATTTTCTCCAGCTGCAGGCTGCCGTCGTCCAGATAGCGTTTGTTGAGATCGGTGATTTCCAGCTCGCCACGCGGCGACGGTGCCAGCTCGGCGGCGAAATCGCTGGCGCGGCCATCATAGAAATACAGCCCGGTGACGGCGTAATTGGAGCGCGGCTGGGCCGGTTTTTCCTCCAACCCCACCACCTTGCCGCTGGCGTCGAACTCGGCCACGCCGTAACGCTCGGGGTCACGCACCCAGTAGCCGAACACGGTGGCGCCGTGGTCTCGCGCATCGGCCCGATGCAGCAGGTCGGTCAGGCCGTGGCCGTGGAAGATGTTGTCGCCCAGCACCAAGCAAGACGGCTGGCCGGCAAGGAAATCACGGCCGATCAAAAAGGCCTGCGCCAAGCCGTCCGGGCTGGGCTGCACCGCGTATTCGATGCGCATGCCCCACTGCGAACCATCCCCCAGCAGGCGCTGGAACAGGGCCTGCTCATGTGGCGTGTTGATGATCAGCACCTCGCGGATACCCGCCAGCATCAGCACGCTCAGCGGGTAATAGATCATCGGCTTGTCGTACACCGGCAGCAGCTGTTTGCTGATGGCCTGGGTGATGGGGTACAGGCGGGTGCCGGAACCACCGGCCAGCACGATCCCCTTGCGCGCACTCATGCCGCCACCCCGATGCGTTCCAGCCGATAACTGCCGTCCAGCACGCGCTGCACCCAGTCCTGATGCGTCAGGTACCAGTCGACGGTTTCGGCAATGCCCTGCTCGAAGCTGTAGCGCGGCTCCCAACCCAGTTCGTCGCGCAATTTCGATGCGTCGATGGCATAGCGGCGGTCATGGCCGGGGCGGTCGGCGACGTACGTGATCTGCACAGCGCGCGACAGGCCATCGGCGCGCGGACGGCGCTGATCGAGCAGCGCGCAAATCGCCTGCACCACCTCGATGTTCTGCATCTCGGCATTGCCGCCGACGTTGTAGGTTTCGCCCACCCGGCCGCGGGCCAACACGGTGCGAATGGCCTCGCAGTGGTCGCTCACGAACAGCCAGTCGCGCACCTGCTTGCCGTCGCCATAGATCGGTAGCGGTTCGCCGGCCAGGGCCTTGGCAATCACCAGCGGGATGAGCTTTTCCGGGAAGTGGTAGGGGCCGTAGTTGTTGCTGCAATTGGTGGTCAGCACCGGCAGCCCGTAGGTGTGGTGAAAGGCACGCACCAGATGATCGGAGGCCGCCTTGCTGGCCGAGCATCGTCCGGATGCGGTGCTGAACTTCGCCGCCGAAAGCCACGTGGACCGTTCCATCGACGGCCCGGCCGCCTTCATCCAGACCAATGTGGTCGGCACCCTGGCCCTGCTGGAAGCGGTGCGCGACCACTGGAAATCGCTGGAAGGGGAGGCCAAGGCCGCCTT
>CAUJJG010000003.1 GCA_963205445.1 Pseudomonadota bacterium
GGTGAATTTCCGTGGTGCCTTGCCGGTCTTGGCGCGGTGCGCGGCGATCAGATCCTCGGCCGCCTGCTTGCCCGCCGCCCAGGCCTGCGGCGTGGGGATGCGTGACGGATCGAAGCCGTACAGATTGCGGCCGGTGGGATAGGCGTCCGGGTTCTTCAGCGGATCGCCGCCGTAGCTGGTCGGGATGTAGCGCCCGTCCAGCGCGGCGAGCAGCGCCGGGATCTCGTTGCCGGCGCCCAGCGCCTGCCAGTAGCCGCGCGCCTTGTCGAGCTGCGCGCGCAGCGCCTCTGGTAGCGCGGCGGCGTCCTCACCTTCGATCACGTAGCGCTGCAGCAGCTTGTACGGCGCACTCTGGTCAAGCCGGCTGTAGTCGCCGGTAAAGGCTTCGTCGAGGTCGGCTTCCGGCACGCCGGCGTGGCGGCTGGCAGCTTCGGCGAAGGGCTTGCCCAGCATCAGCATCACGGTGGCGGCGCGGTGCAGGTCCTGCGGGGCCACGCCATAGCTGTGCAGGCCCAGCGGCTGGGCGGTGTCGGCCAGTTCGTGCAGGTGGATGTGCAGTGCGTCGACAAAAGCCGGGAACGCCTTGCGCGCGCGCGCTTCGTCCCAGCCCATGTCGGCGAGGATCCGTTCCTTCGCCGCGCCCGCCAGCAGGTCGTCGCGCAGGCGCTGCTTCACCGCGCCCTCGTCCTGCGCCAGCCACTGGTGCAGCAGGTCGTGCAGGGCGGTGAGCTGCTGGTACAGGCCGGCCGGCTGGAACGGTGGGGTCTGGTGGCTGACGATCACCGCGCGTCCACGCCGGCGCGCCTGCATCGCTTCTCCGATATTGTCGGCGATGTAGGGATAGACCACCGGGATGTCGCCCAGTGCCAGCATCGGCGCGTCATACACCGACAGCCCGCGCTCCTTGCCCGGCATCCACTCCTGGGTGCCGTGGGTGCCGTAGTGGATCAGCGCGTCGTGGCCGGCCCCATCGCTGCCTTCGCGCACCCACAGATAGGTGGCCAGATACATGTGCGAGGGCAGCGCGTCGGCTTTGGTCGAGTGGTAGAGCGCCTTTTCCTTGTCCTGATTGGCGCGCGAGGCGCGGGTCGGCTGCGGCAGGATGTCGAGCGCGCCCAGGCGCAGGCGCGGAATCACGAACCAGCGCTGACCGTCGCGCTCGATCACCCATTCCGAGGCTTCCGGCGGACCCCACTGGCGCTGCAAGGCGTCGCGCGTGGCGGCCGGCAGCGCGTCCAACCAGGTGCGGTAGCGCGCCACCGGCAGCAGCGCGGCCAGATCGTCATCGACCAGCGCCTCCAGCAGGCCGTCGCGGTAGCTGGGGGCCAACAACCGCTGCAGGCGTTCGATCAGCACGCGCTCTTCGGGCCGCTGCGGCACACCGTAGCCAGCGGCGCGGAGCCCATCGACGGTGGCTTGCAGGCTGCGTGGCACGTTCAGGAACGAGGCCGAGAGGTTCTTCTCGCCGCTGGGGTAGTTCCAGAACATCAGCGCCAAGCGCTTGTCGGCATTGGCCTTGCGGCGCAGGCTGGCAAGGTTCACCGCCTTGGCCACCACGGCTTCCGCCTGTTCGGGGATGGCGACGATGGCGTCGTCACTTTTGCGCGTGGTGGAGGCCACCTGGATATCCACCACGCCGACGTATTCGGGCTGGGCGAAGTAGAACGGCACGTCCATCAGCGCCACGCCCTGCGGGTCGGCGCGCCAGGCGGCCTCATCGCCCTTGCGATACGGCATGGCCTGGATCACCGGAATACCGAAGGCGGTGAATTCACTGCGACGGCCTTCGGCATCAAGCATGATCTGGGTGTTGATCAGCACGTCGGCATGGGCTGGGCCTGCGGGGTCTGGGCGCAGCCATGGGGCCAACGTCTTGGCCTGCATCGCCGGTGCGTACAGCACCAGGGCGGTGGCGCCACGCGCCTCGATGCGGGCGATCATGTCGTCGATGAAGCCGGTCTGCATCGAGGCGATGTATTGCTGGTGGATCAGCACCGCGATGACGGGCTTGTCGGGCGCGGTCTTGGCCCAGCGTTGCCAGGCGTCCGGCTTGCCTTCCACCAAATTGGGCAGGCGTGGGTGATAGGCCGCGGTTTCCGGATAGATCAGGGGTGGCAGCAAATCACGCGGTGCCGGTTTGCCGTCCAGCTTGGCCGCCAGCAGGGTGAAGAAGCCGCGGAAATTCTGCGCGCCGCCGTTGCTGTAGTAGTCGATCAGCGTGTGCGCGGTGGCCTCGTCCAAGCCACCACTCCACTCCGGCTGCTTGTCGTACAGCCAGGCCGTGGGCACGGTCAGCCCCGGCAGGGATTTGGCCAGATGCGCCTTGACCTGATCGCGCAGATAGCTGTCCACGAACACCGCGTCGAAGCCTTTGTAGATCGAGGCGTCGGCGTCGGCCGGGATCTGCGGCAGGTAGCTCGCCTCGATCGCGATCCCCGCCTGTGCGGCGATGGCTTCGAGGTTGCGGAATTTGCCCTTGGGCACATTGCTGGTGGCAATGAAAAGAACGCGATGCCGCGCATCACCCATCAAGTGTGAACCGCTGCCATCCGTGGCAGGCCGGTTGGCCAGGGGCTGCTGGGCGTGGACGCTGGAGAGTCCGACCAGGCACAGCAGGAGGAGAGCGCCCCAAAGGGCCATGCGCGACATCACGGAAGCCAACATGATTGCCTCAGAACCCGAATTGAATACCGGCTTCGATTACCCGGCCACGGATGGCATAGCCGAAGTTGACGGACTCATCGGCCAGACGCAGATCGGTCAGGTTGTCGATGCCCACGTGCCAGCTGAAGCGGTCGCTGATGCGGTGGCGCAGACTGGCGTTGAACACCTGGTAGCTGGGCAACTCGAGGTTGCCGGCTGTGGGCTGGCGGCCGGTCAGCAACATCGACAGCTGTGCCTGCCAGTTGCCGACACTGTAGCGCAGCTGCGAGTTCCAGCTGCGACGCGGGCGGTCCTGCAGTGCCAAGCCGGTGCTGCGATCGCGGGCGTGCAGCAGGGTGATGTCGTTGTTCCAGCGCCAGTGCGCGTTCGGCTCGATCGTGAAGCCCAACTCCGCACCCTGCACCCGTGCACTGTCGACGTTGTCGTAGAGATAGGTGCGACGCGGCCCCTGCTGGCGCACCAGGCGATAGGTGATCAGGTCGTCGATGTCGGAGCGGAACACGGTGCCGCGCAGCGACCACGCACCCTGTGTCCAGTCCGCACCAAGCTCCATCGAGCGTGCGGTTTCCGGGCGCACGTTGGCATTGCCCAGGAAGGTATGCGGGCCTTCGGCACCGACGTAGTTGGGCGAGATCTGCTTCAGCGTAGGGGCCTTGAACGCACTGCCGAAGCCGCCCTTGATCACCAGCGAATCGCTCGGTGTCCACACCAGATAGGCGCGCGGGCTGGTCTCGCTGCCGAACAGCTCGTGGTGGTCACCGCGCAGGCCGAAGGTCGCGGCCAGGGTTTGGCCGAGGCTGATTTCATCCTGCACGAACACCGCCTTGTGGTCGGCGCTGTCGCGTCCGCCGATCAGGCCTGCGTTGATCAGGGTCTCGCGGCGGAATTCGCCACCAGCAGTCAGGTAATGCGCACCCCACTGCCACTGCAAATGGCCGTCGACCACGGCGTCGCGCAGATATTGCGGCCGGGTGGGTGCCACGCCGTTGTTGCGTTCGTTCTCGATGTCGATCGTGCTACGGTAAGCGCGCAGCTGCACGCTGACCGGCTTGAAGTCACCCTGCCATTGCGCCCAGGCGTGGCTGCGGTCCAGCAGGTAGCGGTTGGCGTAGGCCACGCCGCCATAGGAGACCTCGTTGGAGAAGCGTTCCTCGCGGCCGCCCTGCCAGCCGAGTTCGAACTTCTGGCCTTCGGCCGGATTGAACAGCAAGGTGGCGCCGCCGCTGGTGCCTTCGCGCCCCTCGATTTCGCTATAGCGCGCATCGTCACGGTCAGCCACGGAGCCGACGCGGCTGCGGGTGGCATTCAGACGCAGGGCGAATTGATCGCCCAACGGGCCGGCCAGATAGGCGGCGGCTTTGCCGCCATCGCTGTCACCGTGCTCACCCGCAAGATTGAACTCGCCTTGCCAGGTGTCGCGCGGCCAGCGGCTGATCATGTTGACCACACCGCCCAGCGCCTCCGAGCCATACAGCGCCGACAGCGGGCCGCGGATCACTTCGACCTGCTCGATCGCCGACAGCGGCATCCAGCCGTATTGGTAGTCGGAGTGGCCGATCACGTCGTCACTGGCGGAGATCCGGCGACCGTCGATCAGGGTCAACACGTGCTTGCCTTCCAGCCCGCGTACCGCCAACGTCTTGCGTCCGCCGACCTGGCGCGGCGACAGGGTGATGCCGGGCAGTTCCTGCACCACATCCAACAAGTCAGCAGAGGGCCGCTGCGATATTTCCGCGCGATCGACGACCGACACCGACGCCGGCGCCGTACGTAGTGCTTGTTCATGCTTGGTGGCAGTGACCACCACCTTGTCCAGCTCTTTGGGTGCGCCGTCTGCAGACGTATCGGCGGCCCATGCCGGGCTGGCCAACAGGCAACACAGCAAGGCACAGGCAAGGGAATTGGGGCGAAGCGCGGGCTGGCTGCCGGCGCGCAGGCGGGCAGCATGTTGCAGAGTGATGGGCATGGGGGGGTGGTTGCTGAAAAGTAGAATGCGAATTATTGTCATTCTCATGAATCCGTCAAGAAATGACATCCGTTCGGCGTGCAAACCGTTGTAATCTGGGCCTGCAGCACCCTGTCTGCAGACCAAGGAGGCCTCTGAATGCGCAAATTGGACAAGGCTCAGGACCGCGCCATGGAGCTGCTGGGTGAAATTGGTGATGGCCTGCGCAGGAAGGTGCCC
>CAUJJG010000004.1 GCA_963205445.1 Pseudomonadota bacterium
GGTGGCCAGATCGCGCACGTAGGGCTGCATCGCCAGCGAGTCCAGCAGGTGCTTGACCAGCATCTCGCGCGGGTCGCGGATCGCGGTCAGGTTGTAGGTGGCGTTCCAGCGCGCCAGCAGCGCCAGATAGGCCAGCAGCGGCGCGGCCAGCGCGGCGTCCAGGCCGAGCTGGCGCAGGCCGGATTCAAGGTCGGGGCGGAGGGCATCCATGCGCGCATTGTAATTGCCGGCAGGCGGGTCGCCGTCGTGCTTGAATGCCCGGGCGCATCCGGCGCATCAACGAGAGGGGAGCGACATGAGTCTGATCGTATGGCTGGTCATGGGCGGGATCATCGGCTGGCTGGCCAGCATCGTGATGAAGACCAACGCCCAGCAGGGCATCTTCCTCAACATCGTGGTCGGCATCGTCGGCTCGTGGATCGGCGGCAAGTTCATCGCCCCGCTGATTGGCGGCGCCGGCTTCATGGGCTACGTGTCCGCTTTCCTCGGCGCGGTGGTGCTGCTGGCGGTGGTCAATCTGCTGCGGCGCGGGAAGGTGCGCTGAGGCAATGCCTGCGCCCAGGAGGTCGCGCTGCGGCTTCCGGGGTTCAGCCGTCCAATTCCACCCACACCGGGGTGTGGTCGCTGGGGCGCTCCCAGCCGCGCGGCGCGCGGTCGATCCCGGCGGCCAGGCTGCGCGCCTTGAGCGCTTCGCTGAGCAGGATCAGGTCGATCCGCATGCCCCAGCCGCGCTCGAAGCCGGACAGCCGGTAGTCCCACCAGCTGTACTGCCCGTCTTCCTCGCTGTGCAGGCGGAAGCTGTCGGTCAGTCCCAGCGCCAGCAGCTCGCGGTAGGCGGCGCGCTCGGGCGTGGAGCACAGCACTTTCTCGTGCCAGCGTTTGGGGTCATAGACGTCGCGGTCGTCGGGGGTGGTGTTGAAGTCGCCCAGCACCACCAGATTCGGGTGCGCGGCCAGCTCCTCGCGCAGCCAGTCGCGCACCGCAGTCAGCCAGCGCAATTTGTAGTCGAACTTCTCGCTGCCGACTTTTTCGCCATTGACCACATACAGATCGACGATGCGGATGCCGCCCACGGTCGCCGCCAGTACGCGCTTTTGCGGGTCCTCGAAACCGGGGATCGCGGTCACCACGTCGGCGTCGGCAATCGGCAGCCGGCTGAGGATGGCGACCCCGTTGTAGGTCTTCTGCCCGGCAAACACGCTGCGGTAGCCGGCTTCCAGCAGCGCGTCTTCCGGGAACTTGTCGTCGGTCAGCTTGGTTTCCTGCAGCGCCACCACATCGGGCCTGGTCTCGCCCAGCCAGCGCAACAGGTGCGGCAGCCGCACGTTGAGGGAATTGACGTTCCAGCTGGCGATTTTCATGGGGGCAAGTTTAGCTGCTGGCCACCGTTTTACGCCGCCCCTCCAGCTGCCCCAGCGCCCAGTCGACATGTTCGCGCACCACCGGCGAAGGGTCGTTGCGGCGGGTGGTGAGCGCGGCGATGGCCTCGCTGGAAGACCGGCCGTTGCCCAGTGCGATCGCGATGTTGCGCAGCCAGCCTTCGTAGCCGGCGCGGCGCAGCGACATGCCTTCGGTTTTTTCCAGGAATGTGGCCTCGTCCCAGGCAAACAGTTCGATCAGCTGCGGGGTGTCGAGGTTGTTGCGCGGCGAGAAATCCGGCTCGGCAGTGATCTGCGCGTACTTGTTCCAGGGGCAGACCAGCTGGCAGTCGTCGCAGCCGAAGATGCGGTTGCCCATCAGCGGCCGCAATTCTTCGTCGATGCTGCCCTTGTGTTCGATGGTGAGGTAAGCGATGCAGCGGCGGGCGTCGAGCTGGTAGGGGGCGACGATGGCGGCGGTGGGGCAGGCAGTAATGCAGCGGGTGCAGCTGCCGCAGTGGTCGGCCACCGGCGCGTCGATCGGCAGCGGCAGGTCGGTGAGAATCTCGCCGAGGAAGAAATACGAGCCGCCGCTGCGCGAGAGGGTCAGCGTGTGCTTGCCGCGCCAGCCCAGCCCGGCTTTCTGTGCCAGCGGTTTTTCCATGATCGGCGCGGAGTCGCAGAAGGCGCGGTAGCCGAACGCACCGATTTCGGACTGGATGCGATCGGCCAACTTCTGCAACCGCTTGCGTACCACCTTGTGGTAGTCGCGGCCCAGCGCGTAGCGCGAGATGTAGGCTTTCTGGTCGTCGTGAATCACGTCCCAGGCCTGCTTGATGTTGGCCGGGGCAAAATCCATGCGCACGCAGATCACGCGGATGGTGCCGGGGTGCAGGGTGTCCGGATGGGTGCGCATGTGCGCGCGCTCTTCCAGCCATTGCATGCTGCCGTGGTGGCCGGCATCGAGGAATTCCCGCAGGCCGCGCGCGGCGTCGGACAGGTCCGTGTCGGTGATGCCGGTCTCGGTGAAGCCCAGTTCCAGCGCCCAATGGCGAATGGCATCGGCCAGCGCACGGGAGTCGAGGGTGGGTGCGGCCGCGGTCATGCGGCGATGATACCGACCCCCGCAGGCGTGATCAGCGCACGATCAGGTCGATCAGCCACTTGGCCTTGCCGTAGGGGGGTTTCAGCAGGTCGGCGCCGGTGGTCTTGGCCTGCCACAGCACCGGCAGCAGCTTGCTCATCGTCTCGAAGCCGGTCTGCGCGTGGTAGGCGCCCATGCCGCTGGGCCCCACGCCGCCGAAGGGCAGGCTGGAGACGGCATTGTGGAACAGGGTGTCGTTGACGGTGACGCCACCGGCCAGCGTGCTGTGCAGGATGGTTTCGATGGTGGCGTTGTCATTGCTGAAGGGGTACAGCGCCAGCGGACGATCGCGGCCGTTGATGTAGGCGATGGCTTCGTCCAGCGTCTTGTAGCTCTTGATCGGCAGCAGCGGGCCGAAGATTTCATCTTGCATCACCTGCGCATCGTCGCCCGGTTCCAGCAGCAATGTGGGGGGCAGCAGGCGCTGGGAAGCATCGGCGTGGCCGGCCAGGGTGACCCGCTCGATGCCGCGGTCCTTGGCGTCATCCAGATACCCCTTCAGGCGTGCGAATTGGCCGTCGTTGACGATGCGGGTGTAGTCGGCCAGGTTGTCGAAATGCTCGCCGTAGCGCGCCCAGACTTCCTTGCGCAGCGCTGCGACCAAGGCGTCGCGTTTGTCCTTGGGCACCAGCACGTAGTCGGGGGCGATGCAGGTTTGGCCGCAGTTGAACCACTTGCCGGTGGCGATGCGGGCGGCGGCTTTCTCGATGGGGTAGTCGTCGGCGATCAGCACCGGTGACTTGCCACCCAGCTCCAGTGTCAGTGGCGTGAGATGGGCGGCAGCGGCGGCCATCACTTTGCGGCCCACCGCGGTGGAGCCGGTGAACACCAGGTGATCGAAGGGCAGCGCGGCGAAGGCCGCACCGAGCTCGGCGCCGCCGGTGGCGACGGCGACGCGGGTTGGCGGGAACACGTCCGCCAGCAGGTCGCGCAGAAAGGCGCTGGTGCGCGGCGTGTGCTCGGAGGGTTTCAGGTAGACGTGGTTGCCGGCGGCAATCGCGGTGGCCAGCGGGATCAGCGCCAGATTCACCGGGTAGTTCCAGGGCGCGATCACCCCTACCACGCCCAGCGGCATCGGCCGGATCTGCGCACGTGCCGGCAGCAACCGCCAGCCTACCGCGGTGCGGCGCGGGCGCATCCAGCGGCGCAGGTGCTTGAGCAGGTGGTTGATTTCGTTGAATGCGGTCATGCCATCGGCAATCCGCGATTCATGGACAGAGCGGTGGCCAAAATCCGAGGAGACCGTGCGGGTCATTTCGTCCAGCCGGCGCTTGAGCGCATCCCGCAGCCGGATGAGGTCGTTGCGGCGCTGTTCGTAAGTGGGCTTGCTGTCCTGCCAGGCAGAGCGCAGACGCGCCAGGGTGGGTTGCAGGTCGGTGATCTGGGTGTCGGCGGTCATGTCCATACGCTGCAGTGTAGAACGGTTGACGGCGGATGCCAGTGGCCAATTCCGGCCATTTGCGCCGTCAAGTCTGCACCCTACAATTCCATGGCCTGACAGGCCACCTGCCGTCTGGACATCCTGACTTTCGTGGAACCCGCCACCATGCAGATCCGACCCTATCGCGGCATCCTGCCGACCCTCGGCGCCCGCGCCTACATCGACCCGGCCGCCTGCGTGATCGGCGACGTGGTGCTGGGCGAGGACGTGTCGATCTGGCCGTTCACCGTGGTGCGTGGCGATGTCAATTTCATCCGCATCGGTGACCGCACCAACATTCAGGATGGCACCGTCATCCACGTCAGCCACGATGGCCCGCACGCCAAGCTGGGCGGCTTTGCCACCCGCATCGGCAGTGACGTGACCATTGGCCACAAGGCCGTCATCCATGCCTGCACAATTGAAGATGCGGTGCTGATCGGCATGGGGGCCATCGTGCTGGATGGCGCGGTGGTGAAGAAACACGCCATGGTAGGTGCCGGCGCGCTGGTGCCGCCGGGCAAGGTGGTGGGTGAAGGCGAGCTGTGGGTGGGCAACCCGGCGAAGAAGGTGCGGATGCTCACCGATGCGCAGATCGAGGCCCTGTACTACAGCGCCGGGCATTACGTACGGCTGAAGGACGAATATCTGGCGGCTGCACAGGCGTAAGCATTTCGTCACGCAACCATCCCGGCTAAAGTGGCGCCGGGGAATTCACGCACGCAACAACGTTTTCAAAGGACGGGGACATACATGGATCCATACAACCGCGCCGACACCTTGGGTGGCGGCAAGCCGCAGGACAACCCGTACGCCGCACCTGCGGCTCGGCTGGCCGATCTGGTGCCGGAGGGCGTGCAGGAAAAGGCCGGGCGTGGGGTGCGTTTGGGGGCTGTGCTGCTGGACGTGGTGCCGGTGGCCATCGTGGCCATCGTGGCGGCCATTTTGATTCCTGCCGTGGGCAGCGATGGCGGCAAGGGCATCAATACCCTTGGAGGGGTGCTGCTGGGCGTGATGGTGCTGCTGATGTTGGGCTATGCCGTGTACCAGCTTGTCCAGCTGCATCGCACGGGGCAGACCTTTGGCAAGAAGGTCCTGGGCATCAAGATCGTGCGCACCGATGGCAGCCGCGCCGGTCTGGGGCGGATCTTCCTGTTGCGCATGTTCGTGCCCGGGCTGGCGGGTGCGGTGCCTTTCATCGGGCCGCTTTTCAGTTTGGCGGATCCGCTGTTCATCTTCGGAGAAGAACGGCGCTGCCTGCATGACATGATCGCCGACACGATTGTCGTTGTCGCTTGATGCTGGACACGGTGCGCGAAGTCCACACCCCCGAGGGTGTGGCGTTGCGTCTGCCCGTTGCTGGCCCCCTGCCCCGGGCCGTGGCCTGGGGGATCGATTTCGGCATCCGCATGTCGCTGCTGTCTGCCTGCTCGATGCTGCTGGGCGTGCTGGGGAGCGCCGGGATGGGGCTGTATCTGATTTGCCTGTTCGCGGTGGTCTGGCTCTACCCCATTCTTTGCGAAGGTCTGTTCGATGGTCAGACGCCCGGCAAGCGGGTGATGCACCTGCGCGTGCTCTCCATCGACGGGGCGCCGGTGGGCTGGCTTGCCGCCTGCGTGCGCAATCTGATGCGGACGGTGGACATGCTGCCGTTTGGCTATGCCTGCGGCATCGTCTCGGGCCTGCTGGACGCCAGTGGCCGTCGCCTGGGTGACGTGGTGGCCGGAACCGTGGTGGTGCATGTGGAAGCGAATCGCATCGAGGTAGTGCTGCCCGCCGAAGCGCCTGCTGTTTCCCTGCAGCCGCTGCAACCTGCCGAACAGGCGGCGGTGGTGGCGTTTGCCGAACGCGCCGGCCTGCTGACCACGGAGCGTCGCATCGAGTTGGCCGATCTGGCCGAAGGCATCACCGGCGCGCGAGGAACAGACGGCGTGCAGCGCCTGTTTGGCATCGCCAACGGGCTGCTGGGCAAACGGTAGGCCGCATGCGCCAGGAACATTTCATCCAGCGCCACCAGCAGGAATGGGCCGACTTCGAGCAATGGCTGGACGCGCGTGCCGCCAAGCCGCGGCGTGCCCGTGTCACGACCGGCTGGCGCGGGCTGCAGGATGAGGCGGTGCCGGCGGCCTATCGGCGGCTGTGCCAGCAGCTGGGGTTGGCGCGTCGGCGTGGCTACAGCCCGCAGCTGTGCGCGCGCCTGCAGACGCTGATGCAGCGGGGGCATGCGGTGATGTATCGCCCCCCCCTGCCGCGCTGGCAGCGGGTCTTCGAATTTCTGCTGGCCGACTTTCCGGCGCTGGTACGGGCCGAGCGTGGGGTGATGCTGGCGTCCCTGCTGCTGTTCGGGCTGCCGCTGGTGCTCAGCTTCGTGGCCGTGCAGCTGCGACCGGAGCTGATCCACACCCTGATGGGGCCGCCGCAGGTGGCCGAGCTGGAGGCGATGTACAGCAAGGCGGCGGAGAAGCTGGGGCGCGATTCCGGCAGCGATCTGGCCATGTTCGGGTTTTACATCTTCAACAACATCAGCATTGGTCTGCGCACCTATGCCAGTGGCCTGCTGGCTGGGGTGGGGCCGGTGTTGGCGATCGTGTTCAACGGGCTGATGATCGGCGCCGTCGCCGGCCACCTGCAGGCGGTGGGGCTGGGCGATCCGTTCTGGCGCTTCGTGGCGGGGCATTCGGCCTTCGAGCTGACCGCCATCGTCATTGCCGGCGGCGCCGGGCTGCGGCTGGGGCTGGCGCTGCTGGTGCCGGGACGGCGGCGGCGCGTGGATGCCCTGGTCGAGGATGGCCGGCGGGGGGCGCTGCTGTGTCTGGGGGTGTTCGTGATGCTGCTGCTGGCGGCATTCATCGAAGCCTACTGGTCGTCGATCAGCACGCTGCCGGCGATGGTGAAATACACGGTGGCGGGCCTGTTGTGGACGGGCGTGGGCCTGTGGCTGTGGCGCGGTGGGCGCGATCGCGATGCGCGCTGATCAATTGCAGGTGGAGTTGTACCCGCGCGCGCCGTGGGAGGCGATGGAGCTGGGCAGCGCCTTGGTCCGCCAATACGCGCGGGCGATCTGGTTGCCCTGGTTGTTGCTGAGCCTGCCGGTGTTCGTGGTGCTCAATGCACTGTGCATTGGGTTGGGCGAAGCGTGGTGGGCGGGCGTGCTGCTGTGGTGGCTGAAGCCGGTGTTCGATCGCATTCCGCTGTACGTGCTGTCACGGGCGGTGTTTGGTGCGGTTCCCACGGTCGGGGAGACGCTGCGAGCCCAGCTGCGCTGGGGCTGGCCTGTGATGCTGGCCTGCCTGACGTGGCGACGGTTGGGGCCGACGCGCTCGCTGTATCTCCCGGTGGATTTGCTGGAAGGCGGCGCGCACGCGGGGCAGCGGCGACGGGTCATCGGCGCCAAGGTGCGCGGCACGGCGGCGCTGCTGACCTGGGTGTGCGCCCATTTCGAGGCGATGCTGCTGCTGGCGTCGTTGGCGCTGGCGATGCTGTTCGTGCCGGTGGAATTGTTGACAGAGTCGGCCAAGGCCGCGTGGACGTTGATCACGCAGGCGCCTCCCGCATGGCTGCAGGTGCTGCTCAATGCGGTGTCCTGGCTGGCTACCAGCATGATTGAGCCGTTCTACGTGGGGGCCGGTTTCGGGCTGTATCTGGATCGGCGTACCCGGCTGGAAGCCTGGGATGTGGAAATCGGGTTCCGGCGTCTGCGCCAGCGGCTGGCCACGGTGCCGATCCAGGCGCTGGCGCTGGTGCTGGCAGCCGGCATGCTGGGATTGGGGTTGCCCGCTGTCGTGCAGGCCGCGCCCGTTGCCGAATCGGAGGACACGCTGCGGACGGTATTCCCGCAGGCAGTGCACGATCCCGGTTTCGCGGATGCCGTGAAGCGCACCGAACAAGACCCGCTGCTGCATCCGACACGCAAGCGGACGGAATGGGTGCCGATCAAGCCGAACGAGAAAGACAAGGAAGCGGCCTCCGACAGCAAGCTGCTGCAGGCCATCGCCGCTGCCGTGGCGTTCATCGGCAAGTACGGGCTGTGGCTGGTGGTTGGATTGCTGCTGGGCCTGCTGGTGAAGTCCCGTGCGCGCTGGCTTCCGTGGCTGCAGGCTATGGCTGCAGCGCCGCGGGCGGTGCCCTCGCTGGCCACGCACGAGGCACATGTCGACGACGAACCCCTGCCGGAGGACGTGGTCTCCAGCATCCGCGCGTTGTGGCAGCAGGGACGTCGGCGTCCAGCCATGGCGTTGCTGTATCGGGCGGGCGTGGCAGCGATGGTGGCGCGCACCGGCGCGGTGCTGGTTCCGGGCGCCACTGAAGCCGACTGCCTGCGGGCGGCGCGAAACCTGCAGGATATGGAGGCGCGTGAAGGTTTCGTGCACATGGTGCGGGTCTGGCAGTACGCCGCCTATGCCCAGCAGTGGCCGGAGACGGAAGCGCTGGACGCGCTGCTGCAGCGCTTGGCCGGCAGTTTCGGGTGGCGCGCATGATCGATCGGCGCGCGGCACTGCCCTGGATCTTTGGCCTGGCCTTGCTCGCCGTGCTGGTGGCGTGGTTTCTGGCCACACATCGGCGCGTGGAGAAGATCGAATCGCTGCCGCCCAAGGGCGAGGCCAGCTACAACCCGCTGTATGCGCTGAAGATCAGCCTGCAAGCCGTGGGCCAGCGGGTGGAGACCCGGCAGCGGCTGGATCTGGACACGCTGGCCTTGGGGCCGGACGATACCGTGCTGGTCTACAGCGACAGCCGCAGTCTTGGCGATGCGGAACTGGATGCGCTGTTTGCCTTTGCCGAGTCGGGCGGGCATCTGGTTCTGCGGCTGCCGCCCTGGCAGGGCAAGACCCCCGACACCGCACTGGCAGACTGGCTGCCGATCGCGCCCTTGCTGCAGGTGCCGGGCTGCATGGCCTTTGACCTGCCGGGCCAGAAGGCCCGTGAAGTTTTTTGCCGCGATGCGCGTTTTCGCCTGCAGCAGGGTGCGGAAATCTCCCATGTTTGGCGCAATGCGGCGGGCCAGGCCGTGTACGCGCGCTTTGTCCATGGCGAAGGCAGCGTGGATCTGGTTTCCAGCCTGGATCTGCTGCAGAACAACCGCCTCAGCGAGCCGGGGCACGCGCACTTCGCGCGGCAACTGCTGGCGCCGCATTGGGGTGAAGGGACCCTGCATCTGGTATACGCCGCCGACATGCCCCCGCTGTGGCTGTGGCTGCTGACCAACGCGTGGCGCGTCCTGTTGCCCCTGTTGCTGGGGCTGCTGGCCTGGCTGTGGATGCGCACGCCGCGTTTCGGGCCGGTATTGCCGTCACCGCTGCCGCCACGGCGCGCCTTGCTGGAACATGTCGATGCCAGTGGCGAACACCTGCTGCGCTACGGCAAGCACGCCTTGCTGCACAGGGCCATGCGCGAATCGGTGCTGGCCCTGCTGCGACGGCGCGATCCGCTGGCGGCGGCGATGGAGGGCGAGACCCAGGCCGCCCTGCTGGTGACCCGCACCGGGCTGGCGGCAACCGACATCCGCGCCATGTTGGATACGCGCCCGCCCGCAACCCCCCACGAATTCCGGCAACGGATCGCCCGCCTGATCGCCTTGAGGAAACGCCTGTGATGACCGACACCGCAACCCCGCTTTCGCCCCTCCACAGCAGTGCGGCCGGCGCCCGCGCCAATGCCATTCGCGAAGAGGTGGCCAAGGCCTTCATCGGTCAGGATGAGGTGCTGGACTTGGTGATGGTGGCCCTGTTGGCCGGTGGGCATGTGCTGCTGGAAGGCGTGCCCGGGCTGGGCAAGACCTTGCTGGTGCGCGCGCTGTCGCAGGCGCTGGGCGTCAGCAATGCGCGCGTGCAATTCACCCCCGACCTGATGCCCAGCGACATCAGCGGACATGCGGTGTTTGACCCCAAGCTGGAGCGCTTCGAGGTGCGCAAGGGCCCCGTGTTCACCCATCTGCTGCTGGCCGATGAAATCAATCGGGCGCCGGCCAAGACCCAGTCGGCCCTGCTGGAGGCGATGCAAGAGCAACAGGTGACGATCGAAGGCCACAGCTTCCCGCTGCCGGCCCCGTTCCTGTGCTTGGCCACCCAGAACCCGCTGGAGCAGGAAGGCACCTACCCCCTGCCCGAAGCGCAGCTGGACCGCTTTCTGCTGAAGGTGGTGATCGGTTACCCGGCGCTGGCGGACGAGAAGCGCATGGTGGCGGCGATCTGCGAGGGCCGGATGGCCACCGAATTTGACCTGGGCAAGGTGAACCAAGTCCTGCAACGGGAGGAGGTGCTGGCCCTGCAGCAGGCCACCGCGGCGGTGCAAGTGGATGCGGCGGTGCTGGATTATGCGGTGCGGATTGCTGCCGCCACCCGCAACTGGCCGGGGATCGCGCTGGGCGCCGGGCCACGCGGCAGCATCGGCCTGATCCGCGCCGCCCGCGCGCAGGCGGTGCTGGGCGGGCGCGATTTCGTCACCCCCGATGACGTGCGTGCCATCGCCAAGCCGGTGCTGCGCCATCGCATTGGGCTGGCGCCGGAGCTGCACATCGAAGGGCAGTCGGCCGATGCCGTGCTGCACGCCCTGCTGGCCAAGGTGGAAGCGCCGCGTCAGTGAGCCCCTCGTTGCTGCTGCCGTTGCTGTGCGTGGGCTGGGCGCTGCTGGGCATCGCCTGCAGTGCCGGTTGGCTGCCGCTGGCGGCGTGGTGGGGCGCGGGTGGAAGCCTGCTTGCCGTCTTGCTGGTGGATGCTTGGCGGGTGTGGCGCCTCGCCCTGCCCGTCGTGACCCGCCAGCTGCCGGACAGCTTGCCGGTGGGCGTCGAGCGCGAGGTGTTGCTGGCCTTCGATGCCGGTGCGCGCCCACTGCGCATGGACGTGCATGACCTGCACCCGTCGGGATGGGCCGCCCAAGGGTTGCCGCGCACGCTGCATCTGCCCGCGGACAGCCGCACCCAAGTGACCTACCGCCTGCGGCCCACGGCGCGTGGGGATGCGCGCTTCGATGGCGTGCAGCTGCGCCTGCACTCGCCGTGGCGGCTGTGGCGGCGCAGCGTGGTGGCCGGCAGCCCGCAGCCGGTGCGGGTGTTTCCGAACTTCGCGCCGCTGGCCAAGCTGGCCCTGCTGGGGTCCGAACAAGCCTCGCGCGCGGTGGGCGCGCATATCCGTCGGCGGCGTGGTGAAGGCACCGATTTCCACCAGATGCGCGACTATCGCGTGGGCGACAGCCTGCGCCAGATCGATTGGAAAGCCACGTCCCGCATGCGTCGCCTGATCTCGCGCGAGTATCAGGATGAACGCAACCAGCAGCTGGTGATGCTGATCGATACCGGTCGCCGCATGCTGGCGCAGGACGGCGAGCTGACCCATTTCGACCATGTGCTGGACGCGGCGCTGGTGGTGTCGTATCTGGCCCTGCGCGAAGGCGATGCGGTGGGCCTGCTGGCCAGCGGCGGCGAGCGCCGCTGGGTGGCACCGCAGCGCGGGGCGGGCGCACTGGATGTGCTGCTGCGTGCCAGCTACGACCTGCAGCCTGCACCCGTGGCCACCGACTATCTGGCCGCCGCCACCGACCTCTCGCTGCGGCAACGGCGGCGCAGCCTGGTCATGCTGGTGACCAATCTGCGCGATGAAGACATCGACGACCTGCTGGTGGCCGTGCGCATGCTGCAGCAGCGCCATCACGTGGTGGTGGCCAGCCTGCGCGAGGAAGCGCTGGACGCCGTGTTCGAGCAAGACGTGAATGACATGCGCGGCGCCCTGCGCGCCGCCGCCACCGCGCGCTACCTGCAGCAGCGCGCTGCGGCTCACGATGCCCTGCGCGCGCAGCGCGTCAGCGTGCTGGATGTCACCTGCGCGCAGCTGCCGGGGGCCTTGGTCGAACGTTATCTGGCGATCAAGCGCGAAGGCCTTCTGTAACGTCGGCAGGCGGGCAGCGCGTCAGTCCGCCGTACGCAGCGCATCGCTGCGGCCACTGAGGTCGGCAAACACCGCATCGGTTTCCGGGCGCTGGCCGTGCCACAGGGCAAAACTTTCGGCGGCTTGTTCCACCAGCATGCCCAGCCCGTCGATGGCGTGCTGGCAGCCGGCGGCGCGTGCCCAGGCGAGGAAGGGCACGGCGGCTTCGCCGTAGCTCAGATCCACTGCGGTGCTGCGCGGGCCGGCCAAGGCCATTGGCAGGGCCGGCAGGCTGCCGCCGCGGCTGGCGGAGGTGGCATTGATCAGCAGGTCGAACTCGCCCATCGTCGGCAGGGCGTCCCACGCGCGGGCATGGGCGCGATCGGGCTCGCCCGAGGCATCCACCAGCGCTTCGGCACGCGCAGGGCTGCGGTTGACCACATACAGCGAATGGATGCCGGCATCCAGCAAGGCCGGGGCCACCCCGCGCGCGGCACCACCGGCCCCTAGCAACAGCACCCGGCGCTGGCGCAGGTCCAGACCGTGGCGCTCGGTGAGATCACGCACCAGGCCCAGCCCGTCGGTGTTGTCGCCGCGCCAGCCGTGAGCGTCACGGAGCAACGTATTCACCGCCCCGGCCCGCTGGGCGCGCGCGCTGACACGACCATTGCACAGCGCAAACGCCGCTTCTTTCAGCGGCAGGGTGATGTTGGCGCCGGCCACGCCGCTGGCGGCAAGCGCGCCCGCAAAATGGTCGAGATCGGCTTCGATCGCCACGTAGTCCATCGCGATGCCGGCCTGTTTGGCAAAAGCAGCGTGGATGCGTGGGGATTGCGAATGGGCGATGGGGCTTCCGAAAACGGCGTAGTGCTTCATGGTGGGCCTCCCGGGCGTCCTGCAGGAAAGGCGCGTGGCGTGTCAGGCCACGCCGATCAGCCTTTCAGCCATCTTGCCGCATCCGGTGCGAAATAGGTCAGCACACCATCGGCACCGGCACGCTTGAAGGCGGTCAACGCCTCCATCGCCACCAGCTTTTCGTCGATCCAGCCATTGGCGGCGGCAGCCTTGATCATCGCGTACTCGCCACTGACCTGATACGCATAGGTGGGGCGCTTGAAGTGCTGTTTCACGCGGTAGAGCACGTCCAGATACGGCAGGCCGGGCTTGACCATCACCATGTCGGCGCCTTCGGCCAGGTCCAGCGCGACTTCGTGCAGGGCCTCGTCGCTGTTGGCCGGATCCATCTGGTAGGTGTATTTGTTGCCCTTGCCGAGATTGCCGGCGCTGCCCACCGCGCTGCGGAACGGGCCGTAGAAGCTGCTGGCGTACTTGGCGCTGTAAGCCATGATGCGGGTGTGGATGAAGCCGTTGGCCTCCAGCGCGTTGCGAATCGCGCCGATGCGGCCGTCCATCATGTCCGAGGGCGAGAGCACGTCCACGCCGGCGGCGGCGTGCGCCAAAGACTGCTTGATCAGCGCTTCGATGGTCTCGTCGTTGAGGATGTAGCCGGTCTCGTCGATCAGCCCGTCCTGGCCATGGGTGGTGTACGGGTCGAGCGCCTGGTCGCTCATCACGCCGAGTTCGGGGAAGCGCGATTTCAGCGCACGGATCGCACGCGGGATGAGGCCGTTTTCGTCCCAGGCGATGCGACCGTCGGCGGTCTTGGCGGCGGGGTCGGGCACGCCGAACAGGTCGAGGATGGGGATGCCCAGCGTCAGCGCCTGTTCGCCGGTGTGCAGCAGTTCATCGATGGAGAGCCGCTCCACGCCGGGCATCGCGCCAACGGGCGCGCGGCCTGTTTCTTCGTGGACGAAGACCGGCCAGATCAAGTCGTTGGGGGTGAAGACGGTCTCGCGCATCATCCGGCGCGAGAACTCGTCGTGGCGCATGCGCCGAGGGCGCACGGGGATCTGCAGGTTGGGCGTGCTCATGCGGACAGTTTACGCCCCCCGTGCAGCGAGCCGGTTTGCCTCAGATCAAGCCGCCACCCAGCAAAAGGCGTGCGCTGCCCACGGCAATGGCCACCACGTTGAGGATCAGGCCGGTCTTGGCGCGGCCCCGCTTGTCCGGCGCGGTGATGGCGATGCCGATGGCCGCGATGATGGCGCCAACGACCGCAAACGGAATCATGAACCAATTGCCCCAGCCCAACAGGGGGATGAAGGCCAGCAACATCCACAGCAGGGCGAAGATGCCCCAGAGCAGGCTGAGCAGTCCCATGGGTCGTTGATCTCTTGAAAGGTGGATGGTCCTGTATGCAGGGAAGCGGCGCTTTGGTCAAGCTGTCGCCTAAAAAAACGGCGCCCGAAGGCGCCGTTGAGGTATTGAAACACTTGGCCGATCAGTGGCGGCGCGTATGGCCACGGCTGTCCGACTGCCGCTTGATGCAGGCATTGAGCTTTTGGGCCTGACTGCCGGTCAGCAGGCCCCAGTTGAGCATGTCGTCGCGGTAGCGGTTCATGCAGGCGTTGTACTGCGTGCGGTTGCTAGTGGTGTCCAGGCACATGCCATTGGTGGCTTGCGCATTGGCACCCAGCACCACCCCGCCCGGCGAAACGGCATCGATCCCCGTATCGCAATAGCCAAACTTGCCGTTGCCCGGGTTGATCTGCCAGCCGATGTCGGCAAACAGGGCCGGCGAGAGGTCGGCATTGAACTGAGCTTGCACGGAAGGCGTATCGAACGGCTCCATCAGCGCATTGGGCGACAGTGCGGTGTCGTAATGCGAGAAGGTGGAACCGCCTGCCACCGTGGTTGGCGAGTACAGGCGGACGCGGCCGTTGCTGTCGGCACCAGCCAGCAGGCTGGAAAGCACCACGCCCGCGCGTGCGCCCGCAAGATTGGCCTTGATTTCCGCGCCATCAGCCTGCGAAACCATTACCGAAGGAATGCTGACCGTGGTGGGTGAGGATGCCCGGGACATATCGATCACGCCCACATTGTTGTTGACGATGATGACGGCCACGGCCCCGTTGTCCTGGGCGATCTTGGCCTTGTACTCGAAGCTGCAGGTGCCACGGTCGATTACCGCAACCTTGCCTGCCACGGCAGCGGCATTGACGTAGGCGATGGTATCGGTAGGCCCAGTGGCGCTTCCGGCGGCGCTGCAGCCGTCGGTGACGGTGCCGTTGCCGTCATCGATCAGGACCAATTCACGATCGATGAAGACATCAGGCGTTGCCAACGGGCCGAAGGCCGCCATGCCGATCTCGTAGGTCTTGCCGGCGATTGCGGCGGGCGCACTGGCACGCAGCGCATTGCGCTTGCTGAGGGCAATCGGGGCCTGTGCCGTCACATTGGGGCCGCGCCAGACGGTGCGGCCGGGTGTGCGCATGGCCAAGGCACGTTCCGCATCGGTCATCTGCTCGAACGATTTGTTCAGCACATTGTCGTAGGCATAACGGGTATAGACATCCGAGTAACCGGCGAGCAGCGCGCCGGAGGACTTGCTCAGGAAGCCTTGGAAGCCGAGGCCATGACCAAGCTCATGCATCACGGTGTTGATGAAGCCGACCTGGCCAGCGGGGATGTTTCCGTCAAGCCCGAAATACCAGCTCATGCCTTCCAGGCAGCCCGGATTGCCGAGGTTGCCGTTGAACTGCGATCGGATATCGCCAGGGTCGGTCGGGTCACTGAGGTCCTGGCCGATGAGCGACTCGGCCAAGGCAGCGCCTGCGATGCGGGTGCGGTCCGGATAGCTCAGCAGCCACAGTTCATTGGCACCCGCCTGGGCGAGTGTGCCGCTGGTGGGGGTGCAAGACAGCGGTGCGAACGATGCGTAGACATTGATGTCTACCGGGCTTTCCAGAACCCCTCCCCACATGTCCATGGCGAATTGATAGACGATCCGCGCCTGTTCGCCGCGGGTCGTGCCGGGGTTGCCGCCCACGGGGGCGACCGGCGTGGTGTCGTTCAGGCCGACACCGGCCGGATCCTTGTTGATGAGATTGAGTTTGGCGGCCTGTGCCGCCGGAGCGACGACCATTGCCAGGCCGAGAGCAAGTGCGAGTGTGGACTTGTTCACTTGTCGGCCTCCTCATGCTGGGCGTCAACCGTGACGGTTTCGCCTTCGGCATAGGTCAGGCTGCCATCGGCATTGCGCGTCACGTTGAGCGAGCTCATGGCGTCCATCGGGGCCTTGAAGCCGACGATGCCATGGACGACGCGCTTGTTGGCCAGTGCTTCCTCGATGGTTTGCGGAATGGCGGAGGCTGACCGCTGACCCTTGGTGCCGGCCGCGCGCAAGGCTTGCTGGCTGCGCGCCGGAGTGGCGGCTGCCTTGGCGTCCAGAGCGGCGCTTTCTTCCGCAGTCAGCGGGCGCAGCTTGCCGGTGGTCTTGTCGATGCCCACTTTGAGCGAGGGGGCCGAGGCTTGTGCCTGCGGGGCCGGGTCGGTGGCCATGGCATTGCCTGCCAAAGCGAGCCCGAGGGCGAGAATGATGCTTGATTTCATGATCGGAGAAAGTCCCTGTGCTGTGACAGCTGCTGTCAAACCGGCGGATGTCCGCCAGGCGATGGTTATTGCGTTTGTCAGATTTCCCCCCTGACACGTCTGAGTCTGCCCCTTTGCCAAGGGAAGCTCAAGTTTTGCAGGTGTTGCGGCGCAGCAATCAGCCGTGACAGCCGTCGATTTCCACGGCCAGTTCGCGGCGGCAGACGTGGGCATGCAGCAGCAGGCGGGGCACGTCCGGCAGGCGGGCTTGCAGCACTGCATCCACGATGGGCAAGGCGTTCGCGTCGCGGACATACACCTTCAATCGTGCACTGCCATCGAGGCATGCCGGCAAGGCGTGGCGATGCGCACGCGCGGTTTCGATCAGGCTGTGCAGGTTGCGCAGCACTTCCTCCAGCTGAGCTTCCAGCGAATCGCCGTGCTGGGAGGCATGGCCCACCACGGCCGCCGTGCCGGACAGCAGCAGGGGCATGGTGGAAGCGGCAGGCAGCAGGGCGCGGGCAAACCCCGGCGGCTGCGGGCCGTATTGGCGCGGGTAGCGCCAGGCTTGGACCTGGCGCGGGTTTTCCAGCGGCGTGCCAGCCGCATGCGCACTCAGCCAGTACAGCTGGAACCGGCCGGTGGCTTCCGGATGCCCGATGGCAGTGGCGGCCGGCAGGTCGCCCGGTGCCAGCTCCCGCCCAATCCCCCGGGCGCGGCCCACGCAGAAACGACGATAGCGTTCGTCGTCGCCTTCCCCTTGGGTGATGGCATCCAGATAGTTCCAGATTCGCAGCGGGTGCGGGCAGTCACTGGCGGCCAACCAATCGTGCAGGCGCGCGTAGGCCTGTGCGGCCACGGTCTCGATGTCGCCGGTATCCGGAAGCTCCAGACAGCCGAACTGCAGCCCGCCGCCGGTGCTCCAGGCAAGGTCGCCCTCGCGCCCGTGGTGCACCTGTGCATCCACGTGCCAGCACTCCAGCGGTGCCGGGCCAAGGCTGGGCAGGGCCACATGCACGTGCCGGCGATCCGCGTGACGGCCGGGCAGGCGTCCGCCAAACCCGAACGTGGCCAAGGTGCCTGTTTCCGCAAGCACGACCTCCGGCGACGCATCGCGGTAGTCGATGCGCAGCGCGGTGAGTGTGGAAGGGGAAGCAGGGGCGGGTGGGGACATCAGGGCGCGAATGATACCGCGCCGATGGCCCCCACCATCGGCACGGGCGGGGTGGCAGCCAACGCGTTAGCATCGCGGGCGTTGCGCAAGGGCGCGGGGACGACACGAGGATGCAATGTCTGGATTCACGAACGCAGCGTGGCTGCTGGGGGCCTTGGTGATGGCCGGCAGCGGTGTCACGCAGGCGCAAACGGTGACGTCGGCCGATTACGCACGCGCGGTCGGCAAACTGATGGATCGCACCCAGCCCTTGCTGGACCACGCGATCAGCGGCGCGCAGTGGTTGGACGACGGCACGCTGGTGTACCGCGAGCAGGCCGACGGCAAGACCCAGTACCTGCGGTTTGTTCCCGCCACCGGCAAGCATGCGCCAGCGTTCAATGCGCGTGCGCTGGCCGACGCCATGCACCTGGCCTTCGGCGGCAAGGGCAAGCCGGTGGAGGCGGACAAGTTGCCGCCGCTGCAGATCAGCCGCAACGCAGACGGCAGCCTGACCCTGTCAGGCATGGCCGGGACGTTCCGCTGCGACGCGCGCGGTTGCAGCACCGAGGCCCGTGTCTTCGGCAAGGAGCCCGGTGTCGTCTCGCCCGACGGCAAGCGGGAAGCCTTCATCCGCGACTGGAACCTGTGGCTGCGCGAGCTGGCCAGCGGCAAGGAAACCCAGCTCACCTTCGACGGCGCGGAGAACTACGGCTACGCCACCGACAACGCCGGCTGGAAGCACACCGACGAGGCGGTCCTGGTGTGGTCGCCGGATGGCAGCAGGATTGCCACCTTCCAGCAGGACCAGCGCAAGACCAGCACCATGACGATGGTGGAAACCAATGTCGGCGCACCCAAGGTCCAGCAGTGGAAGTACCCCTTCGTCGGCGATGAACACGTGACGATGATCGAGCGCGTCATCATCGATCTGTCCGGCGCCAAGCCAACGGTGGTGCGCCTGCAGATGCCCGCCGACCAGCACCGGTCCACCTGCAGCGACGATCTCGTCTGTGCGGAGGGCTGGGAAGACGTGCAGTGGGCCAAGGACGGCAAGACCCTGGCCTTCGTCAGCACCGACCGTGGCCACAAGTCCGCCACCCTGCGCGTGGCCGATGCCGTCAGCGGCAAGGTGCGCGACGTCTACACCGAAACCGTGGCCACCCAGTACCAGAGCGCGCCCACCCTGAGCTCGGTCAACTGGCGCTACCTGCCGGAGCGCGGCCAGTTCCTGTGGTTCAGCCAGAAATCCGACTGGGGCCATCTGTATCTGCACGATCTGGCCAGCGGCAAGGCGCTTCGCCAGCTCACCGCCGGCAGCTGGAACGTGACCCAGATCCTGCATCTGGATGCCGCCAGCGGCCGGATGCTGGTGACCGGGGTCGGCCGCGAAGCCGGGCGCGATCCGTATTTCAGCCATCTTTACGCGCTCAGCCTCGACGGCGGCGAGGTGACCTTGTTGACCCCGGAAGACGCCAACCACAGCGTCAGCGTGAGCGAGGACGGCAAATCCATCGTCGATACCTTCTCGACCATTGCCACTGCGCCGGTGACGGTGGTGCGCGATGGCGAAGGCAAGCTGCTGGCGGAACTCGCCAAGACCGATTTGACCAGGCTGAAGGCGGCCGGCTGGGTGGCGCCGGAATCGTTCACGGTCAAGGCGCGCGATGGCAAGACCGACCTCTACGGGCAGATGTTCAAGCCATCGAACTTCGACCCGAACAAGCGCTACCCGATCATCACCTACATCTACCCCGGCCCGCAGGTTGGCTCGGTGCGCAGCCGCAGCTTCCAGCCGGCGCACGGCGACCATCAGGCACTGGCCGAACTGGGCTTCGTGGTGATCGCGCTCGACGGCATGGGTACGCCGCTGCGCAGCAAGGCGTTCCAGGACGCCTACTACGGCAACATGACCGACAACACCCTGCCCGACCAGGTGGCGGCGCTCAAACAATTGGGCGAGCGCTACAAGTGGATCGACACCGACCGCGCCGGCATGTGGGGCCACTCCGGTGGCGGCAATGCCACTGCCACTGCGATGTTCCGCTATCCCGACGTGTACAAGGTTGGCATCAGCGAGTCCGGCAACCACGACAACCTGACCTACGAAGACGACTGGGGCGAGCGCTATCACGGCCTGCTGGAAAAGAACGCCGACGGCACCACCAACTACACCGGCCAGGACAACGCCGTGATCGCCAAGCATCTGAAGGGCAAGCTGTACCTGATCCACGGCATGCTGGACGACAACGTGCCGGTGCAGTCCACGTTGCAGGTGGTGCAGGCGCTGATGGATGCCAACAAGGATTTCGACCTGCTGCTGCTGCCGCAGGCTCGTCACGGCTTCGGCAAGGACAGCTATTACGTGATGCGCCGGCGCTGGGACTACTTCGTGCAGCACCTGCTGGGTGCCGAACCGCCGAAGGGGTTCGAGCTCAAGCCGCAGTTCTGAGGCTGCCCCTTGGTTTGCAAACAAGAACGGCACCGCAGGGTGCCGTTTTTGTTGATGTGCAGAAGCATGTGTCTTCAGTGCCCACCGGAAGAGGCCAGTTTGTCGAGATCAATGCCCTGGCTGCGCAGGCTGCGGGTGGCGACGAGGGCGTAGATGGCGAGATAGCCGAAGCAAACCACGCCCACCCAGAAACTCATGTGCACGCCGACGCGGTCGGCCAGCGCGCCCTGGGCCCAGCTGACCAGGCCGCCGCCCATGATCATCATGATCAGCAGGCTGCTGCCCTGATTGGTATGGCGACCGAGCCCGGCAATCGCAATCGTGAAAATGCACGGCCACATGGTGCTGCAGAACAGGCCGACGCTGATGAAGGCGATCACGCTGGTGGTGCCGGTGGTGAACATGCCGATCAGCAGCGCGATGATCCCGCACAGCGCGAAGTACAGCAGCATCCGCGCCGGGTTGCCGCGGCTGAGCAGGGTCGCGGCGATCATCAGCACGATGATGAAGACGTAGCCGTAGAACTGCGAGACGTCGTGCTGGGCGATCGCGTTGACCGCCAGGTACACGCCGAAGGCGAGGAAGGGCAGGATCAGGGTCAGCATCCGCTTGGCCCCGGCGCCGACGTCGAACGCCCCGGCCGCGCCGGTCCAGCGCCCGATCATCAGGCTGGCCCAGTACAGCGATACATACGGCGCCAAATGCTGGGTTTCGATGCCCAGGCCTTCATGCAGATAGGCCGGCAGATTGCTGATGGTGGAGACCTCCACGCCAACGTACAGAAAGATCGCCAGCATCCCGAGCACCAGCTGCGGGTAGGCCAGCGCCGAGCCCTTGTGCGCCAGCTTCGCGCTGTCTTCCGCCTCGTCGCGCGCGACCTCTTCCAGATCGATGTGGTTGGGAACTGCAGAGAACTTGATGAACAACGCCACCAGAACGAAGGCGGCACCCAGCACCAGATAGGGGATCTTCACGCTTTCGATGCTGGCCTCGGTGTTGCCGCTGGCAAGACTGCCGAAGATCGCGATGCTGACCAGCAGCGGGCCGATGGTGGTGCCGAGGTTGTTGATGCCGCCGGCCATGGTCAGCCGCTGTGCACCGGTGGCTGGAGGGCCCATCACGATGGCCAGCGGATTGGCGGCGATCTGCTGCAGGGCAAAACCCAGGCCGACGATGAACAGGCCCGACAGCATCAGCGTGAACGAGCCGCAGTTGGCGGCGGGATAAAACAGCAAGGTGCCCAGTGCCGAGATCAACAGGCCTGCGCAGATGCCGTTCTTGTAGCCGATCCTGTTCAGCAGGTCCTGGCCGCTCAGCTTTGAAATGCCGAAATAGAGCAGTGAGCCAATGGTGTATGCCACGTAAAAGGCCACTGCCACCCACTGGCTTTGCGCCTGCGTGAGATGGAAGGCTTGCTTGAACACCGGAATCAGGATGTCGTTGCTGGCCGCAACGAAGCCCCAGAAGAAGAACACCGTCACCAGTACGCTGAACTGCGACCATCGGGTTGGTTGGTGAGTCATGGCGCTCCGCTGCTGTGTTGGGCACGGCCTCGGGGTGGCGTGGCACCGTGCATGTCCCCATGGGCAGTACAGCAGTGGGGCCATGGGCTGTACAGGCCAACCGGGATGAATACGTATTCCTGACGGGTTGACGGGGCGGCCGGGGTTCGTTGCAATGCAGCACCCTTCGCTCAATATTCACCCATGGCTTCCGATCCGAATGTTCGCCTGAACCCGCTGCCCGCCCTGATCTTCTCTTCGCGCTGGCTGCAGCTGCCGCTGTACTTGGGCCTGATCGTGGCGCAGGGCGTGTACGTGTTCCTGTTCATCAAGGAGCTCTGGCATTTGATCCACGATGCGGTCAGCCTCAGCGAGCAGGGCATCATGCTGATCGTGCTGGGCCTGATCGACGTGGTGATGATCTCCAACCTGCTGGTGATGGTGATCGTGGGCGGCTACGAGACCTTCGTTTCGCGGCTGCGGCTGGATGGCCATCCCGATCAGCCGGAATGGCTCAGCCACGTCAATGCCAGCGTGCTCAAGGTCAAGCTGGCGATGGCGATCATCGGCATTTCCTCCATCCATTTGCTCAAGTCCTTCATCGAGGCGGGCCAGTTGGGCTTGCCGCTGTGCACCGCCGAACTGGTGGCGGCCAAGGCGCTGTGCACCAAGGCGACCGCGCAGGGGGTGATGTGGCAGACCCTTATCCATGTGGTGTTCATCCTGTCGGCTATCGGCATCGCCTGGACCGACCGTCTGATGGGGCATACCGCCAATGGCAAACGGGACCACGGCGCGCACTGAGGGCGACTGCCACCGGTAAAATGCCGGCATGGATGTTTCCCACCTGCTCGACGGCCTGAACCCGGCCCAGCGCGAGGCCGTGTCCGCACCGCCCGGCCATCATCTGGTACTGGCCGGTGCCGGATCCGGCAAGACCCGCGTACTCACCCATCGCATCGCTTGGCTGCACGAAGTGCTTGGCGTGCCCCTGCACGGCATTTTGGCGGTCACCTTCACCAACAAGGCCGCCGGCGAGATGCGCGGGCGCATCGCCGCGCAGCTGGGCGGCGAGCCGCGTGGGGCGTGGATCGGCACCTTCCACGGCCTCGCCCACCGCCTGCTGCGGCTGCACTGGCAGGACGCGAAATTGCCGGAAGGTTTTCAGGTGCTGGATGCCGATGACCAGCTGCGTCTGGTCAAGCGCGTGGTGCAGCAGCTGGAGCTGGACGAGTCGCGCTTCCCGCCGCGGCAGATCGTCTGGTGGATCAATGCGCAGAAGGACGAAGGCCGCCGGCCGTCACACATCCAGCCGACCGCCCATGACCCTTGGGGGGATGCGGCATTGCGTGTCTACGAGGAATACCAGCAACGCTGCGAGCGCGCCGGGCTGGTGGATTTTGCCGAGCTGCTGCTGCGCGCGCACGAGCTGCTGCGCGACACCCCGGCCCTGCTGGCGCATTACCGGCATCGCTTCGGGCAGATTCTCGTGGATGAATTCCAGGACACCAACGCGATTCAGTACGGCTTCGTGCGCCTGCTTGCCGGCGACACTGGCCAGGTGTTCGTGGTCGGCGACGACGATCAGGCGATCTATGGCTGGCGCGGGGCCAAGGTCGAGAACGTGCAGCGCTTCCTGCGTGACTTCGCCGGCGCCCAGACCATCCGCCTCGAACAGAACTACCGTTCCACCGGCACGATCCTGAGCGCCGCCAATGCGGTGATCGCGAACAACGATGACCGGTTGGGCAAGAAGTTGTGGACCGAGGCCGGCGACGGTGAGGCCATTGATCTCTATGCGGCCTTCAACGAAATGGACGAAGCCGCCTACGTGATCGATCGCATCGCGCAATGGGTGCGCGATGGCGGCAGCCATGGTGATGCCGCCATTCTGTATCGCAGCAACGCGCAGTCGCGGGCGTTCGAAGAGGAATTGCTGCGGCGTCAGGTGCCGTACCGGGTCTACGGCGGCATGCGCTTCTTCGAGCGCGCCGAAATCAAGGACGCGTTGGCCTATCTGCGCCTGCTCGCCAACCGCGACGATGACGCCGCCTTCGAGCGTGCGGTCAACACCCCGCCGCGCGGTATCGGTGAGCGCACGCTGGATGAGCTGCGGCGCAGCGCGCGCGAGCACGCCGAATCACTGTGGCGCGCCGCCCAGCGGCTGGTGCAGCAGTCGACGCTGGCTGCGCGCGCGCGCAACGCGCTGGCCGGTTTCGCTGCGTTGATCGATGTGCTGGCGGAGGAAACCGCGGCGATGACCCTGGCCGAGAAGACCGAGCACGCGCTCGGCCGCAGCGGCCTGCGCGAGCACTGGGCGAAGGAAGGGCGCGGCGGTCTGGATTCGGAATCGCGGATCGAGAACCTCGACGAACTGGTGTCGGTGGCCAGCCGCTTCGTGCGCCGCGACGACGAGGAACTTGCGGGCCTGCCCGAGCTTGTGGCTTTCCTCAGCTACGCCGCGCTCGAGGCCGGCGAAGGCCAGACCGACGCCGGCGAGGACGGGGTGCAGCTGATGACCCTGCACAGCGCCAAGGGGCTGGAGTTTCCGCTGGTATTCCTGGTCGGGCTGGAGGAAGGCCTGTTCCCGAACGCGCGCTCGGCCGAAGAGCCCGGACGCATGGCGGAAGAGCGCCGGCTGGCCTACGTCGGCATCACCCGCGCCCGCCAGCAGCTGGTGCTCTGCCACGCCGAGAGCCGGCGCATCCATGGCAGCGACCTGTACGGGATGCCCTCGCGCTTCCTGCGCGAGATCCCGCAGGCATTGCTGCGCGAGATCCGGCCGAAGCCGAAGGCCGCAACGTTCGCGCGCGGCAACTTCGCGCAGACACCGCGCCGCGACCTCGGCCACGCCGCGCTGGAGGCGCCGCCGATCCGGCTTGGCGCCAACGTCCGCCACCCCAAGTTTGGCAGCGGCTTCGTCACCGACGTCGAGGGCAGCGGCGCGCACGCGCGGGTGCAGGTCAATTTCGACGAGGCCGGCAGCAAATGGCTGGTGCTGGCCTATGCCAATCTGAGCCCGGCTTGAGCGCGGCTCACCAACTGAACAGCTTGTAATACGTCATCGGCCCGCCCTTGGCGTCGGCATCGTTGACCATGCCATCGCCGTTGCGGTCGTAGATGTAGTAGGCCGCGCCGCGGAACGGCACCACCTTGACCATCTTCAAGGTGCCGGCAAGGCGGTACTCGGTAATCACGTCGCCATTGCTCTCGGTGCGGGTGATCGGGGTGGCCCCTTCGGCCAGCATCTGCTCGGGCGTTGCGGTGGCGCAGGCGGCAAGCAGGAGAAGGGCGGGCAACAGGATGGCGAAACGCATGGCGAATTCCGGAGAGTCGATGCCGCCAGTATGCACCCAGCACAAGCGCCAAACCCGCTCCCCGCAGGTGCCGGGCTTGCCCGGCACATGACCCCGGTACATGCTCCATCACCACATCACGTGCGAGGCAAGCCTCGCACCTACAGGTCGTGCAGCATCCACGCACCCGTAGGTGCCGGGCTTGCCCGGCACATGACCCCGATACATGACCCATCACCGCACCACGTGCGAGGCAAGCCTCGCACCTACAGGTCGTGCAGCATCCACGCACCCGCAGGTGCCGGGCTTGCCCGGCACATGACCCCGGTACATGCTCCATCACCACATCACGTGCGAGGCAAGCCTCGCACCTACAGGTCGTGCAGAAAGCCGCCCGATTGCCGCTTCCACAGCTGCGCATACAGCCCGCCGGCGGCCAGCAATGCCGCGTGCGTGCCCTGCTCGACGATGCGGCCGGCATCCATCACGATCAGCCGATCCATCGCCGCGATGGTGGACAGTCGGTGGGCAATCGCAATCACGGTCTTGCCCGCCATCAGCCGGTACAAATTCTCCTGGATCACCGCTTCCACTTCCGAATCCAATGCCGAGGTCGCCTCGTCCAGCACCAGGATCGGCGCGTTCTTCAGCAGCACCCGCGCGATCGCGATGCGCTGGCGTTGGCCGCCGGAGAGCTTGACCCCGCGCTCGCCGACCTGCGCGTCCAGCCCACGCCCGCCCTTGCCGTCGTCGAGCTGGGCGATGAAGCCGTCGGCATTGGCTTGGCGCACGGCCTCGCGCAACTCGGCGTCGCTGGCGTCGGGGCGGCCGTAGCGGACGTTCTCGCCAACCGTGCGATGCAGCAGCGAGGTGTCCTGCGTCACCACGCCAACCTGCGCGCGCAGCGAGTCCTGCTGCACCGAGGCGATGTCGATGCCATCGATGGTGATGCACCCGCCTTCGACGTCGTGGAAGCGCAGCAGCAGATTGACGAGAGTGGATTTGCCGGCGCCGCTGCGGCCAACCACGCCGATCTTCTCACCCGGCCGGATGTGCAGGTTCAGCGCATCGAGCACGCCACTGCCCTTGCCGTAATGAAAGCTCACTTTGTCGAAGTGGATGTCGCCCCGTGCCTGCGGCAATGGCGGTGCGTTCGGCGCATCGTCCACCGTTGGCGGCAAGGCGATCGAACTGATGCCGTCGTGCACGGTGCCGATGTTCTCGAACAATGCCGACAATTCCCACATGATCCAGTGCGACATGCCCAGGAAACGCAGCGCCAGCGCCAGCGCCACCGCCAGTGCACCCGTGCTGGCGTAGCCGTGCAGCCACAGCCACAGGCCCAACGCGGCCACCGCAAACAGCAGCAGCATGTTGAGCGCATACAGCAGGCTGTACACCACCGTGGCCAGGCGCATCTGCCGATACACCGGCTGCAGGAACCCCGTCATGGCTTCCCGCGCATAGGCTTGCTCGCGGCGTGAATGCGAGAACAGCTTCACGGTGGCGATGTTGGTGTAGCTGTCCACGATCCGCCCGGTCATCTGCGAGCGTGCATCTGCTTGCGCTTGCGATACCTGGCCCATGCGCGGCACGAACCAGCGCATCAGCAGGCCATAGCAGGCCAGCCAGCCGAGAAAGGGCAGCATCAACCGCCAGTCGGCACTGGCCGCCACCAGCAAGGTGCCGCCGACATACACCAGCACGTAATTGCCGATGTCGAACAGCTTGACCACGGTCTCGCGCACCGCCAGCGAGGTCTGCATCAGCTCGGTGGCGATGCGACCGGCGAATTCGTCCTGGAAATAGCCCATCGACTGCCGCAGCAGGTAGCGGTGTACGTTCCAGCGGATCCGCATCGGGAAATTGCCCAGCAGGCCCTGGTGCTGCACCGCCGAATTGACGAACACCAGCAGCGGCAGTAACACCAGCACCAGCGCGGCCATCCCCCACAGCCGCGGGCCTTCGGCGGCGAGGAAGCCGGCCACGCCCAGCGCGTTCATGCGGTCGACCAGCTTGCCAACATAGGCGTACAGCGCCACCTCGCCCAGCGCGAACGCCGCCGAGGTCACTGCCATCAACAGCAGCCACGGTTCGGCGCCGCGGGTGAAGTGGCGGCAGAACGCGTATAGCGTTGCCGGTGGCTGCGCCGGCGGGGTCTCGGGGAAGGGATCGAGGCGGGTTTCAAACCAGCGCAGCATGGAGATGTTCCGGGGTGGCTGCGGGCATTGTGCCAGCGGGCACGCGCGTAGAATCGCCGGATGACAAGGCTCATCCTGATCGACGGCTACAACTACCTCTACCGCGCCTATCACGCCATCAAGGTGCAGGGCCGCGAGCTGACCGCGCCCGACGGTTTTCCCACCGGGGCGATGTTCGGCATGGTCAACATGCTGCGTGCGCATCTGAAGGAAGCACCGGAGTACGCCGCCTTCGTGCTCGATGCCAGTGGCCCGACCTTCCGCGACGCGCTGTATCCCGAGTACAAGGCGCAGCGCCCGCCGATGCCGGAGGACCTCAAACAGCAGGTCGAGCCGATGCTTCAGATCGTGGCGGCGCTGGGCTTTCCGGTGCTGCGCGTGGCCGGGGTCGAGGCGGATGATGTGATCGGCACGCTAGCCGTGCAAGCAGCGGCTGCCGGCATCGAGGTCACCATTTCCAGCGGCGACAAGGACATGGCCCAGCTGGTGCGGCCGGGGGTGGCGCTGGTCAATACCATGAGCGGCAGCCGGCTGGATTCGGACGCGGCGGTGTTGGAAAAATTCGGCGTGCGTGCCGACCAGATCATCGACTATCTGGCACTGATGGGGGATGCGGTGGACAACATCCCCGGCGTGCCCAAATGCGGGCCGAAGACCGCGGCCAAGTGGCTGGCCGAATACGACACGCTCGACGGCGTGATCGCCAATGCCGACAGGATCGGCGGGAAGATTGGCGAGAGCTTGCGCACGACGTTGCCGCGGCTGCCGCTGAACCGCCAGCTCACCACCATCAAGACCGACGTGGCGCTGGAGCAGGGGCCGG
>CAUJJG010000005.1 GCA_963205445.1 Pseudomonadota bacterium
AGCGCCGCTCAAAGCGCGCGGGCACGGATGGCGGCCGCCATTTCGCGGCGTCGGAACACGAAATCCCACAGGCTGCCTCCCATCTGTCGCCACAGTACGGCGGAGCGCAGCGCGGCCAGCAGCAGGGCGCGGATCTCGGACACCACCCCGGCCTGACCGAGATAGTGGGGGTTGCCCTGCACCATCACGCGCGGCCGCAGGGTGCTGATGGTGTCGGCGTACAGCCGACCCAGATCAGCGATGACATCGGGGTGGGCACTGCCCAAGGTGCTGGCTTCGCCCGTCAACCGGCGCAGATCGGCTTGCACCTTGCTGGCCATGGCATCGCTGCGGATGAAGCGGCGTTCCAGTTGCAGCACGGCCAGCGCCAGCTTTCCCAAGGCTTCGTCCTTGCTGCCGTTGGCCAGGTAGTCATGCAGCTGGCGCAACCCTCCACGCAATTGGCTGGCGTCGCCATACACCGCTTCTGCGCTGCTGGCATCGATGCGGAACACGCTGTCCAGCATCACCTGCACCTGCTGGTTCTCGGACTGGCCGGTATCGGCGATGCGGCGAACCTGCGTCAATGCCTGCAGCAGGCCTGCAAGCGCCAGCACGCGGTCATCGAAGGAATTGCTCATGGGGTGGTTCCGGGAATGGGGGCGTTGGTGGTGGCGATCACTGCGCCACCCAAGCATATGTCGCCATCGTAGAGCACCACGGATTGACCGGGCGTGACCGCACGCTGCGGGCGACGGAAGTGCACCCGCAGGCAGCCATCTTCCAGCAGTTCGGCTTCGCAGGGTTCGTCCGGTTGCCGGTAGCGGGTCTGCGCGGTGCAGGCGAAGCGACGGGCCGGCGGCTGGCCTGCGACCCAATGCGCAGGCTCGCTTTGCAGGGATGTGGATGCCAGCCATGGGCTGTCGTGGCCCTGATCGACATACAGGATGTTGCGCCCGGTGTCCTTGGCCACCACGAACCAGGGGGCTTGCGGGCGGCCGCGCACACCACCGATGTTCAGGCCTTCGCGCTGGCCGAGGGTGAAATAGTACACGCCCGGATGCTGGCCGATGCGCTGCCCGTCGGGTGTCCACATCTCCCCGGGCTGGCTGGGCAGGTACTGCGACAGGAACGTGCGGAAATCGCGCTCACCGATGAAACAGATGCCGGTGGAATCTTTTTTCTGTGCGGTGCGCAGGCCGTGGTCCGCTGCAATTTTGCGGATGTCGTGTTTGTGCAGCTCGCCCAGCGGAAACCGGGTGAAAGCCAGCTGCGCCTGGCCCAGCTGGTGCAAGAAGTAACTCTGGTCCTTGCTGCGGTCGATGGCACGCAGCAACCGGAAGCTTTGGCCGTCATGGTCCACGCGTGCGTAATGCCCGGTGGCGATGGCGTCGGCGCCCAGCGTGCGGGCAGCGTCGAGGAAATGCTTGAACTTGACTTCGCGGTTGCACAGCACGTCCGGGTTGGGTGTGCGGCCGGCGGCATACTCGTCGAGGAAATGGCGGAAGACGCCGTCCCAGTATTCCTTCGAGAAATCACGGAAGCGGATGGGAATGCCCAATGCACCGCAGACCGCGACGGCATCGCGGCGGTCCTCTTCGGCACGGCAGTCGCCGCTGCCATCATCCGCCCAGTTCTGCATGAACAAGCCGGTGACCTCGAAACCGGCATCCCGCAACAGCAATGCCGCCACGGAGGAATCCACCCCACCGGAAACGCCGACGATGATGCGCTGACCGGCCTCGCTCATGCCAGATGCTGCACCAAGGACAAGGGGTGTCGGCTGCCGCGCAGCCAGTCGGCAGCGGTTTGCCAGACCAGCGGGCTGCGGTGGCGTGCGGCCTCGGCCTGCAGTTCCTGCGGGGTCAGCCACAAGGCGCGCACGATGCCTTCATCCAGCGTGGCGCCGGGGATTTCATGCAACGGCTCGGCAGCGAAGGCAAAGCGCAGGTAATGCCTGCCTCCGCTCCCATCCGATGCGATCGGGGCTTTCCACTGGTAGGTGCCCACCAAATGCGTGATGCGCACATTCCAGCCGGTTTCCTCGCGGGTTTCGCGCAGGGCGGCTTCCAGCAAGGTTTCATCGGGTTCCAGATGGCCGGCCGGTTGATTGAGCACCAGCTGGCCACCAGCGCGTTCCTCCACGCACAGCAGGCGGCCATCGTGTACGACAACCGTGGCCACGGTGACGTCCGGTTGCCAGAACCGCCCTTCGCGAAAGCTCATGTCAGAGCTCGTCCTTCTTGCCGGAGAGTTCGATTTCCTTGTTGTCGGCGATTTCCGCAGCAATCTCGATGGCACCTTCCAGCTGGGTGGCATCCACGCTGTCAGGCAGCTTGATCACGTAATACAGCACGTCGCCGGCGACTTCCCATGCCCCCAGCTTGTTGGTGCGGCTGTCCTCCAGCAGGGCCATGGCCTTGCCATGGACGCCGTCCGCCTTGACCTTGCCCGCGGCGGAAAACACTTCGCGCACAACGAAACCCTTGATCGTTTCAGTCGCCCCGGAGACGAACACCAGCTGGGTACGGTTTTCATCCTTGTAGGAAATCAGGATCTTGTAATCACCATCCTCATCGATTTCATAGTTGATGCCGCGCGCATCCAGGCGCGCTTCAACGGCGCCGTCGCCGGCAATTGCAGGGGTGGCGACCAGGCCAAGGGCGCTGGCGAGCAGGAGGGGTTGCAGGCGCATGGGGAGATTCCAAGGGGGTAGCGGGAAGGAAAGGATGGCGCAGAGCCGTATAATTTGCCCATGCCGACACCGTCCGACAAGCCGCAGCGTGACCATGAACACGGGACCGTGGTGGCACCCGGCCGCCCGGAGCTCGCGCGTCCGCCGATGTACACGGTCATGTTGCTGAATGACGACTACACGCCCATGGACTTCGTGGTGGACGTTTTGGTGCGGTTTTTCTCGATGGGGCTGGAGGGCGCCACCCAGGTCATGCTGCACGTGCATACCCGTGGCCGCGGGGTTTGCGGGGTGTTTACCCGCGACATCGCGGAGACCAAGGTGGCCCAAGTGAACGAGTATGCCAGGCTGAACCAGCACCCATTGCTGTGCACCATGGAACGCGCCTGATCGCTTCCGGGGGCTTGTTCCGAACGCGATTGCGCCTTACATAGGAAGCAAGCGTACCCGGAGGGCAGAGCCCCATGTTCAGCAAGGACCTCGAACAGACCATCGGCCAGTGCTACAAGCGCACTCGCGAGGCGCGATACGAGTTCATGACCGTCGAGCACCTGCTGTTGGCGCTGCTCGACAACCCTTCGGCCGAAGCGGTGCTGCATGCGGTGGGGGCGGACATTCCACGCCTGCGCGCCGAGCTGGAGAACGCCATTGAGGTGTCGGTGAATCGGCTGGCGGAAGACGACGGCCGTGACACCCAACCGACCTTGGGCTTCCAGCGCGTGCTGCAGCGTGCCGTTTATCACGTGCAATCCTCGGGGAAAAAAGAAGTCGCAGGTGCCAACGTGCTGGTGGCGATTTTTGGCGAGAAGGATTCGCATGCGGTGTATTTCCTCAGCCAGCAGGACGTGCACCGGCTGGACGTGGTGAATTACATCTCGCATGGCATCGCCAAGCAGGATGACCCCGCCAGCCCGTCGCCTGCCGAGAACGAGGCCAAATCGGAGGCCGGGGAAGGCGACAGCAAGGCGGACCCGCTTACCGAGTTTGCCGCCAATCTCAACGAGGCGGCGCTGGCCGGCCGGATCGATCCGCTGGTGGGCCGCGCCGACGAGATCGAGCGCACCATCCAGGTGCTGTGCCGGCGCCGCAAGAACAACCCGCTGTACGTGGGCGAGTCGGGCGTGGGCAAGACCGCGTTGGCCGAGGGGCTGGCCAAGCGCATCGTCGATGGCGAAGTGCCGGACGTGTTGGCCGGGGCGGTGATCTACGCGCTGGATCTGGGCGCGCTGGTGGCAGGTACCAAATACCGCGGCGATTTTGAAAAGCGCCTGAAGAGCTTGCTGGCGTCGTTGAAGAAACTGCCGAATGCCATTCTGTTCATCGACGAAATCCACACCATCATCGGTGCCGGTTCCGCCAGCGGCGGCACCATGGATGCCTCCAATCTGATCAAGCCGGTGCTGGCCAATGGCGAGCTGCGCTGCATCGGGTCCACCACCTTCCAGGAATATCGCGGCGTGTTCGAGAAGGACCGCGCGCTGGCCCGCCGCTTCCAGAAGATCGACATCGTCGAACCCACGGTGGGCGAGGCGGTGGAGATCCTCATGGGCCTGCGCCCGAAATACGAAGCGCACCACGACGTGATCTATGGGGACGATGCGATCCAGGCGGCGGTGGATCTGTCGGTCAAGCACATCGGCGACCGCCTGCTGCCGGACAAGGCCATCGATGTTATCGACGAAGCCGGCGCGCGCCAACGCCTGCTGCCGGTGGAGACGCGCAAGCAACACATCGACGTCGAGGAAATCGAAACCATCGTCGCCAAGATGGCGCGCATCCCGGCCAAACAGGTGTCGGCGACGGACAAGGACGTGCTGCAGCACTTGGATCGCAACCTGAAGATGGTGATCTTCGGGCAGGACCCGGCCATCGAGACCTTGGCCAGTGCCATCAAGCTGGCGCGCAGTGGGTTGGGCAATCCGGACAAGCCCATTGGCAATTTCCTGTTCGCAGGCCCCACCGGCGTGGGCAAGACCGAGGTGACCCGGCAGCTGGCCATGCAGCTGGGTATCGAGCTGATCCGCTTCGACATGAGCGAATACATGGAGCCGCATTCGGTGTCGCGCCTGATCGGCGCACCGCCGGGCTATGTGGGCTTCGATCAGGGGGGGCTGCTGACCGAGAAAATCGTCAAGACCCCGCATTGCGTGCTGTTGCTGGACGAGATCGAGAAAGCGCACCCGGATATCTTCAACATCCTGCTGCAGGTGATGGACCGCGGCGCGTTGACCGACACCAATGGTCGTGAAGCCAATTTCCGCAACGTCGTGCTGGTGATGACCACCAACATCGGCGCCACTCAGGCTTCGCGACGCAGCATCGGCTTTACCCAGCAGGACCACAGCGTGGACGCCATGGAGGCGATCCGGCGCGGGTTCAGCCCCGAGTTCCGCAACCGGCTGGACGCGGTGGTGCAATTCCAGGCGCTGGGTTTCGACCACATCCTGCGGGTGGTGGACAAGTTCCTGATCGAGCTGGAAGTGCTGCTGCACGAGAAGCACGTGACGCTGTCGGCCACGCCGGCGGCGCGCGAATGGCTGGGCCAGCAGGGCTTCGACCCACTGATGGGCGCACGCCCGATGTCGCGGCTGATCCAGGACAAGATCAAGCGCCCGCTGGCCGACGAGCTGCTGTTCGGCAAGTTGGTCAATGGCGGGCGGGTCAGCCTGGATGCACAGGACGGCCAGTTGCAGCTGGACGTGCAGGCCGAGCCAGAGAAGCTGCTGCCGGCCATGGTGGATTGAGCCTGTGACCCTCAGGCCGCCGGCATGACCGCGTGGGTACGTGTGCAGCTGCTGCACACGACCGATGTGCTGGCCGATGTGCCTGCTGAACCGTCGGCTTGGATGACGGTCCACGAGTTGCAGCGCCTGGATGCGATGTCGGCGCCTGCACGCCGCGACAGCTTTGTTGCCGGGCACTGGCAGGCACGTCGCCTGGCGGCGCAGGCCCTGCAGGTTGAGACCATCAGGATCGGGATGGACGCGCACCCCGATGGCCGGCCACGGCTGTTGCTGGATGCGCAGCCTGCACCGCTGCAGCTCAGCCTGAGTCACGGCGCGGATTGTCTGGCGTTGGCGGTGTCCGAGCAGCCTGTCGGGGTGGATGTGGAGCTGCCGCGCAAGCGCCGCGATTGGCTGGCCGTGGCGGGCCATGTGTTTTCCCCCGATGAGATCGCGCAGCTGCATGCCTGCGAAGGCGAGATGCGCAGCGCTTTGTTTCACCACTATTGGGCGTTGAAGGAGGCCCACGGCAAGCGCAGTGGCCAAGGCTTGCAGCTTGGGCAGACGCGCCGCTTTGCTGCCTGCGAAAGCGCCGCGCCGCTGGCGGAAGCGGTCAGTTGGGGGATGGGGGACGGGGCGTTGGCGCTGGCGCTGCAGCCCGGTACGCGCGTGTTGCTTGAGGCAGCGCCGATGCGAATGGCCCTGCACGCCCCGAAGTACTGGTGCTATCGGCCGCCGTCGGCACAGGAAATCGGGGAAAATGCCGCATCGGGTTGATACGGACATTCCCATGGCAATGATGCAGGACGCCGCGCTGCCGACCGAGGCGCGCATGGTCGAGATCGTGTTTCCCAACCACGCCAATCATCTTGGCACGCTGTTTGGTGGGCAGGCGCTGGCGTGGATGGACAAGGCCGCCTTCCTGGCCGCGACGCGTTATGCGCGACGCACGGTGGTGACCGCGCGCTCGGACCAGGTGGATTTCAAACTGCCGATCCGGGTCGGGCAGATGGTCGAGACCGTGGCCCGCATCGTCGGCGTCGGCCGCAGTTCGATGCAGGTTGAAGTCGAGTTGATCGCCGAAGACTTGCTGACCGGCGACCGCCGGACCTGCACCCGCGGCAGCTTCACCATGATCGCGCTGGACGGCGACGGCCGCCCGGTGGCGGTGCCATCGATGTCGGCTCAGGCCGACTGAGCGTCCGCTTCCGGGTGGCGTGCCAGCCACGCCGCCAGCGCTTTCCGGTAGTGCGCCAGCTCTTCGGCGTAGCTGTCGTGCACGCAGGGATCGCAGCCGCTGTCGCAGCAGTCGGACGGCAGCACCGGCTCCGGCGGCAGCGGGCGCGGGTCGAGGTCGGGCAGGGGGTGCGTCTGTTCCATACGCGCATTATCCGCGCCTGCGCCACAACGGCATACGAACACCGCCGGCGCAGGCCAGCGGTGTTCCCGTGATGCCCTGGCTCAGGCCGCCAGCTGCTGGCGCTGCGCGCGGGTGACGGCCACCATCCGTTCCAGCGCGTCGCGCACCTCCGGCCAGCCGCGGGTCTTCAGCCCGCAGTCGGGGTTGACCCAGACCTGCTCTGGCGCCAGCACCTGCCGCGCCTTGGCCAGCAGCGCGTCGATCTCGGCGTGTTCGGGCACCCGCGGGGTGTGGATGTCGTAGACGCCGGGGCCGATCTCGTTGGGGTAGCGGAAGCTGACGAAGGCGTCCAGCAGTTCCATCCGCGAACGCGAGGTCTCGATCGAGATCACGTCGGCGTCCAGCGCCGCCACCGCCTCGATGATGTCGTTGAACTCCGAATAGCACATGTGGGTGTGGATCTGGGTGTCGGCGCGGACGCCGGCGGCGCTGATCCGGAAGGCTTCCACCGCCCAGTCCAGATAGGCTGCCCAGTCGCCGCGGCGCAGCGGCAGGCCTTCGCGCAGGGCCGGCTCGTCGATCTGGATGATGCCGATGCCGGCCGCTTCCAGGTCGGTCACCTCGTCGCGCAGGGCCAGCGCGATCTGCCGGCAGGT
>CAUJJG010000006.1 GCA_963205445.1 Pseudomonadota bacterium
ATGAAGCCTCTTTGCCGGTTTCATCGGCTGCCTGCGTTGGATATGCAGTGCATCGAAGATTGCGCCTGTGCGCGCCGATGCTCCTGGCATCCGCTTCCCGCGGTGCAGCTTGACAACCATTTCATGTAACAACTAACGTGCATTACATGAAATCACCTTCAACCCCCAGCGCATCCACCTTGCACGTGCGCAATTTCCGCACCCGCATGCGTGAACAGGGGTTGGTGAAGAAGGACGTCTGGATCCGTCCGGAACATGCGCAGGAGCTGCACAGAATCGAGCAGAAAATGCGCAACTACGGGCCCGACACTACACCGCAGCTACCGGATGCATGGACGCTTGACGGCATCCACCACGCACTGGCACAGACCCGTGCCGTGAACTTGGGACGGATACTTCTGGAGCGTGTGGAAGGGGCAGAACCCAGTTTGCGCCTTGTCATGCGCGACCAGGGAGATCTCTCCGTCTTCCTTGCCGTGGCCGGCGAGCAAATCCTGGTCGAGTCTTTTCTTTGGCCGGCATCGCAAGTGCGGGATATCAACGCCTTCCATGCCCATGTGCTGCGTTTGCGCAAGCTGCTTCCGCTCTCAAGCATCGTCTTGCAAGAGGTCGCCGGTGAGGCCAGCTACAGCATGTATGGCGCACTGGACGCACACTCCACCTTGTCCAGCCTGATGTTTGAAATCGAGACACTCGCAGACAACGTGCTGAGCGCCGCGGACGCCTGCGCAGGTTTCCTTGATGGAGACCGCGATGACTGACGGCCTGCGCCAACTGTTCCGGCGTTTCCGGGAGGGCATGGGGGAACTGGAGGAGGCCCTGCTGGGCGACCGGCTGGAACGTGCGCTGGATCAGGATATCCACACCACCGATGCAGCCCTGCGGGATGCGCGGGCAAACGCCACCGCCATGAAGGCGAAACGCATCGACATGGAGAACAGGGCGCAGGCCCTGCGCACCCAAGCCAAAACCGCCGAAGATGCGATCACCGTCCTGCTGGCCCGGCGCCGCAAGACCGCGGCCCGCGAACAGGCGACCGCGCTGTTGGAATTGCGGGCACGGTTGGCCGAACTGGACACGCAGTTGCAACAGGCTGCACGCGACGAGGCGACACTGCAGGACCTGGCGGACCGGCTGGACCAACAGCTGCGTCGCCTCCGGCATCAGGTGGCCGCACTGCGGGCTTCGGCCAGCATCCGGCGCGCCCAAGAGGCCATCGCACGTCGTGAGCAGGGCGAAACCGCGCACCCCGAACCCGCACAGGCCGCCCGCAAACGGGCGGAAAAAGCTGGCCGCACCACAGGTTCGCACGCGCGACGCAACGCAACTGCCAGCCACACGTCTCCATCTGTCGAAGATCCCGTGGACGCGCTGTTGCGCTCGTTGATGCCTTCGTCCCCGTCCAACGCAAGGAAGCCGAAATGAACGAGTTCCTGCACACCGTCCTCACCTTCCCCACCTTGCTCTACAGCATCGTGCTGGCGTTCTGCGCCATCTACTGGCTGCTGGCGGCAACCGGGCTGGTGGATACCGATGCCATCGACGGCCTGCTGGGGGGCGATGGGCATGGCCACGTTCACCATGCCCACGACGGCCATGACAGCACAACCGCCGCCGGCATGCTGGCCAGGCTGGGCCTGAGCGGCGTCCCCATCATGCTGGTGCTGACGGTGCTGTGTTTCTTCGGCTGGCTGGGCACCTATTTCGTCCATCTGCTGGTGCTGTCGCACTTTCCTGACACCCTGCGCTGGCTGCTGGGGGCGGCCACCTTGCTCGTGGCCCTGGTGCCGGGGTTGATCGTCACCTCGCTGCTGCTGCGCCCGGTCAGCCGGTTGATCCAGCGGCTGCGCCCCCCCGTCCCGCCTTCCATTCTCGGTCGCACCGGCACGGTGATTTCACCGCATGTCGATGCGCATGACGGCCGCGCCGAATTCGATGACGGTGGCGCGGGCCTGATCCTGCAGGTACGAGCCGCCGCTGGTACTCGCTTCCAGCGTGGGGACAGGGTGGTTCTGCTCTCCCATGACGAGAGCAGCAACAGCTATGCCGTCATGTCCGAAACCGACTTCAACAATCGATAACCGCACCACGTTCGTCCAAGGAGTTTCACCATGTCCATGTCCCTCCTCCTCCCGGGCCTGATCGGTCTCGGCCTTTTCCTGATCGTGGTGTTCGGCCTGATGGGTCTGTTCAAGGCCTTCTACCGCAAGGTGGACCAAGGCACGGCCCTGATCGTGAATGACATGAGCGCGTTGCCCAAGGTGCATTTCACCGGCGCACTCATCATCCCCGTGCTTTACAAGGCGGAGGAGATGCAGATCAGCCTCATCACCCTGCAGGTGGATCGCCGCGGCAAGGAAGGCCTGATCTGCAGGGACAATATGCGCGCCGACATTTCGGTGGCGTTCTACCTGCGTGTCAACGAAACGCCAGCCGACGTGCTGCGCGTGGCCAAGGCGGTGGGCGCCGCCCGAGCCTCGGACCAGAATTCGGTAGAGCAGCTGTTCAACGCAAAATTCTCCGAAGCGTTGAAAACCGTGGGCAAGCGGTTCGACTTCAATGACCTGTTCGAGCAGCGCCAGCAATTTCGTGACGCCATCGTGGATGTCATCGGCAAGGACCTCAACGGTTACGTGCTGGAAGACGTGGCCATCGACTACCTGGAGCAGACCAAGAAATCGGATCTCGATCCGAACAACATCATGGACGCGCAGGGCATCCGCAAGATCACCGAGCTGACCGCCCAGCAAAACATCAAGACCAACGAGTTGGAGCAGGATGAACGCTTGGCGATCACCCGCAAGAACACCGAAACACGCGAACACATGCTGGAGATGGAGCGCCAGCAGGCCGAAGCCGAGGCCAAGCAGAAGCGCGAGGTCAGTTCCGTGCAGGCACGCGAGGAAGCCGAGGCCCGCAAGGTGATCGAAGAGCAGCGTCGCTTGTCCGAACAGGCGCGCATCGAAGCCGAGGAACAGATCAAAATCCGCGAACAGAACCAGCTGCGCGAAGTTCAGGTGGCGGAGCAGAACCGCCGGCGCGCGGTGACCATCGAGGCGGAGCGCGTGGAACGTGCAGGCCAACTGGAAAAGGTCACCACGGACCGCGAAGTGCAGCTGCAGCAGGTTGAACGCGACAAGGTGGTCGAACAGGGCCGCATGGACGTGGCCAACGTGGTGCGCGAACGCACCACCATCGAGCAGACCGTGGCCGTGGCCGAGGAGAAGATCAAGGAAACCCGCGAAGTTTCCGAGGCGGATCGCGCCAAGCAGGTCGCGATCCTCGCCGCGGAAGCCGCCGCGCAGGAACAACTGGTCAAGGATGTGAAGGCCGCTGAGGCCGCCGAGCAGGCCGCCCGCCATCGCTCCAGTGAAATCGCCATGATGGCCGAGGCCGAGCTGGTAGCCGCCGGCAAGCAGGCAGAAGCCAAGAAGACGATGGCTGATGGCGTGCGCGCTGAGCGTGCGGCACCGGGCCTTGCCGACGCACAGGTGCAGGAAGTCACCGCCAATGCCATCGAGAAGACCGGCCTCGCCGAAGCGCGCGTGCTGGAAGCCAAGGCGGAGGCCACCTACAAGCAAGGCAGCGCCGATGCCCGCGCCCTTGCCGAGCGCCTGAACGCGGAAGCCAGCGGCCAGGCCAAGATGGGCCAGGCCAAGGCAGAATCGACCTTGGCGATGGGCAGGGCCGAGGCCGAATCCACCCTGGCCATGGGCAAGGCGGAAGCCGAGTCGATCGGCGCGAAGATGTCGGCCGAAGCGGAAGGCCTGACCTCCAAGTTCGAGGCCATGGACAAGATGAGCGCGGACGCCCGCGCCCACGAGGAATACCGGATGGCCCTCGAAACGCAGCTGCGCCAGGCGCTTGCCGCGCTCGAGGCGGGCAAGGACATTTCGCGCGAAAACGCCGACGTGCTGGCGGAAGCATTGAAGGGCGCCAACATCGAGCTGATCGGCGGCGATGGCGGCGTCTTTGATGCGCTGACCCGCGGCGTCTCGATCGGCAAGGCCCTGGAAGGCATCGCCACCCACAGCCCACTGGTGCAGCAGGTCGTGGGCAAACTGGTCGGTCTGCCGACGCCGGAGCAGGACGCAGGCCAGGCGTAAGGCCTGCGCCGGCTCAGAGGGACGACCCAGACGATGACCGACACCACGTCACAGGACACCCGCATCGACCAGGCTGTCGCCGAAGGCGGTGCCTACGAGGTGCTTCGCAAGCGCTTGCTGGAGCAAGGGCAGCGGCTGCAAGGCATCGCCAGCCGCCTGAACGAGGAGCGGCTGCAAGAGTTCGGCGACTCCAAGATGGAGATCGCCGGGCGGCTGCGCATCCGCAGCGAGCACAACGCCGTGGGGCGCGACATCGTTCAGGTGGGGGGGTTGCTGCTGTTTGGCTACAACGTCTTCCTGGGTTTGAAATCTACGACTTCGATCCGGGACGTGTTCAGCCTCTACAAGCTGGTGGACACCCAGGATGGCTACGACGTCACGCCGACGGATATCGCGGGTACGTTCCTGGACGATGCCGGGTTCCAGCGGGACTTCAACGAGCTGTACAGCTACTACAAGGACGCTCGCCTGTTGCAGTTGCTGATCAAGGACAGCAAGCTGCTGGCGGCATTCCAGGTGGGCCAGAAAGCCACTGATGTGCGCGTGTTCCGCTGGAATTTGGCCAGCAGCGGCGAGGTGAGCTACATCGACACCCGCGGTGAGCGCGACATCGTGCTGCCGCCACCTTTCGATTTCGAGTGGACGCGCGCAACCAAGGACATGGAGGTCAGCGGGCGTTTCCCGCATCTCAACATCCTCGACACCCTTTTCGTGGAGACCACGGGGGGCGACCTCACGCTCAAGATCGAAAACAGCACCGAAACCGGCAATGGGATCTACAGCGAACCCGTGGAGGATCGCACCCAATCACTGGACGACGCACGCTTCGAATTTGCAAAGGTCGGCTCACTGATCCTGCTCAAGGTGCTGCCTTATCGGGAGACAACCTGGCGCGGCCTTGTATTCAACACGCAAACCGGCAAGGCCACGCGCCTCGACGCCATCGTGCAGGCCTGCATCCAGCTCCCTGAAGACCACGGCATCATATTTCCCGGTGGTTACTACCTCCAAAATGGCGAACACAAGGCCTTCGATGCCACCGTCGCCGGGATGCAGTACAAGCGCGCCATTCGCTCCCCCAATGGCGAGGACGTGCTGTACGTGTTCTACGAGCGCGAGACGGGCCAGTCCGCCCTGCTCGTCTACAACATGGTGCAGCGCCAGTTGCAGCCACCGATCCTTGCACATGGGTACGCGCGCCTGAAGGACGGCCGCATGGTGTTGTTCCATGCCGAGAACGACGACCCCACCCGTGTGCACCAGATGCAGGTGTGGAACACCCCGTTCGCCTTCGACGAATACGCGGCCACCCGCCCGCCCAGCGCCAGCTTCATGGGGCGGATCGGCAATGCCGAACTTGTGCGCACGGTTTCCGACCTGTTTGATCTCGCCCGCGACATCGGCCGCGAGGAAGTCTCGGCGCAGCGTTATCAATCGCTGGCCCAAACCACGCGCCGCCTGTTTGACGTGCACGCTTGGCTCGACGACGAGCACACCGGCGGCTTGTCCACACTTCTGCACGGCATCGCAGCCACCGGCGAATCCGTGCTGGACGAATTCCAGAAGGTGCTGGAGATCCGTCGGCAGTCCGATGCAGCGATGCAGAAGGCACAGCTTGAACACCGTGCGCTGCTCGGCCGCCTCCAGCCGGAAGCCTGGAGCCAGGCGCAGGAGTTCGTGGATGCGCTCAACGCCATCGCTGCCCAACGCGGCCAGCTGTTGACCATCCGCGACTATCGCTACATCGATACGGCGGCGATCGACGCCATGTCAGCAGCACTGGAGCAGGCCCACGAACGCGTGGGCGCGGCGACCGGTGAATTCCTCGCCAGCCCCAAGGCGCTGGGCCCATTCGAACAGCGCCTCACCGCGCTGGACGAATCCGCTCAAAAAGCCAGCACCGCTACCCAGCTGGCCGCCTGCATCAAGGACATGCAGGCGCAGTCGCGCGACCTCGACATGCTGTCGGAGCTGATGGCCAGCCTGAAGGTGGACGACGCCACCCGCCGCACCCGCGTGGTGGATGCCTTGTCAACGCTGTACGCACGCCTCAACCAGGCGCGCGCGCGCGCGGACCAGCGGCGCAAGTCACTGGGCTCTGCCGAAGCCACCGCCCAGTTTGGCGCCCAGTTCGCCCTGTTCGCGCAGTCCGTGGCCAGTGCACTCGGCGCTGCCGACACGCCTGAAAAAGCCGACGAACAGTTGGCGCGCCTGATGGTGCAGCTGGAAGAACTGGAGAGCCAGTTTGGTGAGCATGAGCAATTCCTCGGCGATATCCTCGGCAAGCGCGAGGAGCTGCTGGAGGCTTTCGAGACCCACAAACAGGCCCTGCTGGACGACCGCCAGCGCAGGGCGCAATCCCTGCTCGATGCCGCCAACCGCATCCTGGAAGGTCTGGGGCGTCGCACCCAGCGGTTTGGCACCAGCGATGAACTCAACGCTTTCTTTGCCGGGGATGCCCTGATCCAGAAGCTGCGCGAGCTTGTCGCACGCCTGCGCGAGCTCAAGGACAGCGTGCGCGCCGACGACATCGAGGCCCGCATCAAATCCGCGCGCGACCAAGCCGTGCGGGCACTGCGCGATCGCAGCGAGTTGTTCGAGGACGGTGGCAACGTGATCCGCCTCGGGCCCCGCCACCGCTTCAGCGTGAACACCCAGCCGCTGGACCTGACGCTGCTGCCGCGTGGGGACCACCTTGCCCTGCATCTGACCGGCACCGATTACATGGAGCGGGTGGACGACCCGGCTCTCGATGAACTCAAGCCCTACTGGCACGTCACGCTGGAATCGGAATCGCCGACGCTCTACCGCGGGGAATATCTCGCAGGCATGATGCTGGAAGCCGCCATGGGCAACCGTGATGGCCTTACCTTGCCCGCCCTGCAGCAACTCGCGCTGGATCCGGAAGCGCTGGCCCGAAGCGTTCGTGACTTTGCCGCGCCCCGCTACCGGGAAGGCTACGAGAAAGGCATCCATGATCACGATGCCGCGCTGCTGCTGCGCACGCGGCTGACGCTGCAACGCGATGCCGGCCCACTGGTTCACGCACCGAATGCGCGCGCACTGGGTCTGGCATTCTGGGCAGCTCCCGGCCAAGCTCAGGCTTGGACGCTGCAGATTCGCGCCGCACGCACCATCGATGCTCTCGGGCATGCCGGCCCTGCCCTGTCGGCGCTGCGCACACGCCTCGCTGAGGCACTTGCACAATTCGCACAAGCCAGCGGCGAAGCCTTCCCCGCGCAACCCTTCCCCCCTGCCGATGCCGCCGACTACCTGCTGGATTGCATGCCCGGTACCGACATGCAGCTGCAGGTCAGTGCCGGTGCCGAGGCGCTGGCGCACGGCCTGCGGGACACACTGTCACGGGACGCCAACGGTACCGCGCTTCAGTCCGCGCGGGAGCAGCTGCGGCAACAGCCTGGCGCGGAGTGGCAACTGGTGGCGCAGGCCATGGCCGCGATTGCCGGTCGCCCCGATTTGATCGAATACGCACGCTACGCCAACGAAGCCGCATCGCTGTACCTCCACGACGGGCCCGCGCACGCACAGGTTCGGCGAGTGCCGTTGTCCGCCACCGTCACCGGCCTGCTGGGTGAACATCCAAGCATCGTCGGCGGCGCGATGGCCCTGTCCATCGACGACGCTTTCGCACGTTACCGTCAGCACGTGAACAGCTTCGTCCCCGCTTGGCAACGCTTCCAGGCCTTGCGCACCGAAAAAGCACAAACAGCGCGCTCTGCGATGCGCCTGGATGAGCTCAAGGCGCGCCCCTTGACCAGCTTCGTCCGCAACCGGCTGATCAACGACGTCTATCTCGGGGTGATTGGCGACAATCTTGCCAAGCAGATGGGCACCGTCGGCGAATCGAAACGCAGCGACCTGATGGGCCTGCTGATGATGATTTCGCCCCCCGGCTACGGCAAGACCACCTTGATGGAATATGTGGCCCACCGGCTTGGCTTGGTCTTCATGAAGATCAATGGTCCGGCGCTGGGTCACGCGGTCCGTTCGCTCGACCCGGCACAAGCGCCCGACGCCACGTCCAGACAAGAGCTGGAAAAGCTCAACCTCGCGCTGGAAATGGGCAGCAACGTGATGCTGTACGTGGACGATATCCAGCACACGCATCCGGAGTTCCTGCAGAAGTTCATCTCGCTGTGCGACGGCACGCGCAGGATCGAAGGCATCTGGAAAGGCCACACCAAGACCTACGACATGCGCGGCAAGAAATTCTGCGTGGTCATGGCCGGCAACCCGTACACCGAGTCCGGCGAAGTCTTCAAGATTCCGGACATGCTGGCCAACCGTGCCGACATCTACAACCTCGGTGATGTGCTGGGGGGCATGGAAGAGGCCTTCAAGCTGAGCTACATCGAGAACAGCCTGACATCCAACCCGATACTGGCCCCGCTGGCCACGCGCGACATGGCCGACCTCTACCAGCTGGCCGACAAGGCCGCCGGCAGGGACATCAGCACCAATGCGCTCAAGCATGGTTACAGCGGCGCCGAAATCAACGAGATCGTGGCCGTCCTGCAACGCCTGATGGCCGTGCGCGAGGTCGTGTATCGCGTCAATCAGCAGTACATCGCCAGCGCCGCACAGGCAGACAATTACCGCACCGAGCCACCCTTCAAATTGCAGGGCAGCTACCGCAACATGAACAAGCTGGCAGAAAAGATTTCGCCAGTGATGAACGATGACGAGCTGGCCCAGCTGATCACCGACCATTATCTGGGGGAGTCCCAACTGCTGACCACCGGTGCAGAGGAGAACCTGCTGAAGCTGGCCGAGCTGCGCAACGGGATGTCACCCGAGCAGCAGGCCCGCTGGGCGCAGATCCGCGCCGACTTCCTTCGCAACAAAGCCATGGGCGGAAACGAAACGGACGTTGGGGGCCGCGTGGTGGCGCAGCTGGCCGACATCGCCGCAGGGCTGCAGTCCATGAAGCCGGAGGATCGGGAACCCACCGCAGCAGTTGACCCAGCCCCTTGGCAAGACCTGTTGGACGCATTGAAAGCCCTCCAGCCGCAGCCGGCCCGCACCACGCCCGCGCAGGCAGGCAGCGGCACCCAACTGGCCGATGCCGTCGCCGGCATCGCGCGACAACAGGCACCGATGTTGGAAATTCTGCGTGCAAGCCTGACCCGCCAAGACATTCTCAACCAGACCCTGATCGATCTGTTCGATCGGCTTGGCAACACCCACAAACCCGCAAGCCCGCCGCCCGCTGACAACGTTCAGACGGGCAATTCCCATGGCAACGAGGCGCCCGTGCGCGTACGCACCTCGCGCGAAATCGCCTTTGACCGTGAATTGGCAAACCTGCGCTTCCGTGAAGATCTCGAAGCAGCGGGCAACCCGACCAGCGCGGACAGCAAACCGGGGGCCGCGGGGTGATGCCAGGCACTGACATGGGTGCAGACCTGCAACGCCAAGCCGCCGGAGCACTGGCGGCTTCCCCATTGCCGGCCTTGCTGGACAGTGTCGCTGCGGTGCAAAAAGCCATGCTGGCCACCAACCCGCGCGCCCTCCGCCGCAGCGTGGGCTGGCTGGGGCGTTTGCTTGGCCGCGATATCGTGATGCAAGCGGAAGCGCAGGCCCTCGCTTCCGCACTGGGCGTCCACCTGCTGGACGCCCGCCAACGACTGGATGAGGTGATTGCCTATCGGCATCGCCTTGTTCCGCTGTGCCACGGTCTGCAGCAGTGCGCCATCGCGGCAGGCACTGATGACATCGCGAATCAGCGGGCGGTCGCGGCCGCCGCCTGCCGCATCACTGCAACACATCTCGAACTGACGATGCACAACCTGGACAGCTTGATCGCGCGCATCGAAGCCCTGCTTCCGCAGGTGCAGATATTGCTGTCGCAACACCACATGCTTCGCGAGGATGCACGGCGGGGCGATGCCTTGGCCGCCACCTCATCGGCGCTGGATGCGCTGGACCGGTTTCTCCGTGACAATCCCCCTTCCCCCCAGCCGGCTGGCGCGCCGGCCCAAGACAGGAATTCGCCATGACCCAATCCGACAGCGATAACCGGCAGCAATTACTCCCGGCCGCCCTTGACCCGCAAGCGCTGAAATCCCTGGGGCTGGAGAGTGGCGATATCGCATCTATTCTGGAAGCCGCCAAATCCCTGCAGGACCTGAGCCCCGGCAATCTGCAGGGCTATGCCAAATCCGCCACCGGCAAGACCGCCGCTTTCAGCACGCAATTGCTGGACAAGGTGCGCAATGCGGATCTCGATGCCAGCGGCGACAAGCTGGGTGAAGTGGTGCGGATCGCCCGCAGTCTCAACCTCGATGCCTTCGGCGCGCGATCAAAGGTGCCGGTAATCGGCCCACTGATCGACAAGTTCAAGGCCACCAAGGGGGAGCTGGTGCAACGCTACAGCTCCACCAACAAGCAGATCGACCAGCTGATGGTGGACGTGGGCAAGACCCAGGCCACCCAGCAGCAACGCGTGCGGGAATACGACCAGATGCATGCCCTTGTGGTGGAGGAAAGGCGGGACATCGGCATCCACGTTGCTGCCGGCCGCGTGCGCATGGCAGAGCTGGAGCAGGAGCTGACCACGCTGGCCGGACAGGAAGAGCCTGCCGCCCGCACCCGTCGCGCCGAACTGGACACCGCCTTGCGCCTCATCGAAAAGCGCGTGTCGGATCTGCAGGTCCTGCAACATGCCACCGACCAGACGCTGCCCATGATCCGGCTGATCCAGGCCAATGCGATCCAGCTGATCGAAAAATTTGCCGCCGTGCGCGACATCACCCTGCCGATGTGGCGCAACCAGTTCGCCATCCAGCTCTCGCTGGAGGATCAGCGCAATGCGGTGGCGCTGAGCAATGCCATCGACGACGCCAGCAACGAACTGATGCGCCGTAACGCCGAACTGGTGCACGGGACGGCAGTGGAAGCCGCCAAGGCCAATCAGCGCGCGATCCTCGACATCGACACCCTGCGCACCGTCAACGAAACCCTGATCCGCACGGTGGAAGAGGTGCGCGAAGTCCATCGCGAAGGCCGGGCCAAGCGCGCACAAATCGGCACCGAAATCGCGGCCATGCGCGCCGACCTCGAAAAGCGGCTGGCAACCCCTACCTGAACCTGACCGCCTCCCCGACGCAACAGGGCCAGTTGGCCCGTTGCGAGGTCAACGCATCGTGCCGCGCACGAACATTGCCGAAGCCCGGCGCTGCATCCAGCGCGGGAGATGCTGGCCCATCAGGATCATGCAGCGCATGAAGACCCCGTGGATGTGGACGGGCTTGCCAGCCATGCAGACCGCATAGGCCTTGGCGGCCACCGACTGCGGCGTGGCGTTCTTGAGCAAAGGCACCTTGAAGGTTTTCGCCCCCTGCTGGGCGATCAGCGCCGTTTGGGTGAAGCCCGGGCAGAGCGCACTCACGGCAACCCCACTGCCCTGCAGCTCGATGGCCAATGCTTCTGAAAACGAGAGCACATAAGCCTTGCTGGCCCCGTAGGTGGCCACCCAGGGCATGGGCTGGAAGGCGGCACTGGAGGCCATGTTGAGAATGCGGCCGCGCCCGCGCTGCACCATGCCCGGAAGAAAGAGATGGGTCAGCTCGGTGAGCGCACCGATGTTGAGCTGCACGAGGCCCTGCTGATCGCCAAACGCCGTCTCGGTGAAGGCACCCCGATGCAGCACCCCGGCATTGTTGACCAGGACCTCCACCTCCAGCCCAAGCTGAGCCACGCGCGCGCAAAGCTGTTGGGTGGCCCCCGCGGCACACAGATCAAGCGGCACCACCACCACCTCGACACCATGGTCACGCCGCAGGGTCTCCGCCAGCGCGTCCAATGCCTGTGCACTGCGCGCGACCAGAATCAAACCGTGTCCGTTCTGGGCAAAGACATGCGCCAGCGCTTCACCAATCCCGGCCGAAGCCCCGGTGATCAGGACATGGCCCCGGCAAGGGCTGGGGGAAGGCTTGCTCATCGTTTCAATGGTCCGTCTTGCGGTGGCGGCCGGGACGCGGCCCTGTCCTTGCGTGCCTGCGCCCGGGCCGCGCGCAGCCCGTCGAGCTTGTCCTTCAGCTTGATTTCCATGCCGCGTGCCACCGGGCGGTAGTAGAGGCGCTCGCCCATCGCATCGGGAAAGCCGGTCTGGTCCAACGCCACCCCGCCGTCGGCGTCGTGGTCGTACTGGTAGCCCTTGCCGTAGTCCAAGGACTTCATCAGCTTGGTCGGCGCATTGCGCAGATGCAGCGGCACCGGCTGGGTGCCGTGTTCGCGCACGTCGCTGCGTGCGGCCTTCCACGCCACATAGCCGGCATTGGACTTGGCGGTACTGGCCAGATAGATCACCAGCTGCGCCAAGGCCAGCTCTCCCTCGGGCGAGCCCAATCTGTCGTAGGTCTCCCACGCATCGATGGCCATCTGCAAGGCACGCGGATCGGCCAGACCGATGTCCTCCACCGCCATGCGCGTCATCCGCCGCGCCAGATAGGCCGGGTCACACCCACCATCGAGCATCCGTGCCAGCCAGTAGACGGCCGCATCGGGGTTGGAACTGCGCACGGACTTGTGCAGGGCCGAGATCTGGTCGTAAAACTGCTCGCCGCCCTTGTCGAAGCGACGGGTGCGGTCGGCCAGCACCTGTTGCAGGGTTTCGGGCGTAATCCTGCCCCCCTCCTCCTGTGCAAGATCGGCGGCGATCTCCAGCAGGGTCAGGGCACGCCGCACGTCGCCATCGGCGGCGCTGGCGATCAGGCGCAGGGCTTCCGCTTCCACCTGCACGGCCTGCCCTGCCAGCCCCAATGGGTCCTGCAGGGCACGCTGCAAGGCTTGCACGATGTTTTCCTCGGACACCGCTTCCAACACATGCACACGGCAGCGCGAGAGCAGCGCAGAGTTCAATTCGAACGATGGGTTTTCGGTGGTGGCACCCACGAAGACAATGGTGCCGCGCTCGATATGGGGCAGGAAGGCATCCTGCTGCACCTTGTTGAAGCGGTGCACCTCGTCCACGAACAGCAAGGTGCGCTGGCCCGCATCGAAGCGCGTCTGCGCCTGGGCCAATACTTCGCGCACCTGCGGCAGGCCCGCCAGCACGGCCGAGATCGCCACGAACTCGACCTGTGCATGCTGGGCCAGCAACAGGGCCAGCGTGGTCTTGCCGCAACCCGGCGGCCCCCACAGCACCATCGAATGGATACGGCCGGCTTCGATGGCACGACGCAACGCGGAGCCTTCCGTCAGCAGGCGCTGCTGCCCCACCATCTGGGTGAGGGTCTGCGGGCGCATGCGCTCGGCCAGCGGACGCAGGGCGTCGCCGGCATTGCCGTGCAGATCGAGTGCACCAACGGGGGGACGGGAAAGCGGCATGGGGCCATTCTAGCCGCTGCCGTCGCGCCGCCTGCGCCGTGGGCTTCAGCCGCCGATCACATCCACGCCCTTGGCAGGGGTGTAGCTGAAGGTCCCCTTCGCAAATGCCGGGTTGCGCTTCCAGCCGTTGAACGCAATCACGGTGCGTTGGCCAAGCGCATCCACATACTCCATGCGCGTCAATTGCCCTTCAGCAAACCCCAACCGCGCTGTCTTGAAGCCGGCATCTGCGTCCTTCGGCGTAACCTCCAGCCATGCCAACCCATCGGCTTGCCCAGCTTCGCGCACGGTGAAATCCCGATCCAGCTTGGCCGGTTCCAGCAGAAGTGCCAGCGGGCTGTTGGCTTCTTCCGGGCCCTGGGGTCGTTTGCTGGCCTGGGCCAGATCCGGGTCGTACACCCACACGCTGCTGCCATCCGCCACGATCAACTGCGCATAAGGTGCCGTGTATTCCCAACGGAACAGACGCGGCGCCGAAACCGCCACGCGCCCGCTGCTGCGCTCCTTCTGCTTGCCCTGCGGCGAAAACACCTGCTGGGTGAATTGCCCATCCAGCCCCTTCAGGTTCTTGGTGAAGCCCGCCAAAGCTTCCCGTGCGCCCGCATGCGCCAACGGGCCAGCCAGCATCAGGGCGAGGGTCAGGACTGTGGCGGGGATCTTCATGCGGTCTTCCTGCTGTGGTGCAGGCAAGTGTGTCGGTCGATTGCTGAATGAGAGATGCAGCAGCCTGCGGGGATCAATTCCGCGGCGGCGGTGGGGCCAGCACGGCGCGGTCGCCATTGTGTTCCGGCGGGCTGACGACGCCGGCGGCCTCCATCGCCTCCACCAATCTGGCGGCCCGGTTGTAGCCGATCTTCAGCCGCCGCTGCACGCCGGAAATGGAGGCCCGACGCGATTCGGTGACGATCTGCACCGCCTGGTCGTACAGCGGGTCGGCTTCCGGGTCATCGCTGCCAGCCGCCTCCGGCAAGCCCGTGGCGCCCACACTGCTGCCATCGTACAGGGTCTGGGCTTCTTCCAGCACGCCTTCGATGTAGTCCGGCCCGCCGCCGATCTGCTTGAGATGTTCCACCACGCGATGCACTTCCTCGTCCGACACGAACGCACCGTGCACGCGCTCGGGCATGGCCGTGCCCGGCGGCAGGTAGAGCATGTCGCCGTTGCCCAGCAGGGCCTCGGCCCCGCTCTGGTCGAGGATGGTGCGGCTGTCGATCTTGGAGCTGACCTGGAAGGCGATGCGGGTGGGAATATTGGCCTTGATCAGGCCGGTGATGACATCGACGGAAGGCCGCTGCGTGGCCAGGATCAGGTGCACGCCGGCAGCACGCGCCTTCTGCGCCAGTCGAGCGATGAGTTCTTCGACCTTCTTGCCGACGATCATCATCATGTCGGCGAATTCGTCGATGAAGACCACGATGAAGGGCAGCGGCTCCAGCGTCGGTGGCGCCTCACTCACCCCGGGCTCAGGCCTGTAGAGCGGGTCCAGCAGCGGCTGGCCGGCCTCGATGGCGTCCTTGACCTTCTTGTTGAAGCCGGCCAGGTTGCGCACGCCAACGGCGCTCATCAGCTTGTACCGGCGCTCCATTTCCGCCACGCACCAGCGCAGGCCGTTGGCGGCCTCCTTCATGTCGGTGACCACCGGTGCCAGCAGGTGCGGGATGCCCTGATAGACCGACAACTCCAGCATCTTCGGGTCGATCATCAGCATCCGCACGTCCTTGGCCGACGCCTTGTACAGCAGCGACAACACCATGGCGTTCACGGCCACTGACTTGCCCGAGCCGGTGGTACCGGCCACCAGCAGGTGGGGCATGCGCGCCAGGTCGGCCACGATGGGCTTGCCGGCAATGTCCTTGCCCAAGGCCAGGGTCAGCGGGCTTGTGGATTTGTCGTATTCCTTCGAGCGCAGCAACTCGGAGAGGTAGATCATCTCGCGCTTGGTATTCGGGGTTTCCAGCCCGATCACCGACTTGCCGGGAATCACGTCCACCACGCGCACCGACTTCACCGACAGGCCGCGGGCGATGTCCTTGTCCAGCGAGGAAATCTGGCTGACCTTCACGCCCGGCGCAGGCTGCACCTCGAAGCGGGTGATCACCGGTCCCGGATAGGCGCCAACCACCTCGGCTTCTATGCGGAAATCCTTGAGCTTGAACTCGATTTGCCGCGACAGGGTTTCCAGGGTCTGGGCGTCATAGCCCTTGGGCTGCGGCTTGGGGTCGTCCAGCAGCGCCAGCGGGGCGATGCCGGTGCCGTCATCGACATGAAACAGCGGAATCTGCTGCTCGCGCTTGGCGCGATCGCTCTTTTCCACGGCCGGCGCCGCTGGAGGCTCGATCTTGACCTTTTCCCTGCGCAGCTGGATCGCGGAATCGGCCTTGCGCGCTTCCTCGCGCTCCTCACGCAAGGCGCGCGCCTCGTTCCACTCGCTGGCATGCTTCGCCCCCTGCCTCGCCCCACGGTTCAGCAGCCCAGGCAGCGCCAGCACGAACGCGCCAATCCGGTCCATCACCGCCAGCCAGGAGAGGCCGGTAGCCAGCGTGACCGAAATCAGGAACAGGCTGACCAGAAAAAGATTGGCCCCAACCGGGCCGAAACCGTGCAGCAATGAGCGCCCTGCCAGCGTCCCGAGGATGCCGCCTGGCCCTGCTGAAAAATCATTCGCAGGCACCCCGCGCAGGAACAGCAGGCCGCAGCTGGCCACCAAAAAACCCACGATGCCAACCAGGCGCAGGGCCGGCCCCAGATCGGCCTGCCCATCACCGTCTGTATCCATGCCGAACAAGGCGATCCAGCCGATCGCCCCCAGCACGAAAGGCAACAGGAAAGCGACATAGCCACACAAGAACAAGAGGAAACTGGCGATCCATGCGCCAGCAATCCCACACAGGTTGTGGATGGGGGCCAGTACGCTGGAATCCCTGTCCCAACCGGGATCCAAAGGCGAATAGGTGGCGAGGCAGACCAGCAAATACAGCAACAGGGGCGCAATGGCGATGAGCGCAAGATCCCGCCACAGGCGTTGCCGCAACGGGTTGCTGCCCGCTGTTGCGCCACCCGCCTTGGACCCCATTTTCCGGCCGTACTTGCCGACGTCGGCTGTCGCTTTTGCCACCTGCGATCTGACCTCAGGAATTGCCCCTAGGCCTTTGATAATACGTCAAAGCTTGGCGCTGCGCAGCGCCAAGCTCGAACTGCCGCTGGAGAAGGCGCGAGGCACGGCACACGCTTTCATCGCGCAATGGATGACAGTGTTGCATCCGCCGTGGCTTGCCACACGCGACAATCGACCCCACTCTGGGATCAGGCCATGCTGCCCGCCCCCCACTACCGAAACTCAGGACCCTGCCCTCCACCATGACCACCACCAAGCATTCCCGCCTGCTCATCCTCGGCTCCGGCCCCGCCGGCTGGACCGCCGCCGTCTACGCCGCCCGCGCCAATCTCAAGCCCGTGGTCATCACCGGCCTGCAGATGGGGGGGCAGCTGATGACCACCACCGAAGTGGACAATTGGCCGGGCGATGCCCACGGCCTGATGGGCCCGGACCTGATGACCCGTCTGCAGGCGCATGCCGAGCGCTTCGAAACCGAAACGGTGTTTGACCATATTCACACCGCCGACCTCTCCAAGCGCCCGTTCCGACTGGTGGGCGATTCCGGCGAATACACCTGCGATGCCCTGATCATCGCCACCGGCGCCACCGCCAAATACCTCGGCATTCCCTCGGAAGAGGCGTTCAAGGGCCGCGGCGTCTCCGCCTGCGCCACCTGCGACGGCTTCTTTTACAAGGATCAGGATGTGGCCGTGATCGGCGGTGGCAATACTGCAGTGGAAGAGGCGCTGTACCTCTCCAACATCGCCCGCAAGGTCTATCTGGTGCACCGCCGCGACACCCTGCGGGCCGAGAAGATCATGCAGGACAAGCTGTTCGCGAAGGTCGCCGCAGGCAAGATCGAAACGGTCTGGCATCACACCGTCGATGAGGTGCTGGGCAACGACGGCGGCGTCACCGGCATGCGCCTGAAGTCGGTACAGGACGGCAGCACCCGCGAGGTCGCAGTGCAGGGCTTCTTCGTTGCCATCGGCCACAGCCCGAACACCCAGCTGTTTGAAGGCCAGCTGGAAATGAAGAACGGCTACCTGAAAATCCAGACTGGCCTGGACGGCAACGCCACCCAGACCACCATCCCGGGCGTGTTCGCCGCCGGCGACGTGGCCGACCAGGTCTACCGCCAGGCCATCACCTCGGCCGGCTTCGGCTGCATGGCCGCGCTGGATGCCGAGAAATTCCTCGACGAGGGGCATTGACCCCCCTGCGCCTCCCTTGGCGGCTCCACCCCGCTCACGACGCGCCGTTTCCGCCACCGGAAACGGCGCTGGTGGAGCCGGACGGGCTGTTGGCCATCGGCGGTGATCTGTCCCCTACACGCTTCCTCAATGCCTATCGCAGCGGCATTTTTCCGTGGTTTTCGGAAGGCGAGCCCCTGCTGTGGTGGAGCCCGTCGCAGCGGGCCGTTTTTCGCACCGAGGGCGTGCACCTGTCCAAGCGCCTGCAACGCCAGTTGCGTCGCAGCAGTTGGACAGTGCGTGCCGACACCGCTTTTGCCGATGTCATGGCCGGATGCGCTGCCCCGCGCAGCGGCCAATCCGGCGGCACCTGGATCACCGCCGACATGCAGTCGGCCTATCTCGCCCTGCACCAGCTTGGACACGCCCACAGCATCGAAGTTTTCGATGACGAAGAGCAGTTGGTTGGTGGCCTGTTTGGCCTCTCGTTCGGGCAGATGTTCTGCGGCGACAGCATGTATTCGCGCGCGTCCGGCGCATCTTCCCTGGCCTTGGCGGCACTGGCCAAGCGCCTGCGTGAGTGGCACTGGCCGCTGATCGATGCCCAAGTCCCCAACCCGCATACCCGCGGCTTGGGTGTGGAAACCTGGCAGCGTTCGGATTATCTGGCTGCATTGGCGCGACTGCGCGAACGCCCCGGCTTGCCAGGCAACTGGCACACCGCTTTCGCACCCTGCCCGGCGGCCGATGTGACCGATTAACGGCTTTTTTGCAAGTTGACCCTCAACGTGGCAAAATAGCGGACTTTAGGGCCCTGCATCGGGGCTTCACTTTCCCGAAAGACAGGACCAACCGGCAGACACATGGCGAAAGACGACGTCATCGAATTCGAAGGCACGATCTCCGAAACCCTCCCGAACACCATGTTCCGGGTGAAGCTGGAGAACGGCCACGAGATCATCGCCCACATCTCCGGCCGCATGCGCAAGAACTACATCCGCATCCTGACCGGTGATCGGGTCAAGGTCGAAATGACCCCCTACGACCTGAGCAAGGGCCGCATCACCTATCGCCATCGCTGAAGCGGTCGCACCCAAGAACAAAACGCCCCGCAAGGGGCGTTTTTCATTTTCGTTCGTCCATCCCCCCGGACATTGTTTCCGGGGGGATGCGGGCCTTCAAGACGCGCGCACTGCCGCCAACAGGCTGCCGTCCGCCACCATCGCCACAGCGGCGGCCACCTCACCGTCCAGCGCACGATCCCTGTCCAGATAGGGAATGCGGGCGCGTATCGCCGCGTGCGCGCTGGCCACTGCTCGGCCCGGATGAAATTCATCCGACTCGGCCAACTGCACCCGCAGCGCATCCACTTCGGCCAGGAAGCCGGCGCGCTCTGCCGCATCCGGCAGCGGCCCGCCCCCCACTTTGGCGGCAAACCCCTCGGCATCCGCGCGGCGGGCCAAAGCACGGGCGGCGTTGATCATGTCGCGGCGCAGATCCAGCGCCTGCGCTGCGGTGTACAGCTCCAGCCCCAGCACCTTGCCCAGATCCTGCACCATCGCCAGCACGTGGCGGGCTTCGTTGGCGCCCATCGAGACGTGGTCCTCGGCGTTGGCCGAGGTCGGCACCGAATAGACTGCAGCCGGCATCGCGCGGCTGGCCAGATCATTGACGATGGCGGCGGCGGTGTACTGCACGATCATGTGACCGGACTCGGTGCCGTCCTCGTTGCCGATCAAAAACGGCGGCAGGCCATCGTTGGTCGCCGGATCCACCAGTTTGTTGAGGCGACGCTCGCTGATCGAGGCCAGCACCGGGATGGCGGTCTTCAGATAGCTCATCGCCAGCGCCAGCGGCATGCCGTGGAAATGACCGGCGGAGATCACCTGCTCTTCCACGTGCGCGGCCCCGGCCTTGTCCGGGAACACCAGCGGATTGTCGGTGACGGCATTGAGCTCGACGTCGAGCACGCGCTTGGCCTGCGCCAGCGCATCGCGCACCGCGCCGTGCACCTGCGGGATGCAGCGCAGCGAATAGCTGTCCTGCGGCTGGTGCTTCTTGCCGCCGCGGAACGGCAGGAAGCGCTGGTAGAACTTTTCGCGGCCG
>CAUJJG010000007.1 GCA_963205445.1 Pseudomonadota bacterium
CATCGCCAGCCATCTTGGCCTGCCGCCGCTGGCGGAAGGCCGCAGCTTCCTGACCGACTGAGGATCCATGAGCTCACTGCATATCGAGGCCGCCCCCGGCCAGATCGCCGACACCGTCCTGCTGCCCGGCGACCCGCTGCGTGCGCGCTTTCTTGCCCACGAGCTGCTGGAGGAGGTGGTCCAGGTCAACGGCCGCCGCAATATGCTCGGCTACACCGGCCGCTACCGCGACCAGCCGGTGACGGTGATGGGCGGCGGCATGGGGATCCCGTCCACCGCGATCTATGTCACCGAGCTGGCGCGCCACTACGGCGTGCGCCGGATCCTCCGCGTCGGCACCTGCGGCGGGGTCGGCGAGGTGTCGCTGGGCGAGGTGCTGCTGGCGCAGTCGGCCTCCACCGATGCGCGCTTCAACCGCCTCCAGTTCGGCGGCCATGACCTGGCCGCCTGCGCCGATTTTTCGCTGCTGCGGGCGGCGGTGGACGCCGCCGCCGCGCGCGGGCTGCCAGCCAGGGTGGCGGCCGCGTTCAGCACCGACTGCTTCTACGACGGCGACCCGCAGCTGCTGGCCCACCTGCGTCGCCACCGCATCTGCGGGATCGAGATGGAGGCCGCCGGCCTGTACGGGCTGGGCATGCGCGAGGGCTTTGCGGCGCTGGCCATCCTCACCGTGTCCGACCACCTCGAGCGCGACGAGCACATGCCGGCGGAACAGCGCGAGCAGGGCCTGCGGACGATGGGCGAGCTGGCGCTGGCGGCGGCGCTGCCGATGCCTTGACGTGGGTCAGGGCGGCGCCACAGGCGCGGCGTAGCATGGCGTCTGCATATCGCAAACAGGAGTCATTGGCATGTCGTTCCAGCTCGATCCCGAACCCAACGTCCACGTTTTCGACGCCCGCGGCATCGCCCGCCGTTTTCGACATTCGGCGATCTTCGGTGCGCTGGGCGCGCTGCGCAATGGCGAGACCATGCGCTTCGTCAACGACCACGACCCGATCCCGCTGCTCGGCCAGATCCAGCAGCGCTTCGGCGAGCACGTCAGCGTCAACTACCGCCAGCGCGACCAGGCCGGGGTGGTGATCGACTTCGGCGTCAGCGGCCTGCCGGAGGAATAAGCCATGGCGCTGCCGACGTTCTTTGCTCAGGCACCGCGGATCCTGCTGCGTGACCCATTGGCCGAGCTGCTGGGTGCGGCCGAAGGTGGGCTGCTGGATTACGGTTATCCCGATGCAGTGCGGCTGGCCGGGCATTCCTGCCCGACCGTGGCCGGCGCCTGGCTGATGGCGCGCGCCGGCCTGCGCGCGTTGTACCCGGACACGCTGCCCGAGCGCGGCGGGGTGCAGGTGACGATGGCTGCGGCCGAAACGGAGGGCACCACCGGGGTCATCGCCCAGGTCTTCACCCTGCTCACCGGTGCGGCCGCCGATAACGGCTTCCATGGTATCGGCGGGCAGTACGGGCGGCGTGGTTTGCTGCACTACGGCGGTGGTTTCAGGGCCATCGCCGAGTTTCGCCGCATCGACTGCGGTACCAGCGTGCAGCTGTCGATGGATCTGTCCAGCGTGTCGCCGGAACCGAAGCTGCGCGCATTGATGGCCCGTGCGCTGGCGGCCGATGCCAGCGACGAGGAGCGCGCCGCGTTTGGCTCGGTCTGGCAGGACCGGGTGCGCCGGCTGCTGCTGGAGCATGCCGACGATCCAGCGGTGATCCGGGTCGAGCGCTGCTGATGCCGCGTTAGCGGCGCACTGCCAGCACGCCGTCCAGTGCCAGCTCGGCGCGGAAACCGGCCGTTTCCAGACGTTTCGCCACCTCGCGCGGGACATCGCGGCCGGAGGTGAGCTTGTTGGGGCTGCCGGTGTAGTGGAACAGGCGCCCCCCCTTGCGCAGCACCCGCGCCAATTGCTGATAGAACGCCAGCGAATACAACTCGCCGGCGATGCCGAAGCGCGGCGGGTCGTGCAGGATTGCGTCGAAGCTGGCATCGGCCAGCTGCGTGATTGCCTGTGCCACGTCCGCATGCGTCAATTGCAGGCGGCCACCGCTTTCGTCGGGGTCGGGTGACCACGGGTTGAGCCGGCGCAGCCACAGCACGTCCTCGTTCTTCTCGAAGGACTGGATCTTCGTCACTCCCGCGTCGAGACAGCAGGCGGCGAAATAGCCCAGCCCGCCGCAGCAATCCAGCACCCTCTTGCCGGCCGGCTGCACCAGCGCGACCTTGTGCCTTGCATCCTCCAGCGGCGAAGCTTTGGAGGTTGGCAGCATCTTGATGCCGTCGATCTCGAAGGTCGGCACTTGCCAGTCGGTGGGCACCAGCTTGATCAGCTTGCCGGCATAGCGCGACACCGGCGCGAAGTCATCGCCGTCCCACCAGTACAGGGTGCGGTCCTTGAGTTTGCCCGGGTAGGGCAGGGCCAGGCCGCGCCACTGCCAATGGTCGGGGGCCAACTTCACGGCCTCCTCGCTGCGGCCAAGGTCCAGCGAGCCCTGCCAATGGGTGTGGCCAGCGTCGCGGGCGGCGGACAGGGATTCGCCCAGAGGGCGGTCAAGCAGGGGGCTGTGCAGGCGTGACATCACAAAATGATAGCCGTTGGCCTGAACCTCGCCGTGTTTTTGGCGACAATGGCCGCCTGTTCATCCTGCGTGGGCCGAGATGCTGCCGTTTCGACTGGGGTTTCTGTTTCTGTTGATCATCGCCAGCACCGTGCTGCATGTGGTCCCGTTGCTGGCGGTCGCGTTGCTCAAGATGCTGCTGCCCCTGCATGCGCTCAAACGCGTTTGCAACCCGGTGTTGATGGCATTTGCCGAGAGCTGGATTGGGGTCAACAACTGGCTGTGGCGAACCTTCACCGACACCCGGGTGAGCGTGCAAGGCAAGGCTGATTTGCAGCGCGACGGTCATTATTTGGTGCTGGCCAATCACCAGAGCTGGGTCGACATCCTGGTGCTGCAGAAGGTGTTCAATCAGCGCGCGCCGTTCATGCGCTTCTTCCTCAAGCGCCAGCTGATCTGGGTGCCGCTGCTGGGGCTGGCATGGTGGGCGTTGGATTTCCCCTTCATGGGCCGCTACACGCCGCGCCAGATCGCGAAGAATCCGGCATTGGCCGGGCGTGACATCGAGGCGACCCGGCGCGCCTGCGACAAGTTCCGGCAGATCCCGGTGGCGATCATGAACTTCGTCGAAGGCACCCGCTTTTCCGAGGCCAAGCATGCCAAGCAGGGTTCACCCTATCGCCATCTGCTCAAGCCCAAATCGGGCGGGGTAGCCTTTGTGCTGGACGCGATGGGGCAGGGCTTGCACGCGATCCTCGATGTCACCATTGCCTATCCTGGCGGACGCCCCTCCTTGATCGACCTCTTGGCCAACCGTGTGCCCGAGGTACGGGTGCTGGTGCGCGAACTGCCGATCCCGGTTGAGTTGGCGGGTGGTGACTACCAGAACGACCGTGAGTTCCGCGTTCGTTTCCAGCAGTGGATGAACGGACTGTGGCAGCAGAAAGACGCCGATCTGGCGGCCTTGCTGGAGCTGCCGCAGGCTTGATCCGGGTCAGGGCGCGGGCCTTGTCGGGGGCGCAGCATGGGCATGCGCCGACGGGTGCGTGCAAGCAGGAGGGTGGCCATGGAATTTCGGATCAGGCTGGCGGCGGAAACGCCCGACATGGCGGTGATCGACGACGCGCTGCGTCAGGCAGATCCGGCCGCGCTGGTGGACCGTGACCCCGTCAGTGGCGCGCTGCGTGCCACGGTCTGGCTGCGTGGGGACGAGCTGGCGGATGTGCTGGCCCTGGCAGGTTACCCGCCCGCCGAGATCGAACAGCTGGCTTCGCTGTGTTGCGGGGATTGCAGCGGGTGAGCAAGCCCGGCCGTATGGGCCAACACGGCTTCACATGACGCTGCGCGGCGCGCACTACAATCAAGGCTTCGCTTTCAGGAGCCTCGCATGCACGCCCAGACCTTCCAGCCGCTCGGTACACCCGGTGTTCCCTGGGGGGATGCCGAGAAAGCCCAGTGGCGCGCACGCCAGCGCAAGCAGCGCAGCCATGCCGATGATGTCCTGACCGCGATCGACGCCCTGCGCACATCGTGGGAGGTCGTGCCATACGGTGAGCTGGATTGCGGCGACGACGGGCGTTTCCCGCTGTTGGCGCTGCGCAGCCTCAGTTGGGATGCGGCGCGCCCAGTGGCCTTGGTGACGGGGGGCGTGCACGGGTACGAAACCAGCGGCGTACATGGCGCATTGCAGTTTGCCCAACAGCATGCACAGGCGTTTGCAGGCCAGATCAATTTGCTGGTGGTGCCTTGCGTCAGCCCTTGGGCCTATGAGCGCATCCAGCGGTGGAATGCGCATGCGCAAGACCCGAACCGCAATTTCTTCGAAAATAGCCCCTGCGCCGAATCCGCTGCACTGTGGGCACTGGTGCAGCCGCTGCGTGGACAGGTGCTGGTGCACATCGACTTGCATGAGACCACGGATACCGACGAAACCGAATTCCGCCCCGCGCTGGCCGCACGCGACGGCGTGCCCTTCGAGCCGGGAACGATTCCCGACGGGTTTTATCTGGTTGATGACAGCGAGAACCCGCAACCGGCCTTCCAGGACGCCATCATTGCTGCGGTGGCCAAGGTCACCCACATCGCCCCGTCCGACATGGATGCCACCATCATCGGCTCACCCGTGGTGGCTGAAGGCGTGATCCGCTACCCCTTGGTGCAACTGGGCCTGTGTGCCGGCATCAGTGGCGCCCGCTTCACTACCACCACCGAGGTCTACCCCGACAGCCGGCGCGCCACCCCGGCCCAGTGCAATGCGGCCCAGGTGGAGGCGGTCCGGGCCGCGCTGGCATTCGCGCTGGCGCATGGCGGTCTGGCCGGATAAGCCTTGGTTTCACGCTGTCAGGCCGATGGCCATGTGGCGATGCGTCGTTTGGCATATGGCTTCACATCCCCCCAATGGCTGTAACGGGGCGAAGCGGCGCTGAGGTCCAATACGGGCTGACCGAAACGACAACAACCGGGTAGCCACGTGAATCGCACCATCTCAGGCAGTGTGGGTGAGGGCGGAAGAAACACGCCCAATGACGTCAGGACCATTCAGGAAATGCTGAATCGCGCCCGTCCCGCATGGGGTGGGCCGACGCCAGCATTGGTGACGGATGGGCAGTGCGGGCCCAAGACCAAATCCGCGATCAGGCGCTTCCAGCAGGTTCAGCTGGGCACCTATTTCACTGCAGACGGTCGTGTGGACTCGATCGGCAAGACGTTGAGCCGGCTCAATCACATCTGGAACACCGATCAGAGCGGTGGGGGTGCGGTCCAGGTGTCGGCTGAGCCCATCGATCACGTCCGGCAGCCGACCAACATGAGCTGCTGGGCGGCAGCAGGGACGATGTTGGTAGCGGCCCGGGACAGACGTTGCTTGCCGATCGAGCAGGTCATGCGGGTGGCAGACGCTGCCGATCCCGGGTATGTGCCGGCACCGGGCATCAATGGCTATCTGGCCCTGTTCCAGACGCCGACACGGGGTCTGCCGCCTGGCGATACGCGACGCTACACCCGTTCGCTTGGCCTGCGGGTCGGGCCGGCGGCAAGCTTCACGGTGCAGGGGTGGCAGTCGATGATGCAGCGGTCTGGCGCGATCGGTGTGGTGGGGTTGACGCCGTTCCTGCATATCCGCGTCATCACGGAGATGCGGGGTGATGGGTCGGTGTTCGGCACCTTCTTCACCGTCCACGACCCCGGCAAGACCATGCCCTACACCGAGGTCTTTGTCTCGTTCAGCGAAAAATACGAGGCGGCGGCCTACGTCGATCATCGCATGGACCAGATCTGGCACCGGTGATGCGTTTGGCATCGTGTATCGTTCGGTTTCAGACCAAGCAGGGAACGATTCCATGATCCAACGCATCGACGCCGGCCCGCGCATGTCCGAGGCCAGCATCCACGGCGGCATCGTCTATCTGGCGGGCCAGATCCCGGAGACTGCCGGTGCCGACATCGAAACCCAGACCCGCGAGGTGCTGGCCGC
>CAUJJG010000008.1 GCA_963205445.1 Pseudomonadota bacterium
GCGCCTTCGGATGCGGGCTCCCCGTCCTTTCGGGGCGGGCGCGGACCCCGCGGAGGGCGCCCGTCGCTGCCGCGACGCTCACTGCCACTGCGCGAACCGCCGCCGCGACCGCCGCGGCCACCACCACGCTTGGCATCCTCGACGGCGCGGGCTTCGCGCACTTCCTTGTAGATTTCGCCGATGCTGTCGCCATCCGCATCCTGCGCCGACTTGGGACGCTCCGGGCGCGGCAGCGCGGTCAGCAGCTCCTGGGTGACCGGCTCCGACGGGATCTTCTGCTCGATGTAGGCCTCGATGTCGGGCAGGCTCATCGCATAGCGTTCACAGGCAAAGCTGATCGCGTCGCCTTCCTCACCCAACCGCGCGGTGCGGCCGATGCGGTGCACGTAATCCTCGGCATCGAACGGCAGATCGTAGTTGTAGACGTACTTGATGCCGTCGATGTGCAGGCCGCGGGCGGCGACGTCGGTGGCCACCAGGATCTCCAGCTGGCCGGCCTGGAACTTCTTCAGCAGCGATTCGCGCTTCTTCTGCGGCACGTCGCCACTGAGCACGCCGACGCGATAGCCGGCTTTTTCCAGCGACCGCGCCACCCGCTCCACGAAGGCCTTGGTGTTGACGAAGACCATGGTGCGCGCACCTTCGCTGCGCGACAGCAGGCCCAGCAGCAGCGGCAGTTTCTCTTCGTCCGCCGGGTAATACAGTTTCTGCCGCACGCGTGCGGCGGTGACGGTTTCGGCCTCCACGACGAGCTTTTGGGGCTCGTTCATGTGCTCGTAGGCCAGCTCCAGCACGCGGTGGCTGAGCGTGGCCGAGAACAGCAGGGTCTGGCGGGTGCCGCGCTCGGGCATGCGCCGCAGCAGGAAGCGGATGTCCTTGATGAAGCCGAGGTCGAACATGCGGTCGGCCTCGTCCAGCACGCACACCTCGCAGGCGTGCAGGCTCACTACCTTGTGCTGCTTGACGTAATCGATCAGCCGCCCCGGCGTGGCGATGATGACGTCGGCGCCTTGCTGCAGCAGTTCACGCTGCTTGTCGTAATCCACCCCGCCGTACACCAGCGCGAATTTCAGGCCGAGGTCGGAAGCGAATTTCACCGCATCCTTGTGGATCTGGATGGCCAGCTCGCGGGTGGGGGCCAGGATCAGCGCGCGCGGATCTTCGGGCTTGCGATCCGCCAGCGCCGGGCGGGTCAGCAGGCGATTGATGACGGCCACCAGGAAGGCCAGCGTCTTGCCGGTGCCGGTCTGGGCCTGGCCGGCGACATCACCGCCAGGCAGGGCCACCGGCAGGGTCATGGCCTGGATGGGGGTGCAGCGGGTGAAGCCCGCACCTTCCAACCCATTGATCAGGGCGGGATGCAGGTCGAAGGTGGAAAACGTGATGTCGGTCAGGGGCTTGTCGGACACGGGGCGGCCTTTGTGGTGGCCTGCGCGGGCGGCGATGGAACGCCTTGTTGCGCTGTACCACTTGTGTGAATGGGGGGCAGCCACGCAGACTGCCGGGAGAGTTCCGGGGCTGTTCGTTCCCGGCACGATGCCTTGAAATCAAGGCAGATCCCCCCAAGTTTACCACCCGCGCGCCTTTGCGCCGCGCCCCTGCCCTATGGAGTCCTCATGAGCACGACCGTCCTGCACGCCACCGACGCCGATTTCAACAGCCTGGTGCTGGAATCCGACCAGCCTGTGCTGGTGGATTTCTGGGCCCCCTGGTGCGGCCCGTGCAAGATGATCGCACCGGCGCTGGACCAGATCGCCAGCGAGTACGCGGGCAAGGCCAAGGTGGTGAAAGTCGATGTGGACCAGAACCAGCAGACCGCGATGAAGTACCACGTGCGCAGCATCCCGATGCTGCTGGTGTTCAAGGATGGCCAGGTGCAGGGCACCCAGATCGGTGCCGTGGGCAAGGCCCAGCTGGCACAGCTGATCGACAAGGCGCTCTGAAATCCTGCCGCGGGTGGTCCGGACTGACGCCGGCCACCCCACCAAGGCTCAGCTGCGCGCATCGTCCAGTTGGGCCGCCACGAATGCCGCCAAGGCCGCATTCACCTCGTCGCTGCCAACGCCTTCGCCCAGGGCGAAGTCGGTCACGTCCCCATCCAGTGCACCGCTCTTGATCGAGGCAATGCGCACGCCGGCATCGCGCGGCGAGTCAAACCCGGCACTTTGCAACAGCACGCGTTCGCCCAGCACCAGCTTGAAATAGAACTTGCCGTCGGCTTCGCGGTACTGCTTGAACACCGGCAGCGCGTCGGTCGCCTTCTTGGCTGGGGTGGCCGCCGCCGGCAGTTGCGACAGGTCACGCAACCCCACCGCCGCGCGCAACTGCGCCAGCGTTGGCGTGGCGTGCTGGCTGCGCAGACGTGCCGCACCGTCGCGCAGAATCGCTTCGATCTCCGCCGGCTTGGCCATCAACGCCTCGTACTTCTCTCGCAGCGGTGCCACTTCGGCATCGATGCGCTCGAACAGCTTCTGCTTGGCATCCCCCCAGCCGATGCCATCGGCGAAGGCCTGCGCGAATGCGCGGGTTTCTTCCTTGCTGGCAAACGCCTGATACAGCTGGAACACCGCCGAGCCCTCGGTGTCCTTCGGCTCGCCCGGTGCGCGCGAATCGGTGAGGATGCCGGCAATCAGCTTTTTCAATTCTGCGCGCGGGGTGAACAGCGGGATGGTGTTGTCGTAGCTCTTGCTCATCTTGCGGCCGTCGAGGCCAGGCAAGGTGGCCACATTGTCGTCGATCACCACTTCCGGCAGCACGAAGTGTTCGCCGTAGAGGTGGTTGAAGCGCTGGCCGAAATCGCGCGCCATCTCGATGTGCTGGATCTGGTCGCGCCCCACCGGCACCTTGTTGGCGTTGAAGATCAGGATGTCCGCGGCCATCAGCACCGGATACATGAACAGCCCGGCGTTGATTCCCGCATCGTCGTCCTCGCCTTCGGCGCGGTTCTTGTCCACCGCGGCCTTGTAGGCGTGGGCGCGGTTGAGCAGGCCCTTGCCGGCCACGCAGGTCAGAAACCAGGTCAGCTCCGGGATTTCCGGGATGTCGCTCTGGCGATAAAACCAGTTCTTCTCCACGTCCAACCCGCAGGCCAGCCAGGTGGCCGCGATCTCCAAGGTGCTGCGCTGCACCCGCGCCGGATCACCGCACTTCACCAGGGCGTGGAAATCGGCGAGGAAGTAGAAATTCTCGACATCTGCGGCCTGCGCGCTGGCCAGCGCCGGGCGGATGGCGCCGACGTAGTTGCCCAGATGCGGGGTGCCTGAAGTGGTGATGCCGGTGAGGACGCGGGTCTTGCTCATGCCGTGGCTGCGCTGCGTGCAAAGTCGGCCCGCATTCTAGCAACCCCATTCCACGACCCCATGCGTTGACACAGGTGCAGCGCGATTGCCGCGCCATTGGAGACCAACGCCATGTTCCGTTCCTTCGCTCTCACACTTGCCATCGCCGCCGCCACCGCCTGCACCCTGCCAGTCCAAGCCCGCGACATCGTCACCATGGATGTGGTGGATCGTGACAGCGGCCAGACCCTCCCCGAATACCCGTGGCGCGGCCAGTATTGGGTGCCAGGCGTGCCCGGACATCGCTATGCGGTGCGGATGACCAATACCACCGGCCAGCGCGTGCTGGTGGTGCTGTCCGTGGATGGCGTGAATGCGGTCAGCGGGCAAACGGCTGCCCCCGATCAGGCCGGCTATGTGCTGGGGCCGTGGGAGACCGCCGAGATTGCGGGCTGGCGCAAATCGCTGAACGACATCGCCCAGTTCGTGTTCACCGATCTGCCGGACAGCTATGCCGCCCGCACCGGGCGACCGGACAACGTCGGCGTGGTGGGTATCGCGGTGTTCCGGGAAAAGCCGCAGTCGCCGGTCTATCGCGCACCACCGATGGCGTCAAATGAAATGGCGCGGGATGGCATGGCCAAGGCTGCAGCGCCCGCCCCAGCCAGCGCAGGGGCGATGGCGCGGGCAGAAGCCATGCCGCAACGGATCGGCACCGGCCATGGCCAGCGGGAATGGGCACCCACCACGCAGACCACTTTCGAACGGGCGTCGACACGCCCCGCACAGATCACCCAGCTGCGCTATGACGATGCCGATGCGCTGGTGGCGATGGGGGTGATCCCGCCGCCATATGCGCCTTACGCACCGTACGCACGCACGGCCCCACGCGCCTTCCCGCAGGGCTTCGTGGCAGACCCGCCTCGTTGGTGACAACCAGCAAGGTCGCGGCTTACTTCCCGGCCGCGTCCTCGATCTTCTGGCCGGCCTTTTTGATGTCCTTGCCGGCCCCGGCAATGGTGTTGCAACCCGCCACAAAGACCAGGCAGACCAAGGCCAGCAACACGGTTCGCATTCCAGTTTTCATCAAGGCCTCCCTTCAGATGCCGCACATTATGGAACGGCAGACAATAAAAAGCCCCGCAGCCAGGGGGGGACTGCGGGGCCAGGGAAGGCCGGTTGGGGAGAACCGTTTGCCTTCCAGTGATCACTACCAGGGGAGGGGTGGTGATCTGCAACAGGCGTTGCACCTGTTGCGTGTATATGACCACTTCCCACCTTGCTGGTTCGTGAAGATTTCAGTTAAAAAACTGTTCGGTTCAGGAATGATTCATTGCTTTCGCATGAAATCAACAAAAGCCCGCGTCACAGCACGCTTTCAGCGCCAAAACGAAAGATTTTCAGTGCGCCTCTTCCCAATTGTTTCCCCGCCCCGCATCCACCACCAGCGGCACCCGCAATTCGGCGACCCCGGCCATGCGCGCCGGCACCTGCGCCAGCAACTCGGGGACGAAATCGACGTCGACCTCGAACACCAGTTCATCGTGCACCTGCATCAGCATCAGCGCGCGTGCGCGGTGGCCCGCCAGCCAGCCGTCCACCGCCACCATCGCGCGTTTGATGATGTCGGCGGCGCTGCCCTGCATCGGCGCATTGATCGCCGCGCGCTCGGCGCCGGCGCGCTGGGCGGCGTTGCGCGAGTGGATGTAGTCCAGCTGCAGGCGGCGGCCGAACACGGTTTCCACGAAACCCTGCGCGTGCGCCTGGGCGCGGGTGCGCTCCATGTAGTCGCGCACGCCGGGATAACGAGAAAAATACAGCGCGATGTAGTCCTGCGCTTCGCCCCGACTGATGCCCAATTGCTTGGCCAAGCCGAACGCGCCCATGCCGTAGATCAGACCAAAGTTGATCGCCTTGGCGGCGCGGCGCTCGTTGCTTGAGACTTCTTCCAGCGGCTTGCCGAAGACCTCGGCGGCGGTTGCACGGTGGATGTCGGCGCCTTCGGAAAACGCACGCAGCAGGGCCGCGTCTTGCGACAGGTGGGCCATGATCCGCAGCTCGATCTGCGAATAGTCGAAGGCCACGATCTGCCGCCCTTCCGGGGCGATGAAGGCGGTACGGATGCGACGGCCTTCCTCGCTGCGCACGGGGATGTTCTGCAGATTGGGGTCGGAGGACGACAGCCGCCCGGTGGCGGCGCCGGCCTGGTGGTAGCTGGTATGGACGCGGCCGGTGGCGGGGTTGACCATCTCCGGCAGCTTGTCGGTATAGGTGCTGCGCAGCTTGGCGTAGCCGCGGTGGTCAAGGATCAGCTGCGGCAGCTCGTGCTGATCGGCAATGGCTTCCAACGCCTCCTCGTTGGTCGAAGGCTGGCCCTTGGGCGTCTTCACCAGTGCCGGCAGCTTCAGCTCGTCAAACAGCAGGGCACCGAGCTGCTTGGGCGAATCCAG
>CAUJJG010000009.1 GCA_963205445.1 Pseudomonadota bacterium
GCGACATGGGTGAGATCTTCGACATCAGCTTCCTGCCGAACGTGAAGAACCCAATGATGATCGGGCTGCGCACCAACGAGATCCGTGACCTGATCACGTTCGAGTCCGATCTCCCGGCAGAGGTGCCAGCCGCATGATGCACAAACTCGTTTCCGCCATCTTGCTTGCTGCGGGCGTGACACTGACAGGCTTGGGCGCGCAGGCGCAGACCAAGGCGCCTGCGACTGTGGCCGCGCAGGCCAAGCCGGCCACTGACCCGTCCGTGCAGCTATTCAAGAGTTGGGACAAAAACGCAGACGGGCAGCTGTCGCAGCAGGAATTCAGTACGGGCTGGCATCAGGCACAGGCGGCATTGCAGCTGCAGGCCAGACTGCGTCGCCAGTTCGGCACCATTGACGGCAATCGCGATGGGGCGCTGGATGTTGCCGAATACGGCAATTTGGTGCTGATCAAGAATGCCGGGAAGTCGGCACCGCCGTTGGCGCGTTTCGACAGCAATGGCAATGGCAAGCTCGAGTTCAATGAGTACGTGAAGCTGGTGGAAACGCTTGCCCCGAACGAGCCCGCGGGCAAGGGCGGCAAGCCGTGAAGGTCGAGTTCATCCCCGTCTGGAAACAGGTGACGCCAGAATTGGCAGACGAGCTGCTGGCGTTCTGGAAGGACAACAACGCCATTGCCGATGACGCCGCGGCCAAGCAGCGCGTGCCGGAGGTGGTGTGCGTGGCGCGCGATGAAAACGGTGCGCTGTGCGGGGTTGGCACCGCCGTCATCAAGGTGCTGCCGCGTCTGCGCCAGCCGATGTACTACTACCGCCAGTTCTTCGCCAAGGGGTTGCGCGGCCAGCATCAGGAGCTGGCCTTTTTCCAGCGTTGCAAGCAGGTGCTGGAAGCGCACTGCGCGGCGATGGAAACACCCGAAAGCCTGGGCATTCTGCTGGAAATCGAAAACGCCAAGATCGCCACGGTCTACAACCAAGCCGTGGTGCCGGGTTTTGACGCCGTTTTCCTCGGTTACTCGCCGCGCGGCATGCAGTTGCGTGCCTCGTATTTCAACAATGCCGTGTTGTTGCCCCCGGTGCGTCTGCGCACGCCGGCCCGGGCGGGCAACCCGGCGCGTGTCAATCGCTAGTCCTGTCATCACAATAACCCGGCACGGCAACGGTCGGGCCGATCACCACGGAGAACGCGCCATGAAAGTCCAAGCCAGTCTGCTGTGCCTCGCCATCGCTTCCGCCCTGTCCGTTGCTGCGGCCCCGGCAGAGGCCGCCAGTCCGCTGAAATCCGCTGCGGTTGCCCGTGCCAACAGCCAGCTGGCTGGCAACACCGCTCTGATTCGTCGTGCCTCCTCTGATGCCTTCGTTGCCCGTGATGCGGTGGTGGATGGCAACGGCACCGAGCATGTGCGCTACCAGCGTACCTGGAAGGGCATGCCGGTGATCGGTGGTGACTTCGTGATGCATTCCCGCAACGGCAAGGTGATCAACGTCAGTCAGACGCTGAAGACCGACGCCCGCCCAACCCTGCCGGCGCGCATCAGTGCCGATCAGGCCATCGTCGAGGCCGGTTCGCGGTTTGGGACCTGGTTCCACGGGGCGCCGACTTCGCGCACGGTGGTCTATGCCCGCGGCGCATCGCCGGTATTGGCCCATGAAGTCGTGTTCAACGGCATCAAGGCAGACCAGACCCCGACTGAAATGCACTACGTCGTGGATGCTCGCAGCGGCAAGGTGCTGGACCAGTGGGACAGCATCCATACCGCCAAGCCCGGTCCTGGCGGCGGCAACAGCGGCGCCTGCACCCCGGCCGTTGGCTTGGGCAAGAGCCTGACCGAAGGCAACGTGACGTTGGACACCTCGCTGTGCGGCAGCAGCTACCGCTTGGTCGACATGACCCGCGGTGGTGGTGCCACCCACAACATGGCCATGAAGACCGTGGGGATGGGCAGCGTGTTCTCGGCCAGCAGCAACACCTGGGGCAACAATCTGGTCACCAATTCGCAGACTGTCGCGGCGGATGCGCATTACGGCATCGCCATGACATGGGATTACTACAAGACCGTCCACGGCCGCAACGGCATCGATGGCATCGGGACCGGCGCCGTGACCCGTGTGCACTACGGCCGCAACTACCAGAACGCCTTCTGGAGCGACAACTGCTACTGCATGACCTTCGGCGATGGCGACAATGGCGCCACCATCCTGCCCTTGGTGGCACTGGACATCGCGGGGCACGAGATGTCGCACGGTGTGACCAGCCGCTCGGCCGGCCTGGTTTACAGCGGTGAATCCGGTGGCCTGAACGAAGCCACTTCCGACATCTTCGGCACCATGGTGGAGTTCTATGCGAACAACAGCAACGACCCGGCCGACTACGTGTTGGGTGAGGAGCTGTTCACCAACAACGCCGACATGAAGAAGGCGATCCGCTACATGTTCAAGCCCAGCTTGGACAACTACTCGCAGGATTGCTACGACCCGGCCACCACGCCCACCCAGGAAGTGCACTCCAACTCGGGCATCGGCAACCACTTCTTCTACCTGCTGGCGGAAGGTGCAGTGGTGCCGACGGGCTTTGGTTCCGGGACGTGGGCCAACCTGACGCCGGCCAAGCTGGTCTGCAACGGCAATACCGCCATCACCGGCATCGGCCGCACCGCAGCCGACAAGATCTGGTATCGCGCGCTGACTGTCTACATGACCTCCAGCACCAACTACGCCGGTGCCCGTGCAGCCACCATCAGCGCCTCCACCGATCTGTACGGCGCCGCCTCGGCCCAGACCAATGCGGTCAAGGCCGCTTGGAGCGCGGTGTTGGTGAACTGATCCAGCGCGTCACGCACCATCAAGACGGCCCGCGCAAGCGGGCCGTCTTCACGCAGGGGCAGCGCAAAAGGAGAAATCCATGCGAGAATGCCCCGCTCCGCTGCCGGCTCCGGCAGCACAACGCGCCCGTAGCTCAGCCGGATAGAGTAGTGGCTTCCGAAGCCATTGGTCGGGGGTTCGAATCCCTCCGGGCGCGCCATTTATCGCAAGGCCTTTCAGGCGCATGGGTGGGGCTTGCCTGCGGAATGGTTGGCCGTGAACGGTCTCCTTCCGTGTTCGGTTAGGCCGCCAAGCGGCATACTCTTGCGCGATGTCCCGCCACCAAGACGCATCCCCGGCCATGCCCTCTGACCGCCATTGGCGAGAACGTCTCCCTTTGTATTGGAAACTGGTGCGCGGTGACCGCCCGATCGGCTGGCTGCTGCTGCTGTGGCCCACCTGGTGGGGCCTGTGGCTGGCCGCCGATGGGGTGCCGCCGGTGTGGCCGCTGGTTGTTTTCTCGCTGGGGGTATGGCTGACCCGTTCGGCCGGTTGTGTGATCAACGACTATGCCGACCGCTGGCTGGATGCGGGCGTGGAGCGGACCAAGGAGCGGCCGTTGGCCACCGGGGCGGTGTCGGGGCGCGAGGCGTTGATGGTTTTCGTGGTGCTGATGCTGGTGGCGTTTGCGCTGGTGCTGACCCAGAACCGGCTGACGGTCTGGATGAGCCTGGTAGGTGCTTTCCTGGCGGCCACCTACCCTTATCTGAAGCGGCATACCTATCTGCCCCAGGTGTATCTGGGCATGGCCTTCGGTTGGGGCATCCCGATGGGGTTTGCCGCGCTGACCGGCAGCGTGCCGCCGGTGGCGTGGGTGTTGTACGTGGCCAACATCTTCTGGGCCACTGCCTATGACACCTGGTATGCGATGGTGGACCGGGAAGACGACATCCGCATGGGCGCCAAATCCACGGCCATTTTGTTTGGTGAGATGGATCTGGTGGCACAGGGCGTGCTGTACGCCTGCACCTTCCTTGCGCTGGCGCTGGTGGGGCGTGAGGCCGGGATGGGGGGCTGGTATTGGGGCGGGCTGGGGGTGGCGCTGGTGCTGGTGGCCTGGGAGTTCGGGCTGGCACGGACACGGCAGCGCGAGGAATGTTTCCGCGCTTTTCTGCACAACAACTGGGTGGGTTTGGCGGTGTTTGCCGGCATCGCGCTGGACCTTGCGCTGCGCCCGACCATTGCCGTTGCCTGAGGCATTCACGGCACGCGCGCACAGGCCCAGGCATCGATGCGCTGCACCCCCGCCGCGCGCAGCACGGCCGCGGCCGCGTGCAGGGTGGCGCCAGTGGTCATCACGTCGTCAAACAGCGCCACGTGCGTGGGTAGGCGGGCTTCAGGGTGGAGGCGGAACGCCCCGCGCAGGTTGCGTTGACGGGCATCGGCGTCCAGCGTGGACTGCGCGCGGGTGGGCTTGCAGCGTTCCAGCAGGTCACAGCGCACGGGCAACCCCAGAGCACGCGCCAGCGGGCGCGCAAGTTCCAGCGCTTGGTCGTAACCGCGAGTGCGCAGCCGGGACGCATGCAGCGGCACTGGCACCAAGGCCTGCGGGGGCGGCAGGGCTGCGAAGGAATCGGCCATCGCCAGTGCCATGACACGGCCCGCGGCGAAATCGCCGTGAAACTTCAGGCGCGGCAGCAGCCTGTCCAGCGGGAAGGCATAGGTGAAGGCGGCATGGGCGGTGTCCACCGGTGGTGGCGTTTGCAGGCAGCTTGCGCAGAGCCTGCCGTCGGGCTGCGGCAAAGCGCAGCGCGGGCAGGCAGGGCCTTGGCGTGGCAGCGCGGCCAGGCAGGCGACGCACAGGTCGACCCCCGCTTTGCCCGGCGCATCGCAGACGATGCAACGGGGCGGCAGCAGCCAGCACAGCGGCGCAGTGTCAACTTTTGGCGCGGGCATTTGGTTGACGGTGTGGGTCATGCGTCCCAGACTGCCTGTCTGTCCCGTGTTTGTATGTCGGAAAACGCCCATGTCTGCCGTCCGTCCTTTGCCCGTCGAAGCCTTCCCGATCCGCCATGACTGGGCGCGTGCTGAAGTCGAGGCCTTGCTGGCCCTGCCGTTCACCGAGCTGCTGCACCGTGCCGGCACGGCGCACCGGCTGCATTTCGATCCCAGCGAAGTGCAGGTTTCGACCCTGCTGTCGGTGAAGACCGGTGGTTGCCCGGAGGATTGCGCCTATTGCCCGCAGGCGGCGCGCTATCACACCGGCGTGGCGGCCACCAAGCTGATGGACGTGGACGAGGTGCTGGCGAAGGCGAAACAGGCCAAGGCCGCAGGGGCCTCGCGTTTCTGCATGGGGGCGGCCTGGCGCAGCCCGAAGGACCGCGACATCCCCAAGGTGGCGGCGATGATCCGCGAGGTCAAGGCGCTGGGGCTGGAGACCTGTGCCACATTGGGCATGCTCAGCGGCGAGCAGGCCGGCGCCTTGAAGGATGCGGGGCTGGATTACTACAACCACAACCTCGATACCGATCCGGAGTTCTACGGCGACATCATCCACACCCGCGAGATGCAGGACCGGCTGGATACCCTGTCGCATGTGCGCGATGCCGGCCTGAAGACCTGCTGCGGCGGCATCGTGGGCATGGGGGAATCACGCCGCCAGCGTGCCGGCCTGCTGATGACGCTGGCCAACCTGCCGGCGCATCCCGATTCGGTGCCGATCAATCGGCTGGTGCAGGTGGAGGGTACGCCGCTGAGCGGCACCGTCGAACTGGACCCGTTCGAATTCGTGCGGACCATTGCCGCTGCACGCATCCTCATGCCGCGCTCGATGGTGCGGCTGTCGGCGGGCCGCGCCGAGATGAGCGACGAGCTGCAGGCGCTGTGCTTCGCGGCGGGGGCCAATTCGATTTTCTACGGCGAAAAACTGCTGACTACCGGCAACCCCGACACCGAGCGCGACAATGCCCTGTTCGAACGCCTTGGCCTGCGTCCGATGCCCCTGGAAGAAGTGAAGACAAGCCTCGATGCCATCCCCGGCTTGACCCTCATTCCGGGGGAAGGGGGCTGCGGCAGCGGTTGTGGTTGCAGTGGTGGCGTGGCGGGGTTGCGTATCGTGGACACGCCAGCCAGTGGCTGCTGCGGCAGCCGTGTTCCCGAAGACGGCTGCGGCTGCGGATGCAGCGGCTGCTGATACGGCGTTGCCGCGAACAGCGGGCGCAACGTGATGCCGCCCAGCGCACCCGCGTGCGGCGGGTGGTTGGCCGTCGGGATGGCGTCCATTGCGAAGTGGATGGACGATGGTTGCTGAATTTCTGCAGCAACGACTATCTGGGCTTGTCGCAGCACCCGCGGCTCTTGGCGGCGCTGCATGCGGCCAGCAGTGCCGGTGGCATCGCCTCGCATCTGGTCTGCGGGCAAGCCGCCGAGCATGCTGCGCTGGAACACGCCTTGGCACAGTGGCAGCAACTGCCGCGCGCGCTGCTGTTCGGCAGTGGCTACGTGGCCAATCTCGCCGTGCTGCAGGCCCTGCTGGGCAAGGGGGATGCCTGTGTGCAGGACAAGCGCAATCACGCCAGCCTGATCGACGGCGCACGGCTGGCCGGCTGCGATCTTCGTCGTTATCCGCACAACGATGTCGAGGCCGCTGCGCGACAGCTGGCGATCGGCGCCAGGGGAGCGCAGTTGCTGGCCACCGACGGGGTGTTTTCGATGGATGGCGACGTGGCCCCGCTGGCTGCGTTGGCGGCCGTGGCCGGTCAGCACGACGCCTTGCTGTATGTCGACGAAGCCCATGCGGCCGGCGTGCTGGGCGAGGCCGGGCGCGGCAGCTGCGCCGCGGCGGGCCTGGAGGTGGCCGCGGCGCCACTGCGCCTGATTACCTTCGGCAAAGCCTTGGGCAGCGTGGGTGCAGCGGTGGTGGGCGAGGCCGACCTGATCGAGCACCTGCTGCAGACCGCGCGCGGCGGCATCTACACCACCGCGATGGCGCCGGCGCAGGCAGCGGCCACGCAAGCGGCAGTCGCCTTGGTGGCCAGTGTCGAAGGCGAGGCCTTGCGCCAGTGCTTGCAGGCGAACATCGCCCGTTTCTGCGAAGGGGCGCGGCGGTTGGGCTTGCCGCTGCTGCCATCGTTGACCGCCATCCAGCCCTTGCTGGCGGGCGATGACGCGGCGGCGCTGGCGTGGTCACATGCGTTGGAGGCGCATGGATATTGGTGTTCGGCCATTCGCCCGCCGACCGTGCCGGAGGGCGCTGCACGGCTGCGCGTCACCCTGACGGCCGCACACACCGCCGCGCAGATCGATGGCCTGCTGACGGCGCTTGCCGCCACGCGCTGAGGTTGGACGGCGCTTACAGCCCGCCGACGCAGACATATTTGAGTTCGGTGTAATCATTGAGGCCGTACCTCGAGCCTTCGCGGCCGCTGCCGGATTGCTTCACCCCGCCGAACGGCGCGACTTCGGTGGAAATCAGGCCGGTGTTGATGCCGACGATGCCGCATTCCAGCGCTTCGGACACGCGCCAGCTGCGCGCAAGATCGCGGGTGTAGAAATAGCCGGCCAGGCCGAACTCGGTGGCATTGGCCAGCGCGATGACGTCGTTTTCGGTCTTGAAGCGAAACAGCGGTGCGACCGGGCCGAAGGTTTCTTCCTGCGCGATGCGCGTGTCGGTGCCGACATCCAGCAGCACGGTCGGTTCGAAGAAGCTGCCGCCCAGCGCGTGACGCCTGCCGCCGATGGCGATGCGTGCGCCCTTGGCCACGGCATCGGCGATATGCGCCTCCACCTTCGCCAGCGCCCTGGCGTCGATCAGCGGGCCCTGGTCGGTGTCACCCTGCAAGCCGTCACCGACGCGCAGCGCGCGCACCGCATCGACCAGCTTCGCCGCGAAGGCGTCATACACGCCGTCCTGCACGAACAGGCGATTGGCGCAGACGCAGGTCTGCCCGCTATTGCGGAATTTGCTGGCGATCGCGCCGGCCACTGCGGCATCGAGATCGGCATCGTCGAACACGATGAAAGGCGCATTGCCACCCAGCTCCAGCGACACCCGCTTCATGCCGTCGGCGCACTGCGCCATCAGCTTCTTGCCGACCGCGGTGGAGCCGGTGAAGCTGAGCTTGCGCACCTTCGGATTTGAAGTCATCTCTTCGCCGATGGTCGCAGCGTCCTGCCCGGTGACGATATTGAGCACGCCCGCCGGCAGGCCGGCGCGTTCGGCGATCACGCCCAGCGCCAGCGCCGAGAAGGGCGTCTGCAGCGCCGGCTTGCAGACCACGGTGCAGCCGGCCGCCAAGGCCGGTGCGATCTTGCGGCCCAGCATGGCAGACGGGAAATTCCACGGCGTGATCGCGGCGACCACGCCCACCGGCTGGCGCAAGGTGAGAATGCGTTTGTCGCCAGCGTGGCCGGGGATGGTGTCGCCGTACAGGCGCTTGGCTTCCTCGCCGAACCATTCCAGATAGCTGGCCGAATACGCGATCTCACCCTTGGCTTCCGCCAGCGGTTTGCCCTGTTCGGCGGTCAGCAGCCGGGCGAGGCCGTCCTGGTGTTCCAGCATCAGTGCGTACATGCGGCGCAGAAGCTGCGCGCGCTCCTTCGCGGTCTTGTGCGCCCATGCCGGAAAGGCGGCGTGGGCAGCGTCGATGGCGCGGCGAGTCTCGCCTGCGCCCATGTCCGGCACGGTGCCGAGCAATTCGCCGTTGGCGGGATTGCGCACCTCGCAGCGGCCACTGCCATCGGCATCGCGCCAGTGGCCATCGATCAACGCCTGTTGGCGCAGCAGGGTGGGGTCGGCAAGCGTGGTCTGGAACATGGGCACCTCGGATTCTGGTTCAGCCGCGCGCCGGCGGGCGCGGGCGGGATCGCGCGATAATGCGCGTTTGCGGCGGGCGCGGGATTGCGCGTTGCGGCCGCGCCGCGAGCGAGAGTGGATGAACAAGCTGCACGTCGAAATCACGG
>CAUJJG010000010.1 GCA_963205445.1 Pseudomonadota bacterium
CGACATTCGCCGATGGCATCGCTGTGGCCACCTTCGATTTCGAAAACGTGCCGGCGCAGGCCGCCGAAACGCTGACCGCGCTTACGTTTGTCGCGCCCAATCCGCGCGCGCTGGCCGTTGCGCAAGATCGCCTGTCGGAGAAAACCCTGTTCCGCGAGTTGGGGATTCCGGTGCCGCCGTTTGCGGCGATTGAAACCCGCGAGCAGCTGGCCGCGGCAGTGGCCGAGCTGGGCACGCCCTGCATTCTCAAGACCCGCCGGCTGGGCTATGACGGAAAGGGCCAGTTTCGGATCAAGTCATCGGCCGACGTCGAGGCCGCCTGGGCCGCGCTGGGTGAACAGGCCTGCAAGGTCGGGCTGATCCTTGAAGGGTTTGTGGCCTTCCAGCGTGAGCTGTCGGTGGTGGCGGTGCGCGGCCGCGACGGTGAGTTCCGCGCCTGGCCGCTGACCCAGAACTGGCACGTCGACGGCGTGCTTTCCGCCAGTCTCGCCCCGGCGCAGGTTGATGACGCCACCCAGGCCACCGCGCTGGCGCATGCGCACAAGCTGGCCGAGGCGCTGGACTATGTGGGCGTGTTCGCGCTGGAGCTGTTTGATCGCGATGGCGAACTGTTGGCCAACGAGATGGCGCCGCGGGTGCACAACTCCGGGCATTGGACCATCGAGGGCAGCGAGACCTCGCAGTTCGAAAATCACCTGCGCGCGGTCGTCGGCCTGCCGCTGGGCAGCACCGCGATGCGCGGCCAGGCCTGCATGCTCAACTGGCTGGGCGAAATGCCCGATGCCGCCGCCGCGCTGACGGTGCCCGGCCTGCACTGGCACGACTACGGCAAGCAGCCGCGCGCCGGACGCAAGGTCGGCCACGCCACGCTGCGTGCGGACCTGCCGCAGGCATTGGCAGAGGCGCTGCGCCAAGCGGGTGAGGCCTTGGGTCGACAAACACAAGTGGCACCGGCGGTTGAGGTGCTGGCGGCTTCGGTGTAATCGCGAAATAAAGCATGCATACGAAAACGGCCGGATCGCTCCGGCCGTTTTCGCAAGTGACAGTGGCTGCCGATTACTTCATCTGCGCCGCGACGAAGTCCCAGTTCACCAGATTCCAGAACGCTTCCACATACTTCGGGCGGGCGTTGCGGTAGTCGATGTAGTAGGCGTGCTCCCACACGTCGCAGGTCAGCAGCGGGGTGTCTTCGCCGGTCAGCGGGGTGGCCGCGTTCGGGGTGCTGACCAGCGCCAGTGCGCCGTCCGGGCGCTGCACCAGCCACGCCCAGCCGGAGCCGAAGGTGGTGACGGCGGTCTTGGTGAAGGCTTCCTTGAAGGCGTCGAAGCTGCCGAAGGCGGCATTGATGGCATCCGCCAGCTTGCCGGTGGGTGCGCCGCCGCCGTTGGGCTTCAGGCAATTCCAGTAGAAGCTGTGGTTCCAGACCTGGGCGGCGTTGTTGAACATCCCACCCTGCGACTTGCGGACGATGTCCTCCAGCGACATCGCTTCGAACTCGGTGCCGGCAATCAGGCCGTTGAGATTGGTCACGTAGGCCTGATGATGCTTGCTGTAGTGGAAGTCGATGGTCTCGGCCGAGATATGCGGTTCGAGGGCGGTGCGGTCGTAGGGCAGGGCTGGCAGTTCGATGGCCATGGCGGGCTCCTGATGGGTGGATACAAAGCGGCCTGGGTGGCGCGCGACGAATTACAATGGGGGATTGTATCCGCCAGACCCGTCGTCGCGTCGTGAAGCGCGTGGGTCACATCGTTTCAGGAGCCGCAGCAATGCCGTCCGTGGAAGAGCGCATCCGCGCCGAGATCGAAGGCCATCCCATCATGTTGTTCATGAAAGGCACGGCGCAGTACCCGATGTGCGGGTTCTCCAGCCGCGCTGTGCAGGCTTTGTGTGCAGCAGGGGCAGACAAGCTGTACACCGTCAACGTGCTGGAAGAGCCCGAGATCCGTGCCAACTTGCCGCGCTTTTCAGATTGGCCCACCTTCCCGCAATTGTTCATCAATGGCGAGCTGATCGGGGGGTGCGACATCACCGAAGAGCTGGCTGAATCCGGCGAACTTGCTCGCCTCGTTGCGGATGCGCAGAAGCCGTGATGGCCGCTCAGCAATTGCAGGGCCGGGTCGTGCTTGTCGCTGGCGCCGCTGGAGGGCTAGGGTCGGCCGCATCGGTGGCCTGCGCGCAGGCTGGGGCAACCGTCATCCTGTTGGGGCGCAAGGTGGCCCCGCTCAACCGGGTGTATGACGCAGCAAAGGCGGTTGGCCCCGAGCCCATGCTGTATCCATTGGATCTGGAAGGGGCCTCACCGGACGATTTCGACACCATGGCACAGGCCATCGAGGGGGAATTTGGCCGGTTGGACGGCTTGCTGCACTGTGCGGCCGAGTTCAAGGCGCTCACGCCGTTGGCGCATACCGACCCGGCGGATTTCGCGCGGGCGATCCATGTGGATTTGACGGCGCGATGGTGGCTGACCCAGGCCTGCCTGCCGTTGTTGGCGCATTCCGATGCCGGCGCGGCGGTTTTCGTGATGGATGACCCGGTGCGCAGCAGCAGCGCGTTTTGGGGAGGTTATGGCGTGGCCCAGGCCGGGCAGGCGGCGATGGTCGAGATGCTGCAGGCCGAGTTGGGCGAGCAGGGGCCGCGCATCAGCGGCCTGCGGCCGGGGCCGATGCGTACTGGCCTGCGCGGCAAGGCGTTCCAGCCCAATGCGGACCTGCACGCCAGCCCTGCCAGTGACTATGCCGCCGATTGCGTGGACATGTTGTCACCGGCAGCAGCGGCATGGCGGGGGAAGATACGTGCCGTCGCCCGCAGCTGAGGCCGGAGTGGATGGGGCTGTCATGTCCCGGTAGCGTTCCGCATGCGAGAATCCGCACATGACCATCCTGTCCGCCGCCCTGTTGCTCTTTTTCATTCTGGATCCGCTGGGCAACGTGCCGGTCTTGCTCAGCCTGTTCAAGAACGTGCCTGCGTCGCGCCAACGCAACGTGCTGGTGCGCGAGCTGCTGATTGCCTTGCTGGTGCTGATGGTTTTCCTCTGGGGCGGGCAATACGTCCTCACCGCCATGCATTTGCGGCAGGAGTCCGTCTCGATCGCCGGCGGCATCGTGCTGTTCCTGATCGGCCTGCGGATGATTTTCCCGACGCCGGAAGGCGTGATGGGGGACGTGCCGGGGGGCGAGCCATTCATCGTGCCGCTGGCCATTCCCATGATTGCCGGGCCTTCGGGCATGGCCGCCGTGATGCTGCTGGGCAGCCAGGAGCCCGGGCGCATGGGGGACTGGATGCTGGCCCTGTGTCTGGCCTGGGGGGCAACGGCCCTCATCCTGCTGTCGGCGACCGGCCTCAAGAAGTTGCTGGGCACGCGCGCACTGACCGCCATCGAGCGGCTGATGGGGATGGTGATTGTGGCGATCTCCGTCCAGATGTTCCTCGACGGCGTGGCGTCCTACCTGCGCGCAACGGTCTGACGGGGCTTGTCAAAACCGTCATGAAACGGTAACGCACGGCCGTTACCGTGTTAAACTTTGGTAATCCCATGCGCCGGAGTATTGTGCATGGGAACCCCACACGACATTGCCGGTACCCGCTGCTGCGCGGGCCTGCCTGCATTCAATGCCATCGCAAAGCGTCATTCTTTCATCTCCAGAGGTCATGTCATGAAGCAATCCAATCACGCCCGGCTCTCAAAGCTGTCGCTTGGTCTGATCGTCGCCCTTGCTGCTGCCCCCGTGTTTGCCCAGAGCACCTCCGCTGGCGTTGGCGGCCAGGTAGTCAGCGCCGGTGGCCAGCCGGTGGCGGGTGCGGAAGTCACCATCACCCACATCGAGTCCGGCACGGTCAGCCGCGCCACCACCGATGCCAGCGGTCGTTACAACGCCCGCGGCCTGCGCGTGGGTGGCCCGTACACCATCAGCGTGACCAAGGCGGGTGAAGGTGCGAAGACGGAGGAAAATGTCTTTCTGACCCTCAACCAAGTCAATACGGTCAATGCGCAGCTGAACAATGCGGTGACCACCTTGGACAGCGTGCAGGTGATGGGTTTCGCGGGAGGTGCCGAGATCTTCAGCGCCACCAAGATGGGGGCCGGCACCAATGTCGACCAGACCATGATCGCGTCGTTGCCGTCGATCGGGGGCAATATCCAGGACTTCATGCGCCTTGATCCGCGCGTGGCTTTCATCGACCGCGCTTCCGGCACGATCTCCGCTGGCGGCCAGAACCCGCGCTTCAACGCGGTGTCGATTGATGGCGTGTCGGCCAGCGATACCTTCGGTCTGGAAGGCAACAACATGACCACGCGCCGCCAGCCGGTGTCGATGGAGGCCATCGAGGCGATTGACATCAAGTTGTCCGGATATGACGTCAGCTCGCCTTCCGCGTCCGGCGCCACGGTGAATGCGGTCACCAAGTCGGGGACCAATGAGTTCCACGGCTCCCTGTACGGCACGTACCGCGACAAGGATTGGTTCGGCAACAACCCGCTGGGCCAGAAGTTTGCCGGTTTCGATGATGAACAGACCTACGGCTTCACGCTGGGTGGCCCGATCGTCAAGGACAAGCTGTTCTTCTTCGCCAACTACGAGAAGTTCAAGCAGGCGGCACCGGGTACCGACCTCAGCACCACGGCGCTGGGCAAGGCCAATCACGTCATCACTGATGCCGATGTCGCGCGCGCGCAAAGCATTGCCAGCGGCTACGGCATCAATGCCGGCGGTCTGGACAGCAATGCCGACACCGATCTTGAAGAATATGCGCTGAAGCTGGATTGGAACATCAACGACAACCATCGTGCGAACTTCCGCTACAGCAAGCTGGAGCAGAACAAGCTGCGCGTGCAGGGCATGAGCAGCAGCCAGGTGTCGCTGAGCTCGTACTGGTACACCCACCAGAAATCCGTAGAAAGCTATGTGGGCCAGCTTTTCAGCGACTGGACCGACAACTTCAGTACCGAGTTCAAGGCGTCCTATCGTGACTACGCCGCACTGCGGGTGACCGACAGCACGGCGCCCAGCATCCGCATCTACTTCGGTGGTACCGAAGCGCAGCCCAGCGGCGATTCGCTGTTCCTCGGCACCGAAGCCAATACCCATGGCAATGCCCTGATGACCAAGACCTGGGACCTCTACGGTGCTGGCAGCTTGGCGCTGGGCGACCATGAGCTCAAGTTCGGCGTCAATTACAGCGACAACGAAATCTACAATTACTACGGCGCCAATTCTTGGGGCACCTACACCTTCTGGGGGCTGGACAATTTCGCCGCCGGCAAGTGGAGCACCTACAACCTCAGCGCGGAAACGTCGCCGGGCTCGATCGCGGTGAACTACCACAGCAAGAATCTGGGCCTGTTCGTGCAGGATACCTGGTATGTCAACAGCAACCTGACCCTGACCATGGGTCTGCGCGCCGACAAGCCCACGGCAACGCCTAACCCCGCTTACAACCAGGCGGCTTCGCAGTATTTTGGGTATGACAACAGCAAGGTGTTTGGCAGCGGCTTCCTGATCCAGCCGCGCGTGGGCTTCAATTACACCTTCGACAGCGACAGCCAGATGCAGCTGCGTGGTGGTGTGGGCCTGTTCCAGGGCGATGCGCCGCAAGTGTGGGTGGGCAACAGCTACAACACCACCGGCTTCAACTACACCTCGTACAACTTCACTTCGTACAACGGCCTGTTCCCGTTCAACCCGGATGGCCAGAACCAGACCGTGCCTGCGGGGGGCGGCAGCTCGGGCGCGCAAAACGTCAACTTCGTTGCGGATGATTTCAAGCTGCCGTCGATCTGGAAGGCAAACCTGGCGTTCGATACCGAAACGGGCTGGATGGACACGGTGTTCTCGGCCGAATTGATGTTGACCAAGGTCAACAACGGTCTTTTCTACAAGAGCCTGGGCATCGGCAAGATCAATGCCCCGGGTCAGGACCCGGCCTATGCCTTCATCGGCCCGGATGGTCGTGAGCTGTACTGGAACCCGGGCAAGACCGGCAAGGCGTGGTCCAACAGTGATGCCCGCTATGGCCGCGATACCCGCTTCAACAATGTCTTCCTGATCGACAACACCGACAAGGGTGGCACGCAGCAGTTGACCGTCAACCTGAGCAAGCCCTGGAGCCGTGACAGCGACTGGTACTGGAACATCGGCTACACCTATACCCACGCCACGGAAGTGGGCCCGCTGACCAGCTCCACGGCCAGCTCGGGCTGGGGGTACCAGTACGGCTTCAACGCCAACGAAGAAGTGGCCACCACCGCGCGCTACCAAATCAAGGACCGCTTCAGCGGCAGCCTGAACTGGAAGCACAAGTTCTTCGGTGACTACGAAACCCGCGTTGGCCTTGTCTATGAAGGCCGCAGCGGCCGTCCGTTCAGCTATGTCTATGTGAATGACGCCAATGGTGACACCCGCACCGCGAACGACCTCTTCTACGTGCCCACCGGCCCCGGCGACGTGCTGTTTGGTACCTTGAGCACCAGCGGCGTGTTCACTGCCGATGCGGCGATGGAAAAGGCGTTCTTCGAATGGCTGGAGAAGAACGAGGATCTGAACAAGATCCGCGGTTCGGTTGCTGGCACCAATGCCTTCCGTGCTGATTGGGTGAACACGTTCGACCTGCGCCTGGCGCAGGAGCTGCCGGGCTTCTTCAAGGGCCACAAGTCCGAGATCTGGGTGGACATCCAGAACGTGGGTAACCTGCTGAACAAGAAGTGGGGCAACATTCTGGATTACGGCTTCTATGCGGATGCACGCGTGGCGTCGCTCCAGGGCATCTACAACGGCAAGTACGTGTACAACTACCGTTTCGCCGATGAGCCGACCGTGGCCAATGGCGACTCCGATGGCTTCGACCAGGGCATTTCCCAGTGGTCGGTGCAGGTCGGCTTCAAGTACAAGTTCTGACCCTTCCGATCAGCAACGCAAGACCAAAACGCCCGAGGCAACTCGGGCGTTTTCTTTTTGATCGCCCGGCCGCTTGGTATTGGTTTTCGCGTCCTATACTCGAAGCAGACACAGGATGGAGCCGAGACGATGCGCGTACGGAATGCACCCTTGCAAGCAGCGCTGTGGCTGCTGCTTTGCCTGTTCGCACTGTGCCTGCCCGCCTGCAAGCGCACGCCGGGCGGAGACCTGCCGCAGGCGGGGGGCGAGGCCATCAAGACGCAGCGCGAGGCCGTCAAGGGCTTTGCCGTGGTGCGCAGCTGGCCGGATCAGCGCAGCGATGGCCTGGCCGTGGCCATCGAATTCTCGCGCCCCTTGGTGGGCACGCAGGATTTCGACAAGCTGCTCACCATCGACGCCAAGGGGGATGGTGAAAGCGGATGGACGCTGGATGAGCAAGGCACGATCCTGCGGTTTCCCTATGTGGAGGCCAACAAGACCTATACCGTGACCCTCTCCGCCGCGCTGGCCGCGGCAGATGGCACGAAGCTTGGCAAGGATGTCTCCCTGAAGGTATTCACCGGCGAACTGGACCCGGTGGTGGGCTTTGCTTCGCAAGGGAGCGTGCTGCCGGCGAAAGACTCGCGCGGGCTGCCGGTCGTCTCGATCAACGTGGATGAGGTCGACGTCGAATTCCTGCGGGTGCGCGAATCAGCGATGCCGAAGTTCTTCACCGACTACCAACGTGCCGGGCGGCGCAGCAGTTGGCAGCTGGACCCCTCCTGGTATGACGCGGCCGACCCCGACAGCCGGGCCCCCATCTCGAAACTGGCCGACTCGGTTTACGTCAATCGGTTCCTGCTGGGCGGGGCGCGCAACGAACGGGTGCTGACCTACCTGCCCGTGCAGGACATACGTGAGCTGCAGCAGCCGGGCCTCTATCTGGCGGTCATGAAGCGGACCGGCACTTTCAAGGATGAGTTCGATGTGGCCTGGTTTACCGTCAGCGACATCGGACTGCATGTGCGGGCGTACAAGGACAAGCTGTTCGTGCACACCGCCTCGTTGGCCAGTGGCGAGGGCTTGGGCAAGGTTGACCTGAAGGTCTTGAATGCCAAGGGTGAGGCGATTTTCAAGGCCGCCACCGATGGCAAGGGCAACGCACTGCTGAATTACACGCTGGACGCTGCCCATGTGCTGATTGCCCAACGCGGCAAGGACATGTCGATGCTGCCGTTCAACCAGCCGGCGCTGGATCTCTCGGAGTTCGATGTCAACGGGCGCAACCAGGCTTGGTTCGACGTGTTTGCCTGGTCGGGCCGGGATCTGTATCGGCCCGGTGAGACCGTTCGCATCGCCGCCCTGCTGCGCGATCACGACGGGCGCCCGGTGACGACCAAGGACGGCAAGGCGCAGCCGTTGTTCGTGCGGCTCAAGCAGCCCGACGGCAAGTTGTTTGTGGAATCGAAGCTCGTGCCCGGCGCCCAGGGGTATTTCCGGTTCGAGAAAACGATTCCTGCCGAAGCGCCCACCGGGCGCTGGGCCGTGGAGTTCCGCACTGACCCTGCAAGCAAGGATGCCGTCCAGGGCATGACCCTGCGCATCGAGGAGTTCCTGCCCGAACGGATGAAGCTGGACCTTTCCAGCGCACAGGCCACGCTGGCCCCGGGGCAGCCGTTGCAGCTGCAGGCGCAAGGGGCTTATCTGTATGGCGCGCCGGCCGATGGCAGCCGGTTCACCGCCAAGCTGGCGGTTCGGGTGGACCAACATCCGCTGCCTGCACTCAAAGGATGGTTCTTCGGTGATCCCACGGTGCGCCTGCCTGCCGAAGCCGAGGACGTCATCGATGCGAAACTCGATGCACAGGGCCGCCTGCGGCAGGGCATCGACTTGCCGGAGGAGGTCAAAGGCAATACCCCCGTGCAGGTGATCGTTGCTGGCAGCCTGTACGAAACCGGTGGGCGCAGCATCAATCGAAGCCTGTCGCGCACCCTCTGGCCTGCCGATGCCCTGGTGGCGCTGCGGCCGCTGTTTGACGATGCGGAGGGCGCGCAGGCCAATGCGCAGGTGGGTTTCCAGCTGATGCGTTACGACCGGGATGGCAAACCGCGGCCGGCGGCAGGGCTGAAGGTCAGTCTGGTGCGCGAACACCGTGACTACCATTGGACCCACGACGACAACGGTTGGAATTACGACTTCACCCGTCGTTTCGAAACAGTGGAAACCCGCAGCGTGGCTGCCGGCACGACGGCGCTGCGTCTGGATTTTGCGGTGCAATGGGGCGAATACCGCGTTGATGTCCACGACCCGGCCACCGGCTTGACCATGCGCTATCCCTTCCGTGCGGGCTGGGGCTGGGACGATGAGAATCGTGGGTTGGATGCGCGTCCGGACAAGGTCAAACTGGCGCTGGACAAGACCGCTTATCGTGCCGGCGACACGCTGAAGCTGACGCTCACGCCGCCGCATGCGGGCAATGGCCTGGTGCTGGTGGAAAGCGACCGGCTGCTGCATGTCCAGTCTCTGGCGGTCAAGGCGGGTACCGTGCTGGAGATCCCGGTCACGCAGGACTGGGAGCGCCATGACATCTACATCACGGCTCTGGTGTTCCGGGGCGGCAGCGCGGTCAGCAAGGTCACGCCGGCACGTGCGGTGGGGGAGGTCTTCGTGCCGATGGATCGCAGGGAGCGCCAGACCCCGGTGCAGCTGGCGGTGAAGTCTCTGGTGCGCCCCGAACAGCCCCTGCAGGTGAATCTGAGTGCGCCGAAGCTGGCCGGCCAGCGGGCGCATGCCACGGTTTCAGCGGTGGATGTGGGCATTCTCAACATCACCCGCTTCCCGGTGCCGGATGCGGCTGCACATTTCTTCGCGCAACGGCGGCTGGGCGTAGATGCCTGGGACATCTACGGCCGGGTGATCGAGAGTTTCGAGGGCGGGCTGGCCAAGCTGCGGTTCGGCGGCGACATGGCATTGGTGGCCCTGCCGCAGGCTCGGCGCCCAACGGCACGCGTGCAGACGGTGGACCTGTTTTCCGGGCCGGTGCAGCTGGATGCCAAGGGCAATGCCCAGGTGCGCCTGAACGTGCCCGACTTCAACGGCACCCTGCGGGTCTCCACCGTGGTTTTTGCCGACGCGACATACGGCAAGGCCGACGCCGAAGTCGTGGTGCGGGCGCCGATCGTGGCGGAGGCCAGCATGCCCAGGGTGATGGCGCCGGGTGACCGGGCCACGGTCACGCTTGACGTGAGCAATTACACGGGCAAAGCCGGCAATTTCAATGTCCGTATCGATGGGCTGGGGCCCGTCAGCGTGGCGGCGGGGGCAAAGGCTGTGTCCTTGGCGCCGGAAGCCAAGGCAACCTTCAGCTTCCCGCTGACCGCGGAGGACGGGTTCGGCACGGCGCAAGTGCGCGTGCGCGTGGAAGGCAATGGCAATCAGGTAGATCGCAAGTACGATCTGCCGGTGCGCCCCGCCTGGCCGGCAGTCGTACGCTCCGAAAGCCTGACGCTGGCAACCGAGGCGACGGTCAGCCTCGGGCGGGCGCAGGCCGAAGGCTTGCTGCCGGGTTCGGTGCGGGCCCGCATGCAGGTCAGTGCCTTGCCGCCAATCCCCTTCGGCAGTGCACTCAAGGGGGCCTTGGACTACCCCTATGGCTGCGCCGAGCAAACCACCAGCAAGGGGTTTGCCGCCCTCATTCTGGAAGCCGGCGTTGCCAAACAGTTCGGCGTATCCGGGTTGGACGGCGCCGCCCGCCGGGCCCGCATGGAAGGGGCCTTTGGGCGCTTGGCGGCGTTGCAGTCGAGCAACGGCCATTTCTCGCTCTGGGGGGACGACGGCCAGGTGGACCCCTTGCTGACGCCCTATGTGGCCGAGTTCCTGCTGGATGCCAGAGAAGCCGGCTTTGCCGTGCCCGATGGCATGCTGCAGAAGGCCTTGCAGCGTCTCAGCGAGGATCTGTTGTCGGGCGGCAACGAATTCTATGGGCGTGACCACCGCCAGTACCTCAAATTTGCCTACAAGGCCCATGCCGGTTATGTCCTGGCAAGGGTCAACCGCGCGCCTCTGGGCACCTTGCGTGCCCTGTATGACAACGACCGCAAGCTGGCCCTGAAAGGCTTGCCGCTGGTGCATCTGGGGCTGGCCTTGTCCTTGCAGGGCGATCGTGCGCGAGGTGTGAAGGCGATTGACGCGGGCTTCGCGTTCAAGGGGGATCGCCCGGGGTGGCTGGGGGATTACGGCAGCCCCCTGCGTGATTTGGCGATGATGCTGGCCTTGGTGCATGCGCGTGGGCTGGCGCCCGCCAGTGCGGGCGCTACGCTGGCTGAGCTGGGCCGTGAGCTGGATGCGCGCCGACGTGCCGCATCCTGGTTCTGGCTGAGTACCCAGGAGCAGGCGGCCTTGGCGCGGCTAGGCAAAGTTTTGCTGGTCAAGCACGACAAGACCCTCGCCGGCACCTTCAGCACAGGGGAGGCGCGTGAGGCGGTGGAAGCCGTTCGCAGCTTTGCCCGCGAGGTCGATGACAAGGGGCTGGCACAGGGGCTGCGCTTCCTGCCACAGGGCGATGGCCCGTTCTATGCCAGCCTCGATGTGGCCGGCGTGCCGCGTCAGGCGCCGGCTGCAGATGCCAGCGTGGTGAAGGTCGAGCGTGCCCTCTACGACACCTCCGGCAACCCGTGGACGCCGCGGCCCTTGAAGGAAGGCGAGGCTCTGATCGTCAGGTTGGCGATCACCAGCGACCGTGCCATGCCGGATGCGCTACTCACCGATCTGTTGCCGGCAGGCCTGGAAATCGAAAATTTCAACCTGTCCGATGCCAAGCAATGGGCCGAGATCACCGTGGATGGCATCAACCTGACCGAGCGCGACAGTGCCGCCCAGGTGCAGCACGAAGAGTTCCGGGATGATCGCTATGTGGCCGTGTTGAAGCTATCGCAGGGTGAAACGGCGCGTCTGTTCTATCTGGTACGTGCGGTGACGCCCGGCAACTACACGGTGCCGCCGCCCCTGGTGGAGGACATGTATCAGCCCCTGCTGCGTGGCGTGGGCAAGGCGGTGCCGGCACGGGTGACCGTGGTGCAGCCTTGAGTCAAGCCGAAAGGCGCCCCTGGTGCAGGACAGGGGCGCGCTGGGTCTGGCGCATCCTGCGTTGGGGCGCGGCGGTATTGCTGGCGGCACTGCTGGTGCTGGACGCTACTAATCCGTTGCCTCTGCCCGATGGGCGCGATCCGGGCAGCGTGGTGGTGGCGCGCGACGGCAGTCCGCTGCGGGCATTTGCCGACACCAAGGGGGTATGGCGGTATCCGGCGTCGGTAGAGACGGTGTCGCCGCTGTATCTGGAGGCCTTGCTGGGGTATGAGGATCGCTGGTACTGGTGGCATCCGGGGGTGAATCCGGTCGCCTTGGGGCGCGCGGGTCTGCAATGGCTGGGGGGGCGCCGGATCGTTTCCGGGGGGTCGACCATGACCATGCAGGTGGCCCGCATCCTGGACCCGGCCTTGCAGCAGGGACGTACGCGGCAAATGGGGGGAAAGCTGCGCCAGCTGCTGCGCGCCCTGCAGCTGGAGGCGCATCTCTCCAAGCGGGAAATCCTTGGCCTGTATCTGCAGCGAGCGCCGTTCGGCGGCACCATCGAAGGCGTCGAAACCGCCAGCTGGGCCTATCTGGGCAAGCCAGCGTTGCGCCTTTCGCATGCCGAAGCGGCACTGCTGGCGGTGCTGCCGCAGTCACCCAGTCGCTTGCGGCCAGACAGGCATCCCGAGGCGGCCCAGGCTGCTCGCGACAAATTGCTGGCCCGCATGGCCCAGCAGGGGATGTGGACACAGGCGCAGGTGCAGGATGCCCGCATTGAAACCGTGGTGTCCCGGCGCCTTCGCCAGCCCATGGCCGCCGCTTTGCTGGCCCAACGCCTGCATCAGGCAGCGCCATTCAGTTCGCGCATCGTCACCACCGTGGATGCCGGCCTGCAGCGTGCCATGGAGGAGCGCGTCGCCGCGTATTTCGCCCAGCTGCCGCCGCGGACGTCCGCCGCATTGCTGGTGGTGGACAACGCCAGCATGGAGTCGCGGGTGTACATCGGTTCGCTGGCGTTCGCAGACCGCGATCGGCTTGGTCATGTGGATATGGTGCAGGCTTGGCGTTCCCCCGGCTCCACGCTCAAGCCATTTCTTTATGGAATGGCGCTGGACGATGGCCTGATCCATTCGGAAAGCCTGCTCGTGGACGCGCCGCAGTCTTTCGGGGGCTACCGTCCCGCCAATTTCGATACCGCTTTCAATGGCCCGGTTGGTGCCGCCGAGGCATTGCGCCTGTCGCTGAACATCCCAGCCGTCGACCTGCTGGACCGGGTGGGGCCGGCGCGATTTGCCGCGCGGCTGGAGCACGCCGGCCTCAGCCTGCGTTTCCCGCGGGGGGTGAAGCCCAACCTGTCCCTGATCCTCGGCGGGACCGGGGCGCGCCTGGAAGAGCTGGTGGGGGCGTTCTCGGCCTTGCAGCGGGGAGGAATCGCCGGACGCGTGCGGCATACCCCCGATGCACCCTCGCTGGAGCGTCGTCTGCTGTCCCCCGGTGCGGCCTGGATCGTGCGCGAGATGCTGGCGGCCATGCCGCGGCCTGGCGAGCCCGATGGCATGTTCGATACCAGTCGTCGACCTGCCTTGGCGTGGAAAACCGGCACCAGCTACGGGTTTCGGGATGCCTGGGCGGTTGGGGCTACACCGGCCTATACGGTGGGTGTCTGGGTGGGGCGGCCGGATGGCACGCCACTGCCGGGCCAGTATGGCGCCATCACCGCGCTGCCCTTGCTGTTCGAGGTAGTTGACAGCCTGCCTCGCGCTGGCAGGACGGTGTCGCGCTCCCCGCCACCGGCAGGCGTGGTGGAGCAGGACATCTGCTGGCCGCTGGGCACTGCTGCCAGCGCTCAGTCACCGTACCTGTGCCAGCGCCGGATGCCAGCGTGGACGTTGGATGGCGGGGTGCCACCGACCTTTGCGGAGCGTGATGCGCGGCGCTGGAGTGCCGGGTTGGTGGAATTCGACGTGGATGCCCGCAATGGACAGCGGTTGTCGGCGGACTGCCGTCTGCCGCATGTGCGTGAAGCGCGCGTGCTGGCCCGCTGGCCGGCGCTGGTCACGCCCTGGCTGCCGCAGGCGTGGCGCGCACAATCCAGCCTGCCCGGGCTTGCCCCGGACTGCGAGGATGATGGCCGGGGCGGGCTGGCGACGGTGCACATCGAGGGGGTCGTGGCTGGTGCGACGTTGGTGCCGCCTCCTGGTGGGGAGGGGGGCGTCAAGCTGGGGTTGCGCGCGCTTGGTGCCAGTTCGCGCGTGCAATGGCTGCTGGATGGCCGCTGGATCGGAGAAAGCGAAGCGGGAGGCACGCTGCTGCAAACGTTCCGGCAGCCGGGCCGTCACGAGTTGACGGCACTGACGGACAGCGGGGCTTGGGACAGCCTGCAGTTCGAGATACGGTTGCCCTGAGGCAGACCGCGCTGAATGCTCAGTCGGGGAGATGGGCCAGCACGTATTCCGCAGAAGACACGTTGAACTCACCGGGGCCTTCCACCCACAGCGCCTTCACCAGGCCATTGTCGGCGTAAAGTGCGTAGCGCTTGCTGCGCATGCCCATGCCATAACCGCTGGCGTCGAGCTCCATGCCGAGGGCACGGGTGAAATCACCATTGCCGTCCGACAGCATGCGCAATCCCGCCGGCACATGCTGGTCCTTGCCCCATGCCTGCATCACGAAGGCGTCGTTGACCGCGATGCAGGCAACCTCGATGCCTCTGGCACGGAAGGCGTTGAACTGGGCGATGAAGCTCGGCAGATGCCGTTCCGAACAGGTTGGGGTGAACGCCCCCGGCACGGCGAAAAGGACCAGCTTCCTGTCATCGAACAAGGTATGGGTATCGACGCGGTGCACACCGTTGTCGATGTACTGCAAAACGGCTTCCGGTATGCGGTCACCGGCTTGAATCGGCATGTCGTGCGCCTTATTTCAGGGGGGATACCAGTCTAACCCGGTGTGCCTTGGTCGATGGAGTAACCTCGTCGCGAGGCCGCCGCACGGAGCAACGATGGAATTCAAGGACTATTACGACACACTGGGGGTTGAGCCCGGCGCAGGCGAGGCGGAGATCAAGACGGCCTACCGGCGCCTGGCCAGAAAATATCACCCCGATGTCAGCAAGGAAAAAGGCGCCGAAGAACGCTTCAAGGCGATCAATGAGGCCTACGAGGCCCTGCGTGATCCTGCCAAGCGCAAAGCGTATGACCAACTTCGGGCGCGGGGGTACCGTCCGGGCGACGAGGTCAGGGCGCCGCCTGGGGGCTTCGGCCAGGGGCCAGGGGGCCGTCCCGAGTTCGACTTCGAGGAAGTGTTCGGCGGCGGTGGTGCCGGCGGGGGGTTCTCCGATTTCTTCGAAAGCATGTTCGGTCGTGGCCGTGGTCATACCGCCGGTCGTGCAAACGCGCCTGCAGGCGATACCCGAGCCAAGCTGTCGGTTCCCCTGCAGGCCGTACACGGGGGCGGCAGCGTCCGCATCTCCGTGCATGGGCGCACGCTGGAAGTGAAGGTGCCCAAAGGCGTGAAGCCGGGGCAGGTGATTCGCTTGGCGCGGCAGGGCAATGCTGGCCGAGACTTGTTGCTTGAAGTGGACTATGCCGCCGATCCAAGGTTTGAAGTCGATGGGCTGAACATCATCTACAGCTTGCCTGTGGCCCCGTGGGAAGCGGCGCTGGGCGCCACGGTCAGCGTGCCGACATTGGGGGGGGCGGTGGAGTTGAAGATCCCGGCCGATTCGGAATCCGGGCGCAAGTTGCGCTTGCGCGGGCGGGGGCTGCCGGGGACTGGTGGTGCGATGGCCGGTGACCAGATCGTGGAACTGGAAATCCTTGCACCGAAGGCCAAGACAGAGGCGCAGCGCAAGGCCTACATGGGCATGCAGGACGCGTTTGCCGACGACTGGCGACGCGACGGGTAATACCCACCGTCAGTGGGGGCCGCAACTGGCCCCCGCGTCAAGGCCGGCCGGCACTCTCAGGCCGCGCCGGGGCTTCCGCCCAAATACTGGGCGATGATGTCCGAGAGGTCGGACTCGTTGAATGGCTTGGTGATGTAGGCCTTGGCGCCCTGGCGCATGCCCCACACGCGATCGGTGTCCTGATCCTTGGTGGTGACCAGAATGACCGGGATATGCCGGGTGGACGGGTCGCGGGTGATCGAACGGGTTGCCTGAAAGCCATTGAGGTTGGGCATGACCACGTCCATCAGGATGAGGTCGGGAATTTCACGCTTGGCGGCTTCCACGCCGGCGGCGCCGTCCTCGGCGGTCAGGGCGTCATGGCCGAGCTTCTCGACGATGCGGCGGATGCTCATCAACTGGGAGGGTGAGTCGTCAACGATCAGGATGCGTGCCATGGGGATCCCCGGAAGTTCGGTTTGATTGTAGCCGGCGTGGCGCGGCCTGCAAGCCACTCACGCGGGGTTTGCGATGCGCACCACGGTGCGGCCCAGTGCACCGCCGGCCAGCATGCGCTCGAAGACCTCCGGCAATGTGTCCAGCGTGGCTTCGCGGGTGCAGATGGTGTCCAGCTGCGCCGGCTTCCAGTCGCCGGCCAGTCGCCGCCAGACCTCCTTGCGGATATCGCTTGCGGTGCCGGCCGAGGCCACACCCAGCAGGGACACACCACGAATGATGAAGGGCATCACGGTGGCGTGCAGCTCGTGCGAAGCAGCCAGACCGCAGCTGGCGACGTTGCCGTAGGGGGCGGTCTGCGCCAACAACGCGGCCAGCATCGGCCCGCCGACGTTGTCCAGGCCGCCGCCGAAGCGGGCCGAATCCATTGGCTTGGTTGTGGACAGCGCATCACGGCCCAACACTTCCGAAGCCCCCAAGGCCTTCAGGTAAGCGGCATGCTCGGGTTTGCCACTGATGGCGTGCACCTCATAGCCGGCTTTGCGGTAGATGGCGATGGCCAGCGAGCCCACGCCGCCGGTGGCGCCGGTCACGGCCAGAGGGCCCAATGCGGGCGTCTGCCGGTTGTCTTCCATTCGCAGCAGGCCCAGCGCAGCGGTGAAGCCGGCGGTGCCCAGGATCATCGCCTCACGCAGGGACAGGCCTGCGGGCAGCGGAATCACCCAACGCGCATCCAGCCGTGCGTATTCGGCATAGCCGCCGTCGCGGGTTTCCGACAGCCCGCTGCCGGTGACCAGCACGGCATCGCCCTCCTTGAAGGCCGGATCACTGGAGGCAACCACATGGCCGGCGACATCGATCCCGCCGACGAGCGGGAACTGCCGCAGGATCTTGCCGCGACCGGTGCCGGCCAGCGCATCCTTGTAATTGACGGAAGAGTAGGCGGTGCGGATGAGCACCTCGCCGGGATTGAGCTGGTCCAGTGACAACGTCTCGATCCCGCTGCGGTAGCCAGCGTCGTCGTTGTGGATGCGAAAGCCACGAAAGTTGACGGGCAGGGTCATACGTCCTCCGAGGAGAGTTTCAGCTGGCCGCGGCGTTTTTCGTCCAGCCATTTGTCGGCCTGTGCCGGGACGTAGTGGCGCATCCACGTCAACGTGGCATCGATGTCGCTCGTGTGCAGCATGTCGGCCCGCTGTTCAGGATGCAAAAAGCGCTGCTCGACCATGGTGTCTAGCATCGTCATCAGCGGCTGCCAAAAACCATTGATGCCAAGGAAAACACAGGGTTTCTTGCCGAGGCCAAGCTGGCGCCAGGTGAGCATCTCGAACATTTCATCCAAGGTGCCAAAGCCGCCGGGCAGGGCGATGAAGCCGTCGGCCAGTTCAAACATGCGCTGCTTGCGCTCGTGCATGGAGTGCACGACCTCCAGCCGGGTCAAGCCCTTGTGGGCCACTTCCCAATCGACCAGCTGCTGGGGGATCACGCCGATCACTTCGCCGCCGCCGGCCAGCACGGCATCGGCCACGATGCCCATCAGACCGACATTGCCACCGCCGTAAACCAGGGTGATGCCATCCCGCGCAAGACGCGCGCCCAGGTCACGGGCAAGGGTGGCGTAAGCGGGGTCGTTGCCGGCATTGGAGCCGCAATACACGCAGAGGGTTTTCATGCGGGGATTATCGCCCGCCAGCAAAGAAAACGGCGCACCGAAGTGCGCCGTGGTTTTGCTTGGCATGTCAACAAGGCCGGAGCGTGGCGTGGGGTTTTCGCGACAATCGGCGGCATGGATGCCGCCGATTAGCCTACATGGACGTACTTGCGGCGTGTCGCGGAAACCTCGCGCCGCGATCCGGCCGCAAGCCGAACCAGTTGGCGTCAGTTGGCCTTGTGGATCGCGCGTTTGTGCACCGCCATCGCGGCGTCGTGCACCGCTTCCGACAGCGACGGATGGGCGTGGCAGATCCGCGCCAGGTCGTCGGCGCTGCCCTTGAACTCCATCGTCAGCACGCCTTCGTGCACCAG
>CAUJJG010000011.1 GCA_963205445.1 Pseudomonadota bacterium
GGAATTGAGCCAGTCACAGCCATGACGGCTAACAATTCGTTCAAGCCGAACCCGCTTCGCGGCGTCGTGATAACGTCTCGCATTCCGCCGCGCTCGCTTCGGCGTCCCTGCCGCAGCGGCGCGGCTTAACTCAAGTGTTAGACAAGCGCAGCTAGGGTCTTGCGCTCGCAGGTTGTTGTAGGTACAATAACTCATGCGCATCAGCTACGATCCAGCCAAGAGACAGAAGACGCTTGATGAACGCGGCCTCGATTTTGAAGATGCTCCATTGGTCTTCGCAGGCCTGACGTTCGAGGTTGAAGACACTCGGCGGGATTACGGCGAAACGCGCATCATCTGCTATGGCCATCTTGCTGGCCGCCTCGTTGTCATTGGCTACACGCCACGAGGCGCAGTCCGCCACGTCTTCAGCATGAGGAAAGCCAATGAACGTGAACAAGCCCGCATCGGCCCATACCTTGAAATCTGACCTCAAGCGTGTGGACTCGCACAAGATCAAGTCGGCCGAATACTCTGAGTTGCCGGAGTTGACGGATGACATGCTTTCGCGCGGCACCGTCAAACGCGGCGGTCGCCCTGTCGCGACCAATCCACGCAAGCAGGTCACTATCCGCCTTCCTGAGACTGTGCTCGCCGCTTGGAAAGCCACCGGTCCCGGCTGGCAAACTCGCATGGCAGAGTTGTTGAGCAAGCGCGTTGCATAAGGCGCTTGTCTAACAATTCGGGACTGTAAATTGAACTGTGTAACTGCCCTTTGAGACGATGCGGCGAGGCCGCGAGGAGCAGACACATGACACTGACGAAGGCGCAGTTGGACGAGCTGACGGCAGGCTACAACACGCCGCAGGAGACGGAAAAGCTGTACTCGGAGATGCTCCAGCACATGATCAACCGGTCGCTGGAAGCCGAGATGAAGGCCCATAGAGCTGTACTCAAGGCGGCGGGATTTGGGTAAAATGACTTTTGCCTAACAATTCGTTCAAGCCGAAACTGTTAGGTTGGTGATTAATTATTTTGGTTTTCATGGCACTGAGATCTGACACGATTTCGCCCTGCTCTTCCCGCGCGCAAATTGGCCTTCGGTCAGATCACCCTGGCGCCTCAAACCTCCACACGTGGCGCCCGCAATTCCCCAAATCGCGTTGTCTCGCCTATCACGCTTGTTCCTCCTCCGTGCGCTTGCAGCAACCCGCGGCGCCACCAGGCGCAACAGCGGTCAACAGGGGCGAGCACCTTGTTCGTTGCCAAAGCTTCCTGCACTATCAACCTAACAATTCGTTCAAGCCGACACCGCTTCGCGGCGTCGTGATCACGTCTCGCAATCCGCCGCGCTCGCTTCGGCATCCATGCCGCAGCGGCGCGGCTTAACTCAAGTGTTAGCGACCACTCGGAATTATCGCTATTTACTCAATGAGGAACTCTCTCATGTCTCACCGAAGAACCTTGATTGGGATCTCTGCTGTCGTACTGCTCTGTGCCAGTACTGTTGCTCCAGCGCAAAGCGCAACTTCGCCAGACGATACCTTCTGGGCGTCGAGAGACGTGCGAATTCCTGCCGACCCGAAGGTTCCCGTTGTTCGGATCGCGATTTGGGACAGCGGCGTTGACACCACGCTGTTTGACAAGCAATTGGCGCGTGATCCAAACGGCCAGCCCATCGTGCGTGGCTACGACGCGTTCAAGCGACGGCAGGACACCCCGTTAGCTGTATTGCCCGAGTCGATAGCCAAGCGGAAGGACGAACTGAACCAGATACTGCAGGCGTCCGATGACCGTGACGGGCGTGTCGAGAGCGCTCGAGCCAAGGCGCTCTCAGAGCTTCTCAAGCGACAGTCGCCTGCCGAGGCCGCCGAGTTCGATGCAGTGGTCGGGCGGTGGGGTGGCTATACACACGGCACAGCGGTCGCTGACATTTCACTCACTGGGCACGCTCGATCAGAGATTGTCATCGCCCGCATGGAGTGGTGGCACGGATCTCCTCCTGTGCCTTGCTGGACTCGGGAACTGGCGGATCGCGAGGCAGACTCCATGCGTGACCTTCTCGCGTTCCTGATTGAGAACAAAGTACGAGTCGTCAACATGTCCTGGGGGCGATTCGAGAAATCCTATTTGAGCAATCTGGAGCAATGCGCCCCTGACATGCCGCTGAATGAGCGGCAGAGCTTGGCGCGCTACACGGTCGAGCGTATCCGTGACGTTCTGCGCGACGGCATGGCGTCCGCACCCGATGTGCTTTTCGTCGGCGCGGCAGGGAATGCAGGTGCCAGCATCGAGTCGGCCAATCCAGCTACGCGATTCTCGCTACCCAACTTCATTCTCGTCGGCGCTGTTGACCGCAATGGCACCATCACGGACTTCACAAACACCGGACCGGAAGTCACGCTCTATGCGAATGGCGATCGGGTTCCCGCACGCTTGCCAGGTGGCGCGCTATCGTTCCCGTCGGGAACTTCAATGGCAACGCCGCTAGTGACTAATGCCGCGGCCAAGGTGCTGGCCGTGAATCCGCAGCTCACCGGGGCTCAATTGCGCACTTTGCTTGAGCACACCGCTACTGTGAACGCAACTGGGCAGCGATTGCTTCATACAAAGCAAGCCGTAGAAGCAGCAAGCGAGGGTGGCCGCTAACAAGTCGTTCAAGCCGAGACCGCTTCGCGGCCTCGGCGTGGCGTCGTAGACTGTGCCATCGCCGCGGCCGCAGGGACTGTAAATTGAACTGTGTAACTGCCCTTTGAGACGATGCGGCGAGGCCGCGAGGAGCAGACACATGACACTGACGAAGGCACAGTCGGACGAGCTGACGGCAGGCTACAACACGCCGCAGGAGATGGAAAAGCTGTACTCGGAGATGCTCCAGCACATGATCAACCGGTCGCTGGAAGCCGAGATGAAGGCCCATCTGGGCCACGAGCGGCACGGCAAGTCGGGTAGCAACCCGCGCAATGGCAAGAGCCGCAAGACAGTCCAGAGTTCGGTGGGCGCATTGCAGATCGAGACGCCTCGCGACCGCGACGGGACGATTGAGCCGCAGTTGCTGCCCAAGCGGCAGGTTCGCCTGGTCGGGATGGAAGAGAAGATTCTGACCCTGTACGCGAAGGGGATGACCACGCGCGACATCGAGTCGGCGCTGGTGGACCTGTATGGGGTGACGATCTCGCACGCGCTGATCGCGCAGGTGACCGACGCGGTGCTGGAGGAAGCGCGGCTGTGGCAGAACCGGCCGCTGGAGGCGATCTATCCGATCGTGTGGCTGGATGGGATCGTGGTGAAGGTGCAGCAGAACAAGCAGGTGATCAACAAGTCGGCACACGTGGTGCTGGGCGTGAACCTGCGCGGCGAGAAGGAAGTGCTGGGCCTGTGGCTAGCCGAGAACGAAGGTGCAAAGTTCTGGCTGGCAGTGCTCACCGAGCTGCGCCAGCGCGGCGTGCAGGACATCTACGTTGCGTGCATGGACGGGCTCAAGGGCCTGCCCGAGGCGGTTACCGCAGCCTTCCCGAAGACCCTCACGCAGTTGTGCATCGTGCATCTGGTACGCGCCAGCCTGCGCTACGTGGCCAGCGGCGATGCCAAGGCGGTGGTGGCCGCGTTGCAGCGGATCTATCACTCGGCCAGCGCCGAGGAAGCCGCGGTCGAATTGGACGCGTTCGAAACTGCCTGGGGATCGAAATACAAGGCCTGCGGGCGAAGGCGGCGCGGAAGTTCAAGGCCACGACGCACTCGAACCACGGGCTTCCCGTGGCGGAGAACCTGTTGCAGCAGAACTTCACGGCAACGCACCCCAACCAGGTGTGGGTGGGCGACATCACCTATATCGGAACCGATGAGGGCTGGCTGTACCTGGCGGTGGTGATGGATGTGTACTCGCGCCGCATCGTGGGCTGGTCGATGGGCGAGGGCATGCCGGCATCACTGGTGAGCGCCGGGGCGGTAAACCGCCTGAACCAGAAGGTGTATGCACGGATCGAGGCGTGGCGCAGCGAGGCGATTGCACCCGTACGTGTACCTGGACGGGATCGTGCTCAAGCGCACCTGGGCGGGCGAGGTGCGCAACGTGTCGGTGCTGGTGGCGATCGGCGTGGACGCATCCGCCAGAGCCGGGAGCCGGTTTCTCGGGTCAGCAGGAACAACCCGCCCCCGTCCGCCAGCTTGCCCGGCTTGGACGCCTTCACAGCCGCCACGGTCAATTTGCCTGCATCCGCCGCCATGCCGATACCCCCACTTTTTGCCGTCCGATACCTTCTACAGGGGCAAGTACCCCCAACGGTACCCCCACAATGTGCGGGCTGCAATGGGACGGCCGGGAACGCTAGGCAACAAAAAACCCGCCTAAATGGCGGGTTTCAGGGGTTTCGTGAGTCTTTGCGGGACTGCCTGAAACCGTTACATGGTGCCCAAGAGGGGACTCGAACCCCTACGACCTAAATCGCTACCACCTCAAGGTAGTGCGTCTACCAATTCCGCCACCTGGGCATTTTCAATTGCACTGCAACACGGGGTCGCAATTCTACCGCGCTTCCCGCTCTACGTCATTTACCCTGCGGTGCTGGTTGTTGCGTTGTCTCGATCGTGACAGCCTTCGGCGTAGTTGCCGGTGTTGCAGTCTGCGCGGGAGCTGAAGGTACTGCAGCCTCCGGCACTGTCGCCGTTGGGATCTGGGCAGCGGGAGCGGCGGGAGCGGGCTGCCCCATGACGCCAAGATCCGTTTGGGCTGGTGTATTGCCTGTGGCTCGCTTGCTGGCATACATCGCCATGCCCATGCTGATCGTGAAGAACGCGATGGCAAGCCATTTGGTGGATTTGCTCAGAAAGTTGGACGCACCGCGCGCACCGAAGACGGTCGCGGACGCGCCGCCGCCAAACCCGGAGCCGGCTGAGGCGCCGGAACCTTGCTGCAGGAGCACGAAAGCGATGATCGCCACCGCCACCAGCACATACAGCACATTGACGATTTGCAACAACATGTGTGGTTTTTCCGTCTGAGTCAGGCCGCCGCCTTGGCGATGGCCACGAAATCTTCGGCCGACAACGATGCCCCACCTATCAATCCGCCATCCACATCGGGCTGCGAAAACAAGCTGGCTGCATTGTCTGGCTTGACACTGCCACCGTACAACAGGAGCAGCGAATCCGCGATTCTAGCATCCTGCAGCGCTATTTGGCTACGGATGAAGGCATGCACCGCCTGTGCCTGTTCGGGGCTGGCGGTCTTGCCGGTACCAATGGCCCAAACCGGCTCATAGGCCACCACGGCATTCGCAAACGCTGCCACGCCTGCCAGCGACAGCACTGCCGCAAGTTGCGCCTGGATCACCGACTCGGTTTTACCGGTTTCACGCTCTTCGAGATGCTCACCTACGCACAGGATCGGCATCAGCCCTGCCGCCTGCGCCGCCACGAACTTCTGCGCCACCAGCTCGTTGCTCTCGGCGTGGTACTGGCGTCGCTCGGAATGCCCGACCAAGGTGCAGCGTGCGCCCACATCCGCCAACATGGCTGCCGACACCTCGCCGGTGTAGGCCCCCTTGTCATGGGCACTGACGTCCTGCGCACCAAAGGCCACGCCATTGCCATCGAACTTCCCAACCAGCTCACCCAAATAGGGGTACGGGGGCAGGACCGCAAGATCCACGCCACTGACCTCTGCCGCCACGATCGCCTCTACCAAGGCGTGGGCGAAGTCACGGCTGCCCTGCAACTTCCAGTTTCCGGCAACGAGTTTGCGACGCATGCTTGACGACCTCATTTCAATTTGATTTCGCGCAGGCGCTCTTCCAGATAGCCCTGTGCGGTGATCGGTTCGGGATAACGGCTGGGGTTGTCCGGCGAGACACAGGACGGCAGCACGTCGATCAGGAAATCCGGATTGGGATGCAGGAAAAACGGCGTGGAATAGCGCGGTTGGCGCGCTTTCTCGCCGGGTGGATTGACCACGCGATGCGTGGTGGAGGGATACACGTGGTTGGTCAGACGCTGCAGCATGTCGCCGATGTTGACCACGATGGTGTCGGCATCCGCAGTGAACGGCACCCACTCGCCCTTGCGCGACAGCACTTCGAGGCCTTCGGCACTGGCGCCCACCAGCAGGGTGATCAGGTTGATGTCCTCATGTGCACCGGCGCGCACGTTCGGGATGTCATCCGCGGTGATTGGTGGGTAGTGGATCGGACGCAGGATCGAATTGCCAGAATTGGTCTTGTCGGCAAAGTAGTCTTCCGGCAAACCGATATGCAGGGCCAGCGCCGAGAGCACCTGCGCGCCCAATGCATCAAGCGACTGGTACAGGCCGTAGCCAACTTCACGAAACGCCGGCACTTCCTTCGGCCAGAGGTTCTCCGGCATGTCATCGGCGTATCGCGAATCCCGCGGGATCTCGCGCCCGATATGCCAAAACTCCTTCAGATCGGAATATTGGGCACCTTTTGCCGTTTCCACACCGAATGGGGTATAGCCGCGTGCACCGCCACCGCCAGCAACGTGATAGCCCCGCTTCACTTCATCCGGAAGTGCGAAGAATGCCTTGAAGGTCTCGTAGGCACGGTCGATCTGCGCCTGCGGAATGCCGTGATTGCGGATGCCGGCAAATCCCCACTCCCGGTATGCGGCACCAAGTTCGGCGACAAAGGCATCCCGATCCGTGTGGAAACGATGGATGTCGAGGGTGGGGATTTGCGAAGTCATGCTGCTGTCTCACTACTGCCCAAGGGTTGCGTCATGGAATGGACCGCGGCATCGCGCACGGCTTGTGCCAACGACGCCAGCGTCGCATCCACCAAGGCCGCATCATCCGCCTCGACGGTCACCCGCACCACCGGCTCTGTCCCGGAAGGGCGCAGAAAGGCACGCCCGCGTCCGGCCACGGCCTGTTGCGCTGCTGCCAATGCCGCCTTGACGCTGTCGACCTCTACCGGCTTGCAGCCTGCAGTCACGCGCACGTTGACGGTTTTCTGCGGCACCCGTTTGAGATCCGCCAACGCCTGCTGCAGCGACACGCCACGGCGCTGCAGCACCTCCAACACCTGCAGTGCGCTGACGATGCCGTCACCGGTGCTGGCACGATCCAGACACAGGATGTGACCACTGGCCTCGCCGCCCAGCACGCCGCCGTGCGCCAGCAACTGCTGATGTACGTAGCGATCACCCACCTTGGCGCGAACAAAACCGATGCCTCGCTCAGCAAGGGCCTGCTCCAATCCAAAATTGGTCATGAGGGTGCCGACCACCGGGCCACGCAGGCGGCCCGTGTCTTGCCAGTCACAGGCCAGCACGTACAGCAGATCGTCGCCATCGCGCACTTGGCCATCGCCGTCGACGAACAGCACGCGGTCGCCGTCGCCATCGAACGCGATGCCAAGCGCCGCGCCCGTGGCGCGCACACGCGCTGCCAATGCCTCAGGATGGGTCGAGCCGACGCCATCATTGATGTTGATGCCATTGGGCTCGACGCCGATGGCATCCACCCGCGCATCCAGCTCGCGCAGAACCAGTGGGCCGAGGCGATAGGTTGCCCCGTTGCCGCAGTCGACCGCGATCCGCATGCCGCCCAAATGGAAGCCCTTGGGCACCGAATTTTTGCAGGCCTCGACATAGCGTCCGATGGTGTCGCTGGTACGCACGGCTTTGCCGAGTTTTTCCGAAGCTACCGTGGAAAACGGCGCATCCAACGCGGCCTCGATGGCCAGCTCGGTGGCATCATCCAGTTTCTCGCCTTCTGCCGAGAAGAACTTGATGCCATTGTCGTGATGCGGATTGTGCGAGGCGGAAATCACGATGCCGCCGTCTGCACGCATTGAATGGGTCAGGTGCGCCACCGCCGGGGTCGGCATCGGCCCCATCAATTGCACATCCACGCCAGCGGCAACCAGCCCGGCCTCGAGCGCGGCCTCGAACATGTAGTTGGAAATCCGGGTGTCCTTGCCGATCACCACCATTGGCTTGCGCCATTCCTGCTTCGCACTTGCAGCGGCTGCCAGCGCGTGACCGTAGGCATTGCCAAGACGCAGCACGAAATCAGCCGAAATCGGGCCCTCGCCCACCCGGCCGCGGATGCCGTCGGTACCGAAGTACTTGCGTGTGCTCACGCCGCCTCCGCGTCAACGACTGGCGCAGGACGCCGCATCAGCATCGCCAGCAACTGCGCCAGTCGGTCACGCATCTCGCGACGATCGACGATCTGATCCACAGTGCCGTGCTGGAGCAGAAATTCGCTGCGCTGGAAGCCTTCCGGCAATTTTTCGCGTACGGTCTGCTCGATCACGCGCTGGCCTGCAAACCCGATCAAAGCACCGGGTTCGGCCAGATTCAGATCGCCCAACATGGCGAAACTGGCGGAGACGCCGCCTGTCGTGGGGTGCGTAAGCACCACGATGTAGGGAAGCCCCGCCGCGCGCAGCCGCCCCAAGGCCGCGGACGTCTTCGCCATCTGCATCAGCGAAAACAGGCTTTCCTGCATGCGGGCACCGCCGCTGGCCGTGAAGCAAACGAAGGGGCAGCGCAACGCCAGTGCACGCTCGGCCGCCAGCGTAAAGCGCTCCCCGACCACCGAGCCCATCGACCCCCCCATGAAGGCGAAATCAAACGACGCAGCCACGATTGGGGCACCGGCCAGCTGACCTTCCAGCGCCACCAAGGCGTCACGTTCGCCAGTGGCTTTCTGCGCGGCCTTGATGCGGTCGGCATATTTTTTCTGATCTTTGAACTTGAGCACGTCGGTTGGCCCCAGCTGGGCTCCGATTTCCTTGCCCATGCCCGCGTCCAACAAGGCCGTCAGGCGCGCACGCGCGCGGATCGGCATGTGGAAGTTGCACTTGGGGCAAACCTCGAGATTCGCTTCCAGCTCAGGCCGATACAACGCGGCGCCGCATTGGTCGCATTTCTCCCACAAACCTTCCGGGACACTGCGCTTGCGCTCGTTGCCCGCCTCGGTGCGGATGCCGTTACCCGGCATCAGTTTTTTCAGCCAACTCATTCGATGTGCCCGGTTTCGCTGCGGTCTGGCCGCAGGTCATGAAAGTCTAGCGCGCCAGTTCATCCAGTGCCGTGCGGAGCGGACGCAGGAAATCTCCGGCGCGCTCAGCCGCATCGGCCGCCCCGTCGCTGCCTTCCATCGCCGTGACCAAGGCACTGCCCACGACGACACCTTCGGCGTGGCAGGCCATGGCGGCAGCACTGGCAGCATCCCGGATGCCAAAGCCAGCAAACACCGGGACCTGCGCCAGCGCACGCACCTGCTGGAGATGCCGTCCGGCATCCCCCACATCCAGATGCGCCGCACCGGTCACGCCTGCATAGCTGACGTAATACAGATAGCCCTGTGCTTGCGCACACAACTGCGCCAGCCGTGCCGGCGGCGTGGTGGGCGAAGCCAGCGATATCAAAGCCAGCCCGGCCGCCTCGAAGGCGGCGCGATAGGCATCGCCTTCGTCCGGCGGCAGATCAACCAGCAGCATGCCATCGATGCCCGCCTCCGCTGCCGCTTTGGCAAATGCCTCGGCACCGCGCACTTCGACCGGGTTCAGATACCCCATCAGGACCACCGGTGTCGCATCGTCCTGCGTGCGAAAGGCCCGCACGCAGTCCAGCACATAGGCCATCCCGGCCCCCCGGGCCAGTGCCCGCTCGGAGCTGCGCTGGATCACCGGACCATCGGCCATCGGGTCGGAGAAGGGCACCCCCAGCTCGATCACGTCGGCACCCGCCTCGACCAACGCCCGCATGACGGGCAGCGTCGCATCGAGCGCGGGATCACCGGCGGTGATGAAGGGCACCAGCGCCTTGCGGCCAGCGGCACGCAAGGCATCCAGCCGACGCTGCAGGCGCGACATTACTCGTTGGCCGCCGTCGGAGGCACCGCGGCGGCGGCAGCCACATAACTTTCGGCCGGGGTGCCGCCCTGAGTCTTCAGACGGCCAACCTTCACACCGGCGGCACGATATTCATCGGCCAGCTCGGAGTCGCCGACATCGATGCCGCGCTCTTCACCCATGCCATCCAGATGCTCGTTGAGCATGCGACGGTACAGCGTGGTCATGTGGTCGAGAAAAGCCGTGCGCTCGCCCGCCGCATTGACCGGCTTGACGTTCAGCAGGTAGACGTGGGCATTGAAACGCGAGGCTGCGAATAGGCTGGACAGGCTGCTCTCATTGCCACCGTACTTCTGTGCGTGGCGATCACTCAGCTCGAGATGTTCGTTGACGCACTCGAAAAACTGCGGCGGAAACTGGACGCCCGCGGCTGCGGCCTGCGCCGCATCTGCATTCTGGACCTGCTGCTGATCATCGGCCATGGCCGAAACTCCTGTAGGGAATGGAAAGGTGACCGGCCATTTTCGCCGAATTCAAGGCATCGGCCAAATTCAGGTGAAAGCCGCTTACAGCGACAACCCTTCACGGGCAGCGATCGTGTGTACATCCTTGTCGCCACGGCCGGACAGGTTGCACAACACGATGGCGTCCTTGGGCAGCTCGCGCGCCAGTTTGATGGCCTGCGCCACCGCATGGCTGGACTCCAGCGCCGGCAGGATGCCTTCGGTGCGGGTCAGGCGGTGGAAGGCAGCCAGCGCCTCTTCGTCGGTCACGCCGACGTATTCGGCACGGCCCATGTCCTTCAGGAAGGCGTGCTCGGGGCCAACGCCGGGGTAATCCAGACCGGCGGAGATGGAATGGGTTTCGATGATCTGGCCATCGTCATCGCAGATCACGTAGGTGCGGTTGCCATGCAGCACGCCCACCCGGCCTGCCGCCAGCGAGGCCGCATGGCGGCCGGTGTCGATGCCGTCCCCGGCCGCTTCGGCACCCACGATGCGCACCGATGGGTCGTTCAGGAAGGCGTGAAACACGCCGATCGCATTGCTGCCACCGCCAACGCAGGCAGTCACCGCATCCGGCAGGCGGCCGTATTCGGTCAGCACCTGCTGGCGCGCCTCGCGCCCAACCACCGAATTGAAATCCCGCACCATGCGCGGGTACGGGTCGGGGCCGGCCACGGTGCCGATGATGTAGAAGGTGTCCTTCACGTTCGTCACCCAGTCGCGCATGGCTTCGTTGAGCGCGTCCTTCAAGGTGGCGCTGCCGCTGGTCACCGGCACCACGGTGGCGCCCAGCAGCTTCATGCGGTAGACGTTGATCTTCTGCCGTTCGATGTCGGTGGCCCCCATGTAGACCACGCACTCCAGCCCCAATCGGGTGGCCACGGTGGCGCTGGCCACGCCGTGCTGCCCGGCGCCGGTTTCGGCGATGATGCGCTTCTTGCCCATGCGGCTGGCCAACAAGGCTTGGCCGATGGTGTTGTTGATCTTGTGCGCGCCGGTGTGGTTGAGGTCTTCGCGCTTGAGCAGGATGCGGGCGCCCCCCACCTCACGGCTCAGGCGCTCGGCGTGATAGATCGGGCTGGGGCGGCCAACGTAATGGGTCAGGTCTTTGTAGAAGGCGGCAATGAAGGCCGGATCAACGCGGGCGGCATCATACGCGGCGGCCAGCTCCTGCAGGGGGCCGATCAAGGTTTCGGCGACGAAGCGCCCACCATGGCGGCCAAAGTGGCCGTGGGCATCGGGAAAGGCATGGAAGTCGATGGCCGCAGCAGCGGCCGGGGTCTCAGGCTGGGTCACGCGGGAATCTCCGGAGGTCGGAAGCGCCAAGGCAATGCGAGGCGAACGGGACAAGGGGAATGCGACGGTTCACGCGGCACGGGGCCGCGGTGGCGCAGGCCTTATCGCACTGCCGCGGCAGGCACACGCCGCCATCGCCGCAGCGAGCGGCCAAAGGGGGCGGACGGGCGAGTGGAGGTCTTCATGGCAAGCCCATAGCCTACCCGATTGCCGCCGCGCTTGGGGGGCCATCGGCCGCACGCACTGCCGCCACGAAGCGGCGCATGGTTTCGGCATTTTTCACGCCGGGTGCGTCCTCGATCCCGCTGGACACATCCACACCCCAAGGCCGGGCGATGGCAATGGCGCGCGCCACGTTGTTCGGCCCCAACCCACCCGCCAGCAGCAGCGGCCTGGCCTCCGCCTGTGGCAGCCGTGACCAGTCGAAGCGTTTGCCGCTGCCCCCCGGCTCGCCCGCACCGTGTCCGTCCAGCACAAAGCCACTGGCCGCCGGATAGGCATCAAACTGAGGACGCGGATCAAGCCCATCCCCCATCGCAATGGCCTTGAAGTAAGGCAGGCCGAAACCATCACAAAATCCGGCAGGCTCCGCGCCGTGAAACTGGAGCAGGTCCGGTCGCACCTGGGCCAGGATCGCTTCGATCTCATCTGCCCCGTTATCCATCACCAAGGCCACGACCTGCGTACTGGCCGGAACCAGCTCCCGCAAGCTGGCTGCTTGGGCCAAACCGAGCCGGCGCGGACTGCGTGCAGCAAAAATCAGCCCGATGAAGTCCACGTCCAATGCCACCGCCTGCTGCACGTCCTCTGCACGAGTCATGCCGCACAGCTTGATCCGGGTTGGGGCCTGCATCACAGCGTGACCTCGGCCGGCAGGCCGCAGTCTGCGGGATAGCGCGGCCCCAGAAACAGCAAGCCGGCCGAAGGCGCGGTGGGACCAGCCACGGTGCGGTCGCGGCCTTCGAGTACCTCCGCCAGCCATGCCACGGGGCGCTCCCCGCGCCCCACCATCAACAACGAACCCACGAAGTTGCGCACCATGTGATGCAGGAAAGCATTGGCCTGCACTTCCACCACCACTTCATCGCCCTCGCGGCGTACCGTAAGCTCCTGCAGGCAGCGACGCGCGTGGGTGGCCTGGCACTGGGCACTGCGAAATGCGGAAAAGTCGCGCTCGCCCAGCAGGGCCTGCGCGGCGTCGTGCATCGCCCGTGCGTCCAGCGACAGCCGCTCCCAGCCCAAGTACTGGCGTTCCAGTCCCGGCCGAGTGCTTCGGTTGAGAATGCGGTAGCGGTAACGCCGTGCCCTTGCTGAAAAGCGCGCGTTGAAATCGTCGGCCACCGGCACGCACCAGCGCACCGCCATGGTCGGCGGCAGGTTGGCAGTGGTACCCAGCACCCAACCACGCGCATCGCGCACGGCATCGGTATCGAAATGCACGACTTGGCATTGCCCGTGCACGCCGGCATCGGTGCGGCCAGCGCAGACGGTGGCGATGGGCGCAGCGGCCACCTTCGTCAACGCAATCTCCAGCGCCGTCTGCAGGCTGCCGTCGAGCTCCAGCGCACCCGCCTGACTCAGCCGCTGCCACCCCAAGTACGCACCACCGTCGTACTCGACCCCCAACGCAAATCGCATGACGCCCTGCCCGCGCTCAGCCCATCAAGCGGGTCAGCATCTTGCCCGCCTTGGCGGCCGCCTCGTCATCGTCCCCGCTCATCATCTCTGCCAGCAGTTCGCGGGCCGAGTGTTTGTCCCCCATGTCGATGAAGGCATCCACCAATTTGAACTGTTGTTCGATGCTGGCCTTGGTCACCGGCAGCTCTGGCTCCGGCAGTGCATCTTCCACCTCCGTGGGCGCGGGGGCGGGGACTGGGACAGCCGGGGCCGGCGATGGCGGGGCAGACTCGGTCTTCACCCAAGCGGAATGCCACGCTGGGGTTTCCCTTCGCGGCGGGACCGCCGGGACGCTGTTCAAATCGATGGTGGGCACATCCTCCACGACCGCAGGCGCTTCAGACTCAGATGCCGACACCAGAGGCTCCGCCGGCGCATCCATGGGCTGGCGTGACGCGGGCGCCGCCATGCTGGCGGCAAGCGCCTCGCTGTCGAAGACGCTGCGGCGCGGCGGAGGCGCCTTCTTCCGTTTGCCTGCCACCAACCAAGCAAGCAGGGCCAACGCCACCACACCCAGCCCACCCCAAGCATACGGCGCCACACCACCTTGCGCCGTTTCCGGTTCCGGCGAAGCCGGGACCGCCTGAGCCGTCTTCGTCGCAGCAGGCTGGGCTGCCAACTTGTTGGCTTCGGCAAGCCGTTGTTGCGCGGCAGCCAACTCGCTGTCTTTCAGCGTCAGCAACGTCTGCTGCTCCGCCTTGAGTTTCTCCAACTCGGCAACGCGCTCCTTGAGCTCGCCGATCTCGGCCGATTTGGCCGCGATGTCTTCATCACGTTGACGCAGTTCCTGTTGCAGCATGCTGCCCTCACCACCGGCTTGTGTACCGGATTTCGTTCCTGTTGCTTTCCCAGAGACAGAAGGCGGCACGATCTGCAACCGCGCCTCCTGCCTGCGGGCAGAAGCCGCTGATGCGGTGGACGGCGCCTGCGCCTTTGAGGCAGCTGCGGCGCCACCCGTTTGCGGGCCGCCGGCGGGCTTGCGCGCTGCTGGCTTGGGGGTTGGCTTCACTGGCGCCGCCGTGGCCACCTGCCCGGCGGCCGACGCCGGGGCGGCTGACGGTTTGCGCCCATCCACTGCCGCTGCAGCCCCCTCCGGCTGTCGCAGCGCACGCCGCGTCTGGCGCCATTGCTGCATCTGCTGGCGCACCACGAGGGCGGCTTCCGCCGCATCAATCCGGGCGACTTCACCCTGTTCAGGCACCCGCAGCACCGCACCGCTGCGCAGGCGATTGACGTCATCCCCCAGAAAAGCATCCGGGTTGGCACGCAACAGCGCCAGCATGGTCTGGTCGAGGCTGAAACTCTGCCGCAAGCCCAGCCCACTGGCGATGGCAGAGAGGGTTTCCCCCCGCTTGACCGGCCCATACTCAGCATTGGTATCGACAGATGCCGCTTCCGGGCGCGCCGGCGGCGTCGGCAAGGGGGCAATCTCAACGCTTGGTGGCACCGGCTCGGCTGCATTGGCCTCCGGCACTGCAGATGCAACCGCGGCGGATGGCGTCGGTTCCGGTTGCGCCTCGACTGGCGCGGCCACAGGCAACTCCGCTGCCGGACGCTGAACACGATTGTCAGCCGGTGCCTGTGGCGCCTGAATCACCGGCTGCACGATGGCAGCCGCGGTGTTGGGCGTATCCACCAGCGCCGAATATTCGCGCACCAGGCGGCCCTTGCCCCAGTCAACCTCGACCAGGAAATTCAGCGCCCCCTGATCCACCGGCCGAACCGTGGTCACACGGATCACGGGCCGGCCCTTGGCATCACTGCCCAGGCTGAACTGGAGGTCGGCCGCAATGCCAGTGGGGGGCGTCAGCCCCACCCGCCGGAATGTCTCGGGTGAGGCCAAACGCGCCTTCAGGGCCGCCAGCTCGCCCTGGGTGGTGGAGATGATCGGAATTTCCGCCAGCAAGGGCTGGTTGCGCTTCGACTTGACCTGGATCTGCCCCAGCCCAAGCGCCCAACTGTTGCCCGCCGCAAGCAGCAGGGCGGCCATTACAGCGATCCGCAACGATCCGTTCACGTGTACTCCATCCCCCGACTTGGCGCTGCGACTCTAGCTTTACCCTGCCTTTGCCGGCAAGCCTTGTTGCACCAGCAGTTCCGCGATCTGCACCGCATTGAGCGCCGCACCCTTGCGTATGTTGTCGGCCACCACCCACATATTGAGCCCGCGCGGATGCGAGAAATCCTCGCGGATGCGGCCCACGAACACCGGGTCCTTGCCGGAGGCATGCGTCACTGGCGTGGGATAACCGCCTGCCTTTTGCTCATCGACCACTTCCACGCCCTGCGCGTTGCGCAGCAATGCACGCGCCTCGTCCGGGGTGATCTTCTTCTTCGTTTCGATGTTGACGGCTTCGGAATGCCCGTAGAACACCGGTACCCGCACCGCGGTCGGGTTCACCTGGATGGAGGCATCGCCAAGGATTTTCTGTGTTTCCCAGACCAGCTTCATTTCTTCCTTGGTGTAGCCATTCGGCTGGAATTCGTCGATGTGCGGGATCAGATTGAACGCGATCTGCACCGGGAACTTCTGCGGGTTGATGGCCTGGAAGCTCAGCAGCTCGGCGGTCTGCTTGCCCAGTTCTTCCATCGCGCTGCGGCCACCGCCGGAGACCGACTGGTAGGTGGCCACGTTGATGCGCTCGATGCCGTAGTCGCGGTGGATTGGCGCCAGCACCGGCATCAGCTGCATGGTGGAGCAATTGGGATTGGCGATGATGCCGCGCGGGCGGTTCTTTGCCGCTTCAGGATTCACTTCGCTGACCACCAACGGCACGTCGTCGTCGTAACGGAAGGTGGAGGAGTTGTCGATCACCACGGCGCCGGCGGCGGCGAACTTCGGCGCAAATTCCTTGCTGACCGAACCCCCGGCAGAAAACAGGGCAATGTCGACCGACGCCGGGTCGAACGTCGCCAGATCCTGCACCAGCACCTCGTCGTCATTGAAATCGACGAAACCACCGGCACTGCGCTCGCTGGCCAGCGCCACCAGCTCGCTGACCGGAAACTTGCGCTCGGCCAGGATCGCCAACATCGTCTCGCCCACCGCACCGGTCGCACCGACCACGGCCACCTTGTATTGCTTGCTCATCGTGAATTGCCTCGATATTTGAATGCGGCGCAGCACGCGCCGGCATGAAGGAGTCGTTTGCTCGTTCCGCTGCGGCGCGTCGCTGCCCGTGGGGGGCAAAGCCGGCGGCGCGCCGCTATCGTTTGGCGTCGATAATCGATTTCATGCCCGGAATGCGAGGCGCAACTTCGCCCACGTCACCACATTGCGCACGATGGCGCAGGGCCTGATCCATCAGCACCAAGGCCAGCATGGCCTCGCAGATGGGGGTGGCGCGGATGCCTACGCAGGGGTCATGGCGGCCGGTGGTGATGACATCGACCACATTGCCGTCCACATCCAACCCCTCCACCGGCAGGCGCAGGCTGGAGGTGGGCTTGAAGGCCACCGACACCACGATTTGCTGGCCGGTGGAAATACCGCCGAGGATGCCGCCCGCATGGTTGGACAGGAAGCCCTCCGGCGTCATCTGGTCGCGATGTTCGCTGCCCTTCTGGCTGACGGAAGCGAAGCCGTCGCCAATCTCCACACCCTTGACCGCGTTGATCGACATCATCGCCGCCGCCAGCTCGCCGTCCAGTTTCCCGTAGATCGGCTCACCCCAACCGGGCGGCACGCCGTCGGCCACCACCAGCACCCGCGCACCGACGGAATCGCCGGATTTGCGCAAGGCATCCATGTAGGTCTCCAGCTCCGGCACCTGCGCGGCGCAGGGCCAGAAGAAGGGGTTGGCTTCGACGGCATCCCAGGCATGCCCGCGAGGGGCCACATCGCCCATCTGGGTCATGCAGCCACGCACCGTCACGCCGCGCTGGGCCAGCCATTTCTTGGCGATGACCGCCGCGGCAACCCGCATCGTGGTTTCGCGCGCACTGCTGCGGCCGCCACCACGCGGATCGCGGATGCCGTACTTCTGCCAATAGCTGTAGTCGGCGTGACCGGGGCGGAACTGCGCGGCGATCTTCGCGTAGTCCTTGCTGCGCTGGTCGGTATTGCGGATCAGCAACGCGATCGGGGTGCCGGTAGTACGGCCTTCGTACACGCCAGACAAAATCTCGACTTCATCCGCCTCGCGACGGGCCGATGTGTGCCGAGTCTTGCCGGTGGCGCGCCGCGCCAGGTCGTGGGCAAAATCCTCCGGTGCGATGGCGATGCCCGGCGGGCAACCATCGAGTACGCAACCGATGGCCGGCCCGTGCGATTCGCCAAAGGTGGTGACGCGCAACAGCTGGCCAAAGGTGTTCATCCGGTCAACTCGCGCTTGCCCGTTGGGCAACATCCCGCGCATTCGCCAGCTGGCTGATGCGCGCATTGTGTTCGATCAGGTCCCGGCACTCGGCCACGAAGATGCCCATCTGGCCGACCTTGAATTCCACCCAGGCCAGCGGCAGCTCCGGCAGCAGCGCCACCAGGGCGCGCTCGGACTCACCCACTTCGCAGATCAGCAGGCCGTCCTCGGACAGGTGCAGCGGAGCATCACGCAAGATCCGCAGGCACAGATCAAGCCCATCGTCGCCAGCACGCAGGCCCAGCTCTGGCTCGTGCGCGTATTCGCGCGGCAGGGCATCGGTTTCGTCATTGGTGACGTAGGGCGGATTGGTGACGATCAGGTCGTAGCGCTGACCGGACAGACCCGCGAACAGATCGGACTTGACGAAGCGTACGTTGTCCACCAGCAGGCGTTTTTCGTTCTCGTGCGCCAGTGCCAAGGCGTCATCGCTGATGTCCACCCCGTCCACATGCCAATCGGGATTGTGGTGCGCCATCGCGATGGCGATGCAGCCGGAACCGGTGCACAGATCCAGCGCACGACGCACCTCGCGGTCGCCCAGCCAAGGCTGGAAGCCGGACTCGATCAGCTCGGCAATGGGGGAACGCGGCACCAGCGCGCGCGGATCGCTCTTGAAGCTCAAACCCGCAAACCAGGCCTCGCCAGTCAGATAGCAGGCGGGGATGCGCTCTTCGATCCGACGCAGGAACAGCCCCAACACATCCTCTTTCTCCGCCTCGGTCACCCGGGCATTGCCGTACACCGGCGACAGGTCATGTGGCAGGTGCAGCGCGTGCAGGGTGAGCTGGGTGGCTTCGTCCAGCGCATTGTCGTAGCTATGCCCGAAGGTCAACCCGGCCGCGTTGAAGCGGCTTGCGCCATAGCGAATCAGGTCGATGATGGTTTGCAGTTCCTGGGACATGGCGGCATTACGCGGGCAAGGCTGTGAAGTATAGCCGCGCTGCCCCGCTATCATGGCGGATCGATCTCATTCCTGACCGTCATGTCCAGACGCCACGTTACCCTGCTGCTCCTTGCCGTCCTGGCCGCCGGACTGGGGCTATGGGCCGCACAGCGCACCTTCGCACCGCCACCTGCGCCCGCACGCCCCATCACGTCCACCGTCACGCTGCTGCCTGTCCCGCGCGAGCTGCCGCCATTTTCCCTGCAACAGGCCAGCGGCCAGCCGCTGACGCAGGACACGCTCAAGGGGCACTGGACCGTCGTGTTCCTGGGCTTCACCCATTGCCCCGACATCTGCCCCACCACGCTGGCGATGCTGGCGGGCGCACAAAAACAATGGGCCACGCTGCCGGAAGCCTCGCGCCCGCGCATCCTGTTCGTTTCCGCCGACCCGGAACGCGACAGCCCGGAGCAGGTAGCCCGTTACGCCCACGCGTTCCACAAGGACACGCTGGCCGCCACCGCACCCCTGCCCGCGCTGCAGGCCTTCACTCGGTCGTTGTCGCTGGTGTTCATGAAAGTCCCCGGCGCCAGCGGCGAGGCGGCCGACTACAGCATCGACCACAGTGCCGCCCTGGTCTTGCTGGACCCGCAAGCCCGGATGGCCGGCGTCACGCAACCGCCGTTCGACTTGAAAGGCATCGCCGCCGACCTCGCCTTGCTGACCCAAACGCCCCAATGAGCCCGATCACCGCCCTCACCTACGCCCTGCCGCACCGTCTGCTGTCGTCGCTGGCACGTCGCCTTGCCTATTCCGACAACCGCGCGATCAAGCAGTGGCTGATCGACACCGTCACCCGCAAGTTCGGCGTGAACCTGGCCGAGGCCGCACAGCCCGACCCCACCGCCTACCCGACCTTCAATGCCTTCTTCACCCGTGCGCTGAAGCCCGGCGCACGCGTACCCGACGCCGATCCGCGCGCCCTGCTGATGCCTGCTGACGGCCACATCAGCCAGTGCGGCCCCATCGTCGACGGCCGCATCTTTCAGGCAAAAGGCCAGAGCTTCACCGCAGCCGAATTGCTGGGCAGCGCCGAGGACGCCGCGCCCTTCGTGGACGGCAGTTTTGCCACCGTTTACCTGTCACCGCGCGATTACCACCGCGTGCACATGCCGTGGGCCGGCACCCTGCGCGAGACCGTGCACGTGCCGGGGCGGCTGTTCTCGGTCGGCACCGATGCCGTGGCCAGCGTGCCGCGCCTGTTTGCCCGCAACGAGCGCTTGGTCTGCCACTTTGATACCGACTTCGGCCCGATGGTGCAGGTGATGGTGGGCGCGCTGCTGGTCTCCGGCGTGGAAACCGTTTGGGGCGGGGTCGAAATCCCGGCCTACGCCGATGCCATCACTCGCAAGGACTATCGCGGCAAAGGCATCACGCTGGAACGCTTTGGCGAAATGGCGCGCTTCAACTACGGCAGCACCGTGATCGTGTTGCTGCCGAAGGGCGTGGCGACGCTGGATGCCACCCTCGGTGCGGAAACACCGGTTCGGTTGGGGCAACGGTTGGCACTGCAGACCTGATGCAGCCAGGCCACAACACGCCCCCCTCAGTCGCTGCAGCCCACCAGCTTCAACGCCTGCCCCGGCTTGATCGCATATTTGGGCCCCTTCAACTTGTTGCCCTTCGCCAGACGGGGCACGTCACAGCTGAATTTGCGGGCGATGCTGCCAAGCACATCGCCGCGCCGCACGGTGTAGGTCTTGACCTTGGCCGGCCGGCTTACCGGCTTGCTTGCAGGCACGGGCGCGGGCGCGGGGGCCGCTGCCGGAACAGCCGCAGGCATCGGCTCACCCACGCGCACCAAGGCGCTCTGCACGTTGCTGGCCATCAATTCACGCGTGAGTGCCAACCGCTTGCCGCGGGTGCAGTTGAAGCGGTACAGCCAAGCGATGCGGGTCGTTGCGTTCAGTGACGTGCCTGCCTGCAGGATTTCATCCGGTTGCCAACGGGGATTGAGATTGCGCAGGGCGCGCAGATAGCCATCGCGCGAGCCCCAGTTGCCCAAGCAGATGGTGAGCTCGTACAGCGACGCCGGCTGCGCAAGGCTGATCGTGGCAGGCCGCGCACTCACGCTGGGCCAGCGAATGCCATAGTCCTTCGGATGCAGGAACAGCCATGCCGCGGCAATCACCATCGGCACGTAGTCCTTGGTTTCGGCTGGAAATTGGTTGTAGACGTTGATGTCCCAGAAACTGCGCCCGCCGGAGTCGCGGAACACGCGCAGCGCACGCCCTTCGCCCCCGTTGTAGCCAGCCAGCGACATCTCGATGCTGTTGCCCAGCTGAGCCATGCGCTCCTGCAAGTACTGCGCGGCGGCATCCGCTGAAGCACGCGGGTCATAGCGGGTGTCGAAGCCGCTGCCATCGTTGCCCAAGCCAAACCGACGCCCGGTGGCGGGCATGAACTGCAATGGCCCCACCGCACCAGCGCGCGAGCCAACATGCACCTTGCCGTTGGATTCCTTCGCCATGATCCCGAACAGCAGCGCCTCCGGCAACCCATGCCGTTTGAACGCGGGCGACATCAGGTGCTGCATGTAGCGATAATTTTCGTAACTGTCCATCAGCGAGGGGCGCATGTCGGTCAGCCAGCGGCGGATACCGGCCTGCACCGCCGGGTTGAACTGCACCATCTTCACGAACCGCTGCCCTTCCTCGCTGAGCAGCGCGGCGGCACTGGCCGTCTCCGGGACACTGGCGTTGCGCAGGTCGGTTTCGTCGATCGGGTCATCACCCGCGTCATCGAGCGCACCATCGTCCAGTGCCGGCGTGGCTTGCAACAGGCGCTCGTAGGTCGCCAACATCGCATCTACCGCACATCCCTGCTGCTTGGCGCAAGCCTCGACAACAAGCTTCATTTCCGCCAAGGCCGCTGTGGTGGCATTCACCGCCGCTTCTTCATCCTCCGCCAGCATCGCATCCCGATAACGCTTCTCGGCAATCTCCATGCGCTGCTGCAGGGCGGCGACGGCGGCCGCAGCATTCTGCGCATCGCGCTTGCCGGAGGCACCCAGTGATGGGCCCGGCAGCAGGGCGAGCAACGTCATGGCAAAGGCCAGGGAAGCGGGAATCGGGCGAACAGGCATCAGCGATCAAGTGGACAACGGGGGGATGGCAGGGTAGCCCCGACAACCCGCCCCGGCAACCGGCGAAGGTCACGGCCATGCATCGCGCATCGCATAGAATCACCGATTCCAAGTTCGTCATTTCAGGAAGTCGCATGGACCCGATTCTCGTTGGCAAGGCCATTACCACGGACCACGGCGGCAGCGTGTACCTGCAGCCCAAGTTCGGCAACCGGCATGGCCTCGTGGCCGGCGCGACCGGAACCGGCAAGACCGTGACCCTGATGACCGTGGCGGAAGGCTTCAGCCGAATCGGCGTCCCGGTGTTTCTGGCTGACGTGAAAGGCGACGTCTCCGGGCTGGCCGCGGCAGGCACGATGAGCGAAAAGCTGCAGTCCCGCATCGACCAGCTTGGCATCACCGATTACCGCAACGAAGCCGCACCCGTGGTGTTCTGGGATCTCTGGGGCAAGGCCGGGCACCCGGTGCGGACCACCGTCAGCGAGATGGGCCCCACCCTGCTTGCACGCATCCTCGAACTGAACGACACGCAATCCGGCGTGCTGGACATTCTGTTCAAGCTGGCCGATGACCGTGGCCTGCTGTTGCTGGATCTGGAAGACTTGCGCGCCCTGCTCGGCCTGATCGCGGAAGAGCGCAAGGACATCAGCACCAGCTATGGGCTGGTCAGCACACAATCCATCGGCGCCATTCAGCGCGCGCTGCTGCGCCTTGAGCAGGAAGGGGCGGACCTGTTCTTCGGCGAGCCCGCGCTGGAGCTGGCCGACCTCATGCGCACCACCTATGACGGCCGCGGCGTAGTGAACATCCTTGCGGCCGACCAGCTGATCCTGAAGCCGCGCCTTTATTCCAGCTTCCTGCTGTGGCTGCTGTCGGAACTGTTCGAAACCCTGCCCGAAGTGGGCGATCTGGACAAACCGAAGTTGGTGTTCGTGTTCGACGAGGCACATCTGCTGTTCAGCGATGCGCCGGCGGCCTTGCAGCAGCGCATCGAGCAGGTGGTACGCCTGATCCGCTCCAAGGGCGTCGGCGTCTATTTCTGCTCGCAGTTTCCGGACGATGTGCCGACCAACATCCTGGGCCAGCTTGGCAATCGCTTTCAGCACGCCTTGCGCGCCTTCACCCCCCGTGACCAGAAGGCGGTCAAGACCGCGGCAGAAACCTTCGTTGCCAACCCGGATCTGGACGTGGCCAAGGCGCTGGGCCAATTGGGTGTCGGCGAAGCATTGGTGTCCACCCTGCAGGACAAGGGGGTACCGATGCCGGTCGAAAAAACCCTGATCGCCCCGCCGCGCTGCCGGATGGGGGCCATCACCGAGGCCGAACGCGCGCAGGTGCGGGCCGGCAGCCCGGTGGGCAGCAAGTACGATACGCGGATCGACCGTGACTCCGCCGCGGAAATGCTGGCCCAAAAGGCGGAGGCGAAGGCCGAACAGGCACAGGCCCCGCAGGCGAAGTCCCGCGACGACGATGCCGCGGAATCCGGCGGCTTCGGCAGCGCCGTCAAGGACGCGGTTTTCGGCACCAAGCGGCGCCAGGGCATGATCGAAACCATGGCCAAGCAAACCGCTCGCACGGTTGGCAATCAGATCGGCCGGCAGATCCTGCGCGGGCTGCTGGGCGGCATTTTTGGTGGCAAGCGCTGATGCCTGCCCACACACTCCACGCGACGAAGACCACGCCCATGCGCATGCACAAGACCCCCCTCACACTCCTTGCCGCACTGGCCCTCGCAGCCGTCACCGGCTGCCAACAGGAGGCCGCAGCGCCCCCCGCAGCGCCCCCCGCTGCGCCGCCTCCCGCACCGGCCCAGCAGACCCCGGCACCAGCCCCCTACAACCCTGCCAGCGCAGCACCCGGTTTCGACATCGCAGGCTTTGTGGGCGCCTTTGCCAACACCTTGCCCTGCGCCGATTGCGGCGGGATCGACACCACCTTGACCTTTGCCGCTGACGGCAGCTACCAGCTCGACGAGGTCTATCAGGACGACATCCACAGCAGCTTCTCCACCAAGGGGCGCTGGGAAGTGAAGGCCGATGGCAAGACCCTCCGCCTCACCCCGGACGACAAGGACGAAGTCGAGCGCTGGTTCGTGGTGCATTCGCCCACCGAGCTGCACCAGTTGGACCGCGATGGCAAGCCGATCCAGAGCCCGCTGGATTACAGCCTTCGTCGCAAGTGAACCATGGGCCGCTGGCGTCCCCCTCCCGAGAAAAGCACCGCGCTGATCACCCGCGAAGGGCATGCACGCCTGAAAGCGGAGCTTGACGACCTCTGGCGCGTGCGTCGGCCAGAGGTCGTCAAGGCCCTGGCCGCCGCCGCCGCCGAGGGCGACCGCTCGGAAAATGCGGAATACACCTACCGCAAGAAGCAGCTCGGCGAGATCGACCGTCGCGTGCGCTACCTCAGCAAGCGGCTGGAAGTGCTCAAAGTGGTCGATGCCCCGCCCAGCGACCGCGAGGCGGTGTTCTTCGGCGCCGTGGTCGAACTGGAAGCTATCGCCACTGGCGAAACATCGCGCTACCGCATCGTCGGCCCGGATGAAACCGACGCCAAGCGTGGCTGGATCAGCATCGACGCACC
>CAUJJG010000012.1 GCA_963205445.1 Pseudomonadota bacterium
GACGCGATGCGGTTCATCCGCAACTTTTCCATCATCGCCCACGTCGACCACGGCAAGTCGACGCTCGCCGACCGCATCATCCAGCTGTGCGGCGGTCTGACCGCGCGCGAGATGGAAGCACAGGTGCTCGACAACAACCCGATCGAGCGCGAGCGCGGGATCACCATCAAGGCGCAGTCGGTGTCGCTGCCGTACACCGCCAAGGACGGGCAGACCTATTTCCTGAATTTCATCGACACCCCCGGCCACGTGGATTTCAGCTACGAAGTCAGCCGCACGCTGGCCGCCTGCGAGGGCGCGCTGCGGGTGGTCGATGCCGCGCAGGGCGTGGAGGCGCAGTCGGTGGCCAACTGCTACACCGCGGTGGAGCAGGGGCTGGAAGTGGTACCGGTGCTGAACAAGATCGACCTGCCGACCGCCGACATCGACAAGGTGAAGCAAGAGATCGAGGCCGTCATCGGCATCGACGCCACCGACGCGGTGGCGATCAGCGCCAAGACCGGCCTCAACGTCGGCGACGTGCTGGAGGCCATCGTCCACCGCATCCCGCCGCCGCAGCCGCGCGACACCGACAAGCTGCAGGCGCTGATCATCGACTCGTGGTTCGACAACTACCTCGGCGTGGTTTCGCTGGTGCGGGTGATGCAGGGCGAACTGAAGCCCGGCGACAAGATGCTGGTGATGAGCACCGGCCGCACCCACCAGGTCGATGCGGTCGGCGTGTTCACGCCCAAGCGCAAGGTGCTGCCCAGCCTGCGGGCGGGCGAGGTGGGCTGGATCACCGCGTCGATCAAGGACGTGCACGGCGCGCCGGTGGGCGACACGCTCACGCTGGCGGGTGATTCCGCACCGAAGCCGCTGCCCGGGTTCCAGGAAATGCAGCCGCGCGTGTTCGCCGGCCTGTTCCCGGTCGACGCCGAGGACTACCCGGCGCTGCGCGAGGCGCTGGACAAGCTGCGCCTGAACGATGCCGCGCTGCGCTTCGAGCCGGAAAGTTCGGAGGCGATGGGCTTCGGCTTCCGCTGTGGCTTCCTCGGCATGCTGCACATGGAGAACGTGCAGGAGCGGCTGGAGCGCGAGTACGACCTCAATCTCATCAGCACCGCGCCGACGGTGATCTACGAGGTGCTGAAAACCGACGGCAACACCGTGCCGATGGACAACCCGGCCAAGCTGCCGCCGATCAATCAGGTGCAGGAGATCCGCGAGCCGATCATCCGCGCCAACATCCTCACGCCCGAGGCCTACATCGGCGCCATCATCAAACTGTGCGAGGAAAAGCGCGGCGTGCAGATCGGCATCACCTACATGGCCAGCCAGGTGCAGATCAGCTACGAGCTGCCGATGGCCGAGGTGGTGCTGGACTTCTTCGACAAGCTGAAATCAGTCAGTCGCGGCTATGCCTCGCTGGACTACAGTTTCCTGCGCTTTGACGCCGGCCCGTTCGTGCGGGTGGATACCCTGATCAACGGCGACAAGGTGGATGCGCTGTCGATCATCGTGCACCGCAGCCACGCCGACCGTCGCGGCCGCGAGCTGACCGAGAAGATGAAGGACCTGATCCCGCGGCAGATGTTCGATGTTGCCATCCAGGCCGCGATCGGCAGCCAGATCATCGCCCGCACCACGGTCAAGGCGCTGCGCAAGAACGTGCTGGCCAAGTGCTACGGTGGCGACGCCACCCGCAAGAAGAAGCTGCTGGAGAAACAGAAGGAAGGCAAGAAGCGGATGAAGCAGGTCGGTCGGGTGGAAATCCCGCAGGAGGCCTTCCTCGCCGTGTTGCAGGTGGACAGCAAGTGATTTCTTTTCCTTCTCCCCTTGCCGGAGAAGGTGGCCGAAGGCCGGATGAGGGGTCTATGGAGACAGTCGCATGATGGTGTGGTTCGAAACGATTTTGGTCGTCCTGACCACATTGAGTGGGTTGGTCTGGCTGCTGGACAAACTGTTCCTGGCCAAGCGCAGACGCGCTGCGGCGGGCGGCGGGGACGTCAAGGAGCCCGTGGTGGTGGACTACGCCAAGGCATTCTTTCCGGTGCTGGCGCTGGTGCTGGGGCTGCGCAGCTTCGTGGCGGAGCCATTCCGGATTCCGTCCAGCTCGATGATGCCGACGCTGCTCATCGGCGACTTCATCCTGGTCAACAAGTTCGACTACGGCCTGCGCTGGCCCATCACCAACAAGAAGTTCGTCGAGGTCGGCCTGCCCGAGCGCGGCGATGTGGTGGTTTTCCGTCCGCCGCATCGGCCGAAGGAAGACTGGATCAAGCGCGTGATCGGGCTGCCGGGTGACCGCATTGGCTATCACGATCACAAGGTCAGCGTGAATGGACGGGTGTTGCCCTACCGTGTGGAGGGGGTCTTCACCGGCGTAGGCAAAGGGGTGGGGGAAACGGGCGATCTGCGCCTGACCGAAGGCATTCCCGATCGGCCCCATTTCGTGCTGGAACGCGAAGAAAGCATGGCGGAGGGTGACTGGACGGTGCCGTCGGGGCATTATTTCGTCATGGGGGACAACCGGGGCAACAGCGAGGATGGTCGCTACTGGGGGTTCTTGCCCGAGACCAGCCTGCGCGGCCGGGCGATGCTGGTGTGGATGAACTGGGATACGAGTGCCGATTCCTGGGTGGACGTTTCACGCATCGGTACACGTATTCCTTGAGGCAAGATGGAAACGTGATGTCCAACTTTGAGGGGAAGCAGTGATGAAGCAGAAGCAGCGCGGCATGACCATGCTGGG
>CAUJJG010000013.1 GCA_963205445.1 Pseudomonadota bacterium
GCCGCGCAAGTTCAAGATCGCGGTGGCGGTGCCGCCGTACAACGACGTCGATGTATTCGCCAACGATCTGGCCCTGATCGCGATTGTCGATGACCAAGGCGAGCTGGCCGGCTTCAACGTCGGCATCGGCGGCAGCATGGGCGCCAGCCACGGGATCAAGGAGCACTACCCGCGCGTGGCCAACGTGATCGGCTTCGTGACGCCGGAACAGGTGTTCGCGATCGCCGAGGCGGCGATCACCGTGCAGCGCGATCTCGGCGACCGCGAGGACCGCAAGCACGCGCGCTTCAAGTACACCATCGACGACCACGGCAGCGACAAGATCGTGGCGATGATGGAAGATCGCGCCGGGCTCAAGCTGCAACCGGCACGGCCCTATGCCTTCACCCACAACGGCGACCGCTTCGGCTGGGTGGAAGGCGAAGACGGCCACTGGCACCTGACCCTGTCGCTGCCGTCGGGCCGCATCGCCGACTTCGAGGACGGCCGCCCGCTGCTGACCGGTCTGCGCGAGATCGCCAAGGTGCATCAGGGCGAGTTTCGCTTGACCTGCAACCAGAATGTCATCATCGCCGGCGTGCCGGCCGGCGAGCGCGCGCGGATCGAGGCGCTGGTGGTGCAGTACGCGCTCGACCGCGAAAACAACGCGCCATCCGCGCTCGCCCGCGCCGCGGTGGCCTGCGTGGCCCTGCCCACCTGCGCGCTGGCAATGGCCGAGGCCGAACGCTACCTGCCCACCTTCCTGCGCGTGGTGCAACCCCTGTTGGACAAGCACGGCCTGCGCGATCAACCCATCGTGCTGCGCATTTCCGGCTGCCCCAACGGCTGCTCGCGCCCGTATCTGGCCGAAATCGCGCTGGTCGGCAAAGCACCGGGGCGCTACACCCTGATGCTGGGGGGCGACCATCGCGGCACCCGCCTCAACACCCTGTATCGCGACAACATCACCGAGGCGCAGATCGTCGAGGCGCTGGACCCGCTGCTGGGCCGCTACGCCACCGAACGCGAGCAAGGCGAGCATTTCGGGGATTTCCTGCATCGCGTCGGCATCGTTGCCCTGCCTGCCTACCCCACGCATGTGCGCGTCGATCCAGCGGAAGCCGCCTGAATCCACTTCGTCACGGTTTGCTTCGATGAGCCTACTTCACTCCCACACGATCTCCGAAGATGCGCTGGCCGACATCAATCGCCAGTTGGCAGGCTTGTCTGCCCAGCAGCGTATCGCATGGGCGCTGGAACACCTGCCCGGCACCCATGCCCTGTCCACCAGCTTTGGTGTGCAGTCGGCGGTGTCACTGCATCTGTATGCCAGGATCCAGCCCGACATTCCGGTCATCATGGTGGATACCGGCTATCTGTTCCCGGAAACCTATCGCTACGCCGACCAACTGACCGAGCTGCTGGGCCTGAACCTGCAGGTCTTCCACCCGGCCATCGGCAATGCCTGGATGGAAGCCCGGCTGGGCAAATTGTGGGAAGCCGGCAGCGACGGCATCGCCCGCTACAACCAATTGCGCAAGGTGGAACCGATGCAGCGCGCATTGCGTGAACTGCAGGTACAGTGCTGGCATGCCGGCCTCCGCCGTGATCAGGCCGACACGCGCAAGCACATCGCGTTCCTCGACATCAAGGACGGTCGATTCAAGCTTCACCCCATCGCCGATTGGTCGGACATCGACATCGGCGCCTATTTCCTGCAACACGACCTGCCCGAGCACCCCCTGTTGCAGCAAGGCTATGTCTCGGTGGGGGATGTGCACACCACCCGGCCGCTGCAACCCGGCATGGATGTCTCGCAGACCCGCTTCTTCGGGCTGCGGCGCGAATGCGGGCTGCACTTCGACCTGTGACTCATTCGTCAGGGGCGATCACCGTATAGCCCTTGGCCTGCAGCTTGGCCAAAAACCCGTCCGCACCCAGCATGTCGTTGAGTGGCAGCATCGCGAAGCTGACCGTGTTCCGCTCCAGCGCTTGGTCCGCCGCGGCCAGCCAGCGCGCCTTCACCTTGTTCTCGGCATCACCAAACCCCAATCGCTTGCCGATGCCTGCCTCGGTGATGGCCTTGCTGCACGCCTCCCACTGGTAGGCAGGCGGCAACGCCTGCAAGGCCGCCATGTCACCGGTTGCCCATGCATTGGCGCGCGCCCGCATGGCATCGACATCGGTCTCGAGCTGCGTCATCGTGTTGTCGAAACAGGCCAGATCATCCAGCGTGGTCTTCGACCATTCCTTCAGCAGCGGCTTGACGTCGGTGACGACGATTTTTTCGCTAACCACCGTCACCGTTGGGTGGTGGGCCTCGATGGCCTTATTGATGATCGGCGTGATGATGTTCTTACCGTCAAGGCCGGTCCTTTCCATGGCCTCCTTGTAGAGCTCCTGCGCGGCGAACAGCGGCCTGCGTTTCTCGATGCCCCCGTCATTGCCGATGTAGCGGGCTTTCAACACCGTCCATCGCGCATATGAGGCAGGCGACACCACGTCACGCAGCCGCTTGTCATCAGGGTTGTTGCGTGCGCCCAGCATCTTGGGAAGCAGCAGCAGGCCCTTGAACCAGCCGGTATCCACGCTGAAGCTCACGTAGGGCGAGCGGATGATTTCCTGTGCCTCGGCCAAGACCCGCTCAAGCTGATGTGACTGCAGCTGCATCTTCGCGGGCAAGGGGCTGAGGGTGCCCAGGATGTACAGGTCATGGTTGCCCTTGCGGACAAGCCACAAGCCCGGCCCGGGTTGCTCGCCCTCCACCATCACCGTCGCCTCGGTGCGGATGCCGTCACCCTGCGGTACCTGCTGGGCCTGCAGCGACAGTGAACACAGCACGGTGAAAGCACCACACAGCCAGGCCGCAGTTCGCATGCATCGATCCTTCATCGCATCGGGGGAGCGGGCGAGTGTGCTACGAATCACACAACCGAACCAAACTGCAGGCTGAATCTCATGACGCGCTCTTGACGTCACCCCGTGCAGGCTGGCACACCACGCCCACTGAACCCCCATCGAGAACCCCAACCGAGGACACTCCGCATGGCCATCCACGTCGTCCGCCTCGGCACGCCGCGTGCAGCCGGGGAGTCCCTGCGCATCGGCACCGTGCGCCGCCCTCCGCGGGGCGTCCCGAAGTCCGAATTCAGCAAGCGCGATTTCTATGACGTCTGGCTGCCCACCGTGGCCCCCAGCCAGGCAGTGATGGACATTGGGCATGCGGCGGAGACGCCTGCGGACTGGGCACGCTTCTTTCAGCAATACCGCAAGGAGATGAAGCGGCCCGATGCGGCACATGCCATCGCCCTGCTCGCCGCGATGTCGCATGCCACCGATTTCAGCCTGGGCTGCTACTGCGAGGACGAGGCACATTGCCACCGGCACGCCCTGCGCCAACTCTTGCTGGGTGCAGGCGCATTGATCCGCTGAAAACTCAGTCCTGGGACCGCTTCACCGGGGCCTTTGCCGCCGCCCCCAAGTCGGCGATCTTCCACAGATAGAAGCTGGCGTAGCTGCGATACGGCCCCCAGCATTCGCCGCGCGCCGCAAGAATTTTGGGAGTGGGCATCACGTCCAGGCCATCCACGACCTGCGCGCCCTTGCGAATGCCAAGGTCATCAATCGGCAATACGTCGGGCCGGCCCAATCTTCCCATCAGCAGCATTTCCACGGTCCAGCGCCCGATGCCGCGAACCGGCAACAGCGCCGCGATGATGGCCGCATCCTCCATGCGAGCCATCTGCCGCAGCCCCGGGAGCTCGCCAGCCTCATCGCGTCGGGCCAAGTCGCGCAACGCCAGCACCTTGTTGCCCGACACCCCGCAGGCGCGCAATGCTGCGTCGTCCAGTCGGCCAAGCGTGTCGCCATGCAGGCGTTTGCTGCCCAGCGCAGCCTCGACTCGTCCCACGATGGTGCCGGCAGCCTTGCCGCTGAGCTGCTGGTAAAGAATGGCCCTGGCCAGCGCATCAATCGGATCGAAGGGCTTTCGCCAAATTGGGTCCGGCGGGATCGGGCCCATTCTGCGCATCCAAGTCGCCAATCGACGATCACGGCGACACAGCCAGGAGAAGGCCACCTCGGTGTCGAAGCCGCGCGCCATCTGCACTCAGGGCCGCAGGCGGTCGAAGGCGTGCAACAACCAGCCGCTGATCAACAGCGCACCACCGAACGGTGCCAACGACGGCGACAAGCCCAGCACGGCTTTTGCCAGCAGGCTGCCACTGAACAGCAGCAGCCCAAGCAGCAACATGACCAAGGAAACCAGCCCCAATGGACGCTGCGCGAGTGGGGCCAATGCGGTCAAGGCCAGCCCGTGCGCGAACGCCATGCCGGCCGCCTGCAACATGGGCAACTGCTGAGGCGGTACGGCGGCGTGGCTGGCATAGGCTGCCAACGCCAGCGACAGGCCAGCAATCACGCTGCCAAGGGCGGCCAGATAACGACGGTAAACCACGAACGAAGCGGTAGCGAGGCTGCTCATGCCGGCATTGTGCCAGCACGGTGCGGCGCAAATGCAAACGCCGCGTCGAAACGCGGCGTTTGGGTGCGATGCGGTGATGCTGTCGCGGTCACTTGACCGGCCAGTACACCTCGAACTCGCCATTTTCGGTGAAAGCGCCGGCCACGCCCGACTTGTAGTCTTCGTAGGCACGGTCCTTGACCTCGTACGCGTGGGTTGCGGCCCAGGCACGCAGGGCATTGCGGACATTGTCCAGTTCGGCCATGTAGCCGGTGTAGGACGCCACGGCAGCGCGCGACGCGGGCGCCTGCAGGTACTGCACCGGGCCCTGCAACGCCACCTTGCCGGCGTCGCCACCGCCCTTCTTGCGCACCACCTGGGCCACGTCGAAGGTGTAGGTTTCACGGCCGAGATCGGTGGTGATGATGCGCAGCGGGCCGACGGCTTCCAGGCCATTGGCCTCGATGACGCGCTTGATCCACTCCGCGTTGGAATTGATCGAAGCCTGGATCTGCGCATTGCCGCGATCCACCGCACCTGCGCTGACGTACAGCAGCTCCTCGGCGGGACGTTCAACCACCTTCGGGGTGGTCATCTTGCTGCCTTTCACTGCGTAGTCGACGTTCGGCACGGCAGCCAACACGCCCACCAGACGCGACAGACCCATCTTCATGTCGTCGCCCACGTGACGGGTGACGTACAGGCCGGCGTAACGCCCCAGCAGGTTCCAGCCGTATTCGACGGAATACGTCTGGGTGATCTCGACGTTGCGGTTGTTGCGGCCGGTCGGCTTCAGCAGGAACTGGGTCTGCTTGTTTTCGCCGCGCTCGACGTTGTTGATATCGATGACGATCTTCTTCTGCGGCTCGCTCTCGACGATCTCCCAGGAACCCTTGCCCAGCCCCTTCTCTTCGGAGGTGTATTCAAGACGGGCGCCCTTGCCTTCAGCCGGGCCCACGAGGTTCAGCTGCATGCGCGGGTCACGCAGCACCAGCGGGTTCCAGTCCTTGAAGCGACGGAAGCTGTTGAGGGTGTCGAACACGATGGTGAGCTTGCGATTGGTCTCGGCACTCTCGGAAATGAAACGAGAGGAAGGGAGCACCAGGCCCACGACCAAGTACAGCCCCGCCACGATCGCGAGGGAAATCAGGATCTCGAGCAAACGAGTCATTCAGCAGTCTCCGGGGTAGGCCTCTTGCGGCCATGAGCCGCACAGACCTGCAATCGTAACAAACATCGGCGGCCGGCGGCGAGATGAGTACGGGGAAAAATCGAGACCCTCCGCACCAATCCAGAGCGCCACTCAAACCAGCTGCAATTCGAAGGCTTTCAGGACCGCTCGCGTACGGTCCCGTACGCCCAGCTTGGACAGAATATTGGAGACATGGTTTTTGATCGTGCCTTCTGCCACCCCCAACGAGTTGGCGATTTCCTTGTTGGAAAAGCCCGACGCCATCAGGCGCAATATCTCCGTCTCACGGTCCGTCAACGGGTCCGGACGATCGAGGCTGACGAACTCGTTGCGCATGTGTTCCAAACCAGACAGCAGGCGCTGGGTCACCGCCGGCTGCACCAGTGAGCCGCCGCCCGCCACCGTCTGGATGGCGTCGACCAGCTGTTCCAGCGACACATCCTTGAGCAGATAGCCCTTGGCCCCGGCCTTGATGCCTGCCAGCACCAGCTGGTCATCGTCGAATGTGGTCAGGATGATGGTAGGCGGCAGGGTCCCCGCCTTGCCCATCGCCTGCAGGGACTCCAATCCCGACATCACTGGCATGCGCATATCCATCAGCACCACGTCGGGCCGAACCTGCGGAATGTGCTGCATTGCCTGTTGACCATCCGAGGCCTCGGCCACCACCTCGATGCCCTCCGCCAGCGACAGCAACGATCGAATGCCCTGTCGCACCAACGTCTGGTCATCGACCAGGAACACGCTGATCGAGCTTGCACGCGTCATGGGGTTACTCCTTCGGGCAGTGGCACGGCGGCATTCGGCGCCACCGGCAGGGTAATCGTCAATTCGAAGCCCAGCCCCCGGCCGCTGGCGATCTCCAACCGGCCGCCGTGCTGGCGCAGGCGTTCGCCCAAGCCCCGCAGGCCATTGCCCGGGGTGACCTGCTCGCTGCCGCGGCCATCATCGCGCACTTTCAGGACTACATCACTGCCCTGCCGGTGCGCGGACAGCCAAAGCCGACGGGCACCGGCATGGCGTACCGCATTGGTGATCGCTTCCTGAGCACAACGCAGCAAGACGTGGGCGCGTTCGGGGTCATCAACAGTCAACGGCGATTCGAGATCCATGTCGATGTCCAGCTTCGGCACGTTTTCCGCCAACGGGCGAATCGCGGCCGCAAGATCGATGGCCCCCCCCTCGCGCAGCTGGCTCACCGCCTCGCGAACGTCGGTCAGCAGCAACCGAGCCAGCGTATGCGCCTGCTGCACATGCTCCTTGACGCGCCCCTCGCTGAGGTGGCCGGCAACTTCCAGATTCAGGCTGAGCGCGGTCAGGTGGTGCCCCAGCAGATCGTGCAGCTCGCGCGAGATGCGGGTGCGCTCGTTCACCCGGGCACTGTCGGCCAACAGCGCCCGGGTTGCGCGCAGCTCGGCATTGAGGCGGCGTTGCTCTTCCCGCGCCTGCGCCTGCTGCAGCGCAACAAGACTGACGACAAACACGAAGCCCGAGAAGCCGGCATACAACATCGACTGCATCATCGCTTCCAGCAGCGGGAAGCCCAGCCAGCGCACGAACACGGGCGCCACCGCCAGTTGGCTGGCCAGCAGCCACACGACCCCCAGCGGCAAGGGCAGCAGCCAGGGCAGCACGCAGGCGGCCACCATCAACAGCACGCTCCCCAGCCCGGAGCCATTGAAATAGCTGACGCCCAGGGCGGCCAGAGTCAGCACGACCAACAGCAGGTAATCGGCCGGGTTGCGGCCGCGCCCGCCCAAGCTGCGCGTCAACCATGCGTAGCCTGCACCGAAAGCGAGATAGGACGCCCAGCCCTGCCAAGGCATCGGCCGCAAGGCCAGCTCGTCCCCTGCATCGCCAGCAAACTGCGGCCCCAGCCACGTATAAAGCAGAGGGAGGCCCACCATGGCCCAGGTGAACAGCCCCGCATGGCGCAGCAGGCGGGTATGGGGAATTCGCGCAAGCATGCCGCCTTATACCGCCTCCACGCCCGCCTGACGTGCACCGAAGGTCATGGCCCGGCCGCGCCCGCGCATGCGATAATCGGAACCGCGGCGCGCAAATGCGCCTCGTTGCAGCAACCACCTCCGGAGTTTCAAGGAATGTCGATCGCCATCCGCGACGTGCTCGAGCACGAGCTGGATTCCGTCCTGGCCCTCAACAACGCGGCGGGCCCTGCGATCCTTCCCCTGGATGCGTCCCGCCTGCGCCATCTGTACGACACGGCGGAATATTTCCGCATTGCCGAACGCGACGGCGCGATGGCCGGCTTCCTGATCGGTTTCGGTTCGCACGCCAGTCACGACAGCTGCAATTTCGACTGGTTCCGCGAGCGCTACCCGGAGTTTTTCTACATCGACCGCGTGGTGGTGGCCAGCCGTCGCCGCGGTGGTGGCGTGGGCCGCGCGCTGTATGCCGATGTCCAAAGCTATGCGGAATTGCGCTACCCGCAGCTGGCCTGCGAAGTGTTCCTCGAACACGGCGCCGATCACGCGCTCCTCTTCCACGGCAGCTTCGGTTTCCGCGAAGTGGGCCAGAACGTGATCCAGGGCCCCGGCCTGCGAGCCGCGATGCTGATGAAGACGCTGTGCAGCTACCCCTGGGTGCACGCCACCTACGGCGATGCGCTGCCTGATCTGCCTTGGCTGCAGCGGCCGCGCAAGCCAACGCCTTCTTCTGCCGGCAAAACCGCCGGTGCCCACGCATGAGCTTGCAGATGGACTACGCACAGGCAGGAGAACTGAAATTCGGCCAGGTCGGCATCGCCAATCTGCGGGTACGCACACTGAACATCGTGCAGTTGACCGCGGAAATGCAGGATCGCGTGCAGCGCGCGCCAAATTTGTTCCAGCGTGCCGCGGTGGTCCTGGACTTCGGCGGCCTGAGCCAGGCCCCATCGGCCGAAGACGCGCGCCGATTGATCGACGGGCTGCGCGACGCCGGCGTCTTGCCGGTGGCGCTGGCCTATGGCACCAAAGAGATCGAAACCCTCTCGCAACAGCTGGGCCTGCCCCTGCTGGCCAAGTTCCGCGCGCAGTACGAGCGCACCGAAGCCACGGCTGCGACGGCGGCGCCCGTCGTCGAAGCAAAGCCGGCACCAGACACCCAGCCAACGCGCGCGCCTCAGGCAACGCCCCCCGCAGCCCCGGGCCTGATGCAGGCATCACCCGTACGCTCCGGGCAGCAGGTGTATGCCGATCATCGCGACCTCACCGTGCTCAGCACCGTGGGTGCTGGCGCGGAGGTACTGGCCGATGGCAGCATCCACATCTATGGTGCCCTGCGGGGCCGTGCCCTCGCCGGTGCCCAAGGCAACGAAGACGCCCGCATTTTCTGCCGGGAGTTCCATGCGGAACTGGTGGCGGTGGCGGGCCATTACAAAGTGCTCGAAGACATCCCCGACCAATTGCTCGGCAAGCCGGTGCAGGTCTGGCTGGAAAACGGGCAACTGAAACTGGCGGCACTGGAGTGAGCCACGCCGCCAGCCGCAGGGCGGGGCCCGCTTCACCGCAGCACGTGCAACCCGCCGGCCAGCGCCGGCATCCCTTTACCCACTGATACACCCGAACGGAGAACGCACAACGTGGCAGAGATCATCGTAGTCACCTCGGGCAAGGGCGGCGTGGGCAAGACCACGACCAGCGCCAGCATCGCCACCGGCCTTGCACGGCGTGGCAAGAAAGTGGCCGTCATCGATTTCGACGTGGGCTTGCGCAACCTCGACCTGATCATGGGCTGCGAGCGCCGCGTGGTGTATGACTTCGTCAACGTGATTCACGGTGAGGCGACGCTCAAGCAAGCCCTGATCAAGGACAAGCGCTTCGACAACCTTTACGTGCTGGCCGCCAGCCAGACGCGCGACAAGGACGCGCTGAGCAAGGATGGCGTTGAGAAAGTGCTCAAGGACCTTGCCGCGGACAACTTTGATTTCATCCTCTGCGATTCACCAGCCGGCATCGAGAAAGGTGCGTTCCTGGCGATGTACTTCGCCGACAAGGCCATCGTGGTGGTGAACCCGGAAGTCTCCAGCGTGCGCGACTCCGACCGCGTGCTGGGCCTGCTCTCTTCCAAGACCCACCGGGCCGAGCGCAATGACGGCGAAGTCTCGGCGCATCTGCTGCTGACCCGCTACAGCCCGCAGCGCGTGCAGAACGGCGAGATGCTCTCGATCAAGGATGTCGAGGATGTGCTGGGGCTGAAGACGATCGGCGTCATCCCCGAATCCGGCGATGTGCTCAACGCCTCGAACAAGGGCGAGCCGGTGATCATGGACAACGAGTCCGTCGCCGGCCAGGCATATGACGATGCGGTGGCGCGATTGCTGGGAGAAACCCGGCCGCTGCGCTTCACCGAGGTGGAGAAGAAGGGTTTCTTCAGCAAATTGTTCGGGGGCTGAGCCATGTCCATTTTCGACTTTCTCAAGCCCAAGAAGAACACCGCCGCCACCGCCAAGAATCGCCTGCAGATCATCATCGCGCAGGAGCGCAGCACCAGCGGCGCGCCGGACTACCTGCCCCTGATGCGCCGCGAGATTCTCGAAGTGATCCGCAAATACGTGAACGTGGACGCGGAGGCGGTCAAGGTGGACGTGGTCAAGGACGGCGAACACGACGTGCTGGACATCTCGGTCTCGCTCCCCGAACGTGGCGCCGCCCCTGCCTCTGAATGAGGCTCGGGGCACTCGCCCCTGAGCGCCCGCCCAGGCCCATGTCCGCGCTTGCGCCCACCGTGCTGACTTTGGCCGACATCGGCTTCGCCGCCCCGCGCGCGCTGCTTGCGCGCTATGGCCTGCAGTTGCTGCAAGTGCCCTTGGGCGCCCCCATTCCCGGCAGCTACTGGGGTGAGAGCGAAGCCGGGATCATCGGTACCCAGGTCTACGCTCGCGACGACACGCCGGTGCATTCGCTGCTCCACGAAGCCGGCCACCTGATCGTGCTGCCCCCCGACAAACGGGCGCAGGTGCATACCGACGCCACCGATTCCGTCCCCGAGGAGGATGCCGTCTGCGTCCTGCAGGGGCTGCTGGGTGATGCCCTGCCGGGCGTTGGCCGCGAACGGATCTGGGCGGACATGGACCGCTGGGGCTACACCTTCCGGCTGGGTTCGGCGCAGGCCTACGTCGAGCAGGACGCCGATGCCGCTTGGCAGTGGCTGCAAGACCATGGGCTGATCGACGCACATCGGCAGCTGCGCTTCAACGGCTGAGGCTTGCCGCGCCCGTGTCCGGGCTCTGTTAGCCTTGCGGCTTTCCGTCACCTTTCGACGAGGCCCCGTCCGTGAATCCGCGCATCGCCCTGCTCGCCGTCGCCATCGCCGGCACTCTTGCCCTGCCCGCCTGCAAGCGCGCCACCGCGCCTGCCCCGGAAGCGGCCGCAACCACGGCCCCCGCCAACGAGACCGCCGACCAATTCGTCACACGGGTCAACGCCGAGCTGCGCAAGATCAGCGTCGAGCTCAACGCCGCCCAATGGCTGTCCAACACCTACATCAACGATGACAGCCAGCTCTTGGCAGCCAAGGCCAACGAGCGCTGGCTGGCCCAGCTGGGCGACTGGATCGGCCAGGCCAAGCGCTTCGAGGGCCAACCGATGTCAGCAGACACGGCTCGGGCCCTGAAGCTGCTGAAGCTGATGACCGCGATGCCCGCCCCCAAGGACCCCAAGCAGCTGGAGGAACTGACCCAGATCGCTGCGCGCATGGAAGGCGTCTACGGTGCTGGCACCTATTGCACCGGCGAAGGGGCGGCCAAAACCTGTCGCGATATCGGCCAGCTCAGCGAAGTGCTGGCCAAAGACCGCAATTACGATGCGCAACTGCAGGCCTGGGCTGGCTGGCACACGGTCAGCGTGCCGATGCGCAAGGACTACACGCGCTTTGTCGAGCTGGTGAATGCCGGCGCCAAGGAACTGGGCTTTGCCAACGCCGGGGAAATGTGGCGTTCCGGCTACGATATGAGCCCGGCCGAACTGGCGGCGGAAACCGACCGTCTGTGGGGCCAGGTCAAGCCCCTGTACGAGCAACTGCACTGCTACGCCCGCACCAAGCTGGATGAGCAATACGGCAAGGACAAAGGCGAGGTGGCCGGCGGCCTGCTGCCTGCCCATCTGATGGGCAACCTGTGGCAGCAGGACTGGGGCAATCTCTGGGACATCCTGGCCCCCTATCCCAACGCGGGCAGTCTGGACATCAACGCCGCGCTCAAGCGCACGGCCGACGCCAATCTGGCCCGGGAACTTTCCAAGCCGGCCGCTTCGGGTTCTGCCGCAGAACGGAGCTTCCTTGCCCAGCGTGCTGCCGACCTGGCCACCGCCAAGGCGATGACCGAACGTGCGCAGGATTTCTATGTCTCGCTGGGCATGCCCAAGCTCCCGGACAGTTATTGGCAGAAATCGCAGTTCATCAAGCCGCTTGAACGCGACGTGATGTGCCACGCCAGCGCCTGGGACATGAACATGCAAGGCGATGTGCGCACCAAGATGTGCATCACCCCGTCCGAGGAAGAGCTGACCACCATCTATCACGAGCTGGGCCACATCTATTACGACCTGGCCTACAACGTGCAACCGCCGCTGTTCCAGAACGGTGCCCACGATGGCTTCCACGAAGCCATCGGCGACACTATCGTGCTGGCGATGACGCCGAAGTACCTGGCGTCGGTGGGGTTGGTGGATGCCCCGCAGCAGAGCCACGAAGCCCTGGTGAACGCCCAGATGCGCATGGCCCTCGCCAAGGTGGCTTTCCTGCCCTTCGGCCTGATGATCGACCGCTGGCGCTGGGGGGTGTTCGATGGCTCGATCAAGCCCGACGCCTACAACAAGGCGTGGTGGGAGTTGAAGGCGACCTACCAAGGCGTGGCCCCGGCATCACCGCGCGATGAGACCTTCTTCGACCCGGGCGCGAAGTACCACGTCCCGGCCAACACGCCTTACACGCGGTATTTCCTCTCGCACGTACTGCAGTTCCAGTTCTACAAGGCCCTGTGTGACGCGGCAGGCCACAAGGGGCCGCTGTACGAATGCAGCTTCTACGCCAACCCCGAGGCCGGCAAACGCTACTGGGCCATGCTCTCCAAGGGTGCCAGCCAGCCTTGGCAGAAAACCATGAAGGAGCTGACCGGCGGCGAAAAAATGGACGCCAGCGCGGTGCTGGAATACTTCGCGCCGCTGCAGGACTGGCTCAAGCAGCAGAACGCAGGCCAGACCTGCGGCTGGAAGACCCCCGCCGGGGCCTGATTCTCGGGCAACAGGCAAACGGGAAAAGCCTGGTCTCATCGGCTTTTCCCTTGCCTTTCCCTGCAGGAACGGGGCCATACTGCCGGCATGGACGCCGACCTCGCCCCGCAGCCCCTGGACACCGCCACCGCCCTGCCCGCTCGTTTCTACGCTGCGCCAGGGATGGCGAACCTGGATCGCCACGCCATCTTCGACCGCTGCTGGCAGCTGGTTGCGCATGTCTCGCAATTGCGTGGCATCGGCGATCATGTCATCGCCCATCTTGCCGGGCTGCCGGTACTGGCGGTCCACGGCACGGATGGTCAGATTCGCGTGTTGCACAACGTCTGCCGCCATCGCGCCGGCCCCATCGCACAATGTGATGGCTTGGGTGCAAAAGCCTTGCGCTGCCGCTACCACGGGTGGACCTATACGTTGGAGGGCCAGCTGCGTTCCGCGCCGGACATGAAGGACGCACAAGGTTTCGACATGACCGGCGTGCGCCTGCCGCAGCTGGCCGTACGCATCTGGCAAGGCCTGGTATTCGCCGCCGTCGATGTGGCCAGCGCACCGGATTTCGATGCTTTCGTTTCCGGCATCGCGACGCGGCTTGGCCAGGATCGTGGCCTGGAAGCGTATGGCGGCCACCATCGCGTGCACTACGACATTGCCTGCAACTGGAAGGTGTACGTCGACAATTACCTTGAGGGCTACCACGTTCCCTTCGTGCACCCCGGCCTGAACCGGCTGCTGGATTACCGCAGCTACCGCACCGAGCTGGCGCGCTGGCATTCGCTGCAATGGAGCCCGCTGGAAAGCGACCCGGGCCTGTATGGGAACGGTGACGCGCTGTACTACTGGCTGTGGCCCAACACAATGCTCAACATCCTGCCCGGCCGCCTGCAGACCAATGTGGTGGTGCCGTTGGGCGTGGATCGCTGCCGGGTGATTTTCGACAGCTATTACGCCGATGCCAGCGACGCTGCGAAACGCAGCGCAGATCTCGCCTTCAGCGATGAAGTGCAGCACGAAGACATCGGCATCTGCGAAGACGTGCAGCGCGGCATGGCCTCGGGCAGCTATGCGCCGGGCCGGCTCAATCCGCTGCGCGAGACCGGCGTCCACCATTTCCATGAACTGCTGCGCGCCGCCTACCGCGAAGGGCCGGTCACATGAGCCACTCGCGCCCGCTGGGGTTATGGTCGGCCACCGCCTTGGTGGTGGGCAGCATGATCGGCAGCGGCGTGTTTCTGTTGCCCGCGTCATTGGCCCCGTATGGCGGTGTCAGCCTGCTGGGCTGGGCGGTGACACTGACTGGCGCACTGGCTTTGGCCTTGGTCTTTGCGAAACTGGCGATGCGCTGGCCGCACACCGGTGGCCCCTACGTCTACGCACGGCAGGCCTTTGGCGATCTGCCCGGCTTTCTGGTGGCGTGGAGTTACTGGGTAGCGATCTGGGCAGCCAATGCGGCCATCGCGATCGCCTTTGCCGGCAGTGTCGGCGCCTTGATTCCTGCCGCCACCGCCACACCCGTACGGGCCGCTGCCTGCGCTTTGGCGGCACTGTGGCTGTGCACTGGCATCAACCTGCTGGGCGTGCGCGAAGCCGGGCGCATGCAATTGCTGTTGACCGCACTCAAATTCTTGCCCCTGCTGGCGTTTGCCTGCATCGCCATCTGGTTCGTGGATGGCCGCCACTTCGTCCCGCTCAACCCCAGCGCCGAGCCCCTGCCGCACGCGATCAATGCCTCGGTGACACTGGCGTTGTGGGCATTGCTGGGGCTGGAGGCCGCAACCGTGCCCGCCGGTGCCATCACGGATGCCGAACGCACCATCCCGCGCGCCACGGTTCTCGGCACGCTGCTGGCAGGCATCGCGACCGTGTTGGCGGTAACCGCCGTCATCGGCATCGTGCCTGCGGCACAGCTGCGCGAATCGCAAGCACCGATGGTGGATGCCGCCCGCATGCTCTGGGGCAGTTGGGCCGGCACCGGGATCGCACTGGTGGCTGCGGTCTCCTGTTTTGGCGCCTTGAATGGCTGGGTGCTGATTTCCGCCCATGTCTCACTGGCGGCCGCGCAAGATGGCCTGCTGCCCACCCGCTTTGCACGCGTGAACAAGACCGCCACCCCCGTCTTCGGCATTCTGGCCAGCAGCGTGCTGGCCAGCGTACTGGTGCTGTCCAACTTCTCCCGCTCGCTGGTTGGGCTGTTCACCTTTTCAATCCTGTTGTCCACCGCGGCCACCTTGCTGCCCTATCTCGTGGGCAGCCTGGCCTGGCTGCTGCGCGGCAGCGGCGCCACCCGTCTGGTGGCCTTGCTGGCCGGGGCTTACAGCACCTATGCCCTGATCGGCAGCGGTCACGAGGCCCTGCTGTGGGGAGGTGCCTTGATGCTGGCGGGGTTGCCGATCTGGCTGTGGATGCGGCGGGTCAAAGTTCGGTAGGTTCCAGCGCCGCCACGTCGGGCGGCACCTGTACCTTGCGTCGACAGTTGCGCAATTCCCACCACCAGAACAACCAGCCTCCCAGCGCGAAAGCCGCGGCACCCAGGGCAAGCCATGACGACGTGTCGCTGATCAGCGGCGAGAGCACCCCGGCAATGACCGCGTTGAGCAACAAGCCGAAGAACGCCTGCAATGATGACGCGCTGCCGCGCTGCGCCGGGTACATGTCCAAGATGAAGAGGGTGATGATGGGGAAGGCCAATGCGATGCCGAATGCATTCAACGGCATTGGCAGGACCGCCCACGGGAGCACAGGCACGTCGACCCAGAGGGTGTAGCCGACATTGAAGGCCATCGCGACGCCGCAGCAGGCAAACCCGATGCCAGCAAGCCGCGTGCCGTCGATGCGACCGGCGGCACGCCCGGATACAAAGGCCCCCAGCACCATCCCGCTGATCATCGGGATGAAAAACCAGCCAAAGCCCTGCTCGCCCAGATGCAGTTGTTCCAACACGAAAGCCGGCGCCGAGGCGATGTACAGGAACAGTGCGCCGAAATTCAATGCCGCAGCAGCCGACAACCGCAGGAAGCGTGGATTGCGGGCAATGCCCACATAGCTGCGCAGCAGGGGCCCAGGCTGAAGCGGCAGCCGCGCGGGGGCGGGATGGGTTTCCGGCAAGGCCCACCACACCGCCACCAACAGGACCAGCGCGAAAGCGCACAAGAACCAGAATATCAACGGCCACCGATGCCAACCCAGCAACCAGCCCCCCAACACGGGCGCCAATGCCGGGGCAATGCCGAAGATCATCGACACCTGGCTCATCAAGCGTTGTGCATCATCGCCATGCAACACATCGCGGATCACCGCGCGCCCGACGATCAACCCCACGCCCGCACTCACCCCCTGCAAACCACGCATGGCCAGCAGCTGGGGCATGGTCGTCGCCAGTGCACAGCCCACCGAGGCCAGCGCGAACACCGTCAAACCCGTCAAGATCACCCGCCGACGCCCCAGCGCATCCGACAACGGGCCATGCACGAGGCTCATGGCCGCGTAGGCCAGCAAATAAACGCTGATGGTTTGCTGCAGGGCCATCGTGTCAGCCCCCAACTCCGCCCCGATCTGCGGAAATGCGGGGAAGATGGTGTCGATGGAAAACGGGCCAAACATGGCCAGACCGCCCAGCAGCAGGGCCAGGCGCCGGGTGGAAACGGAAGCAGTCACGGACAGGGTGCCAGAGGGGGGCAAGCGAGGCAGGATAGCAGCGCAACATGCACCGGCGAATGCCCAAAATTCTGCGTTTCACCCCTGCAACGGTCGCCACCGGCTATACTGGGCGGACACGGAGGGAGAAGCGCGCGGACTCACGTCCTGCTGCGCTGCCGAAGGCGCAACCGCCCGGAATCGCTCAGGCCCAAGACCGCCGTGTGACCACACTCTGGAGAGATCGGCCCGCCCCCCCACGGACGCGGCCGGCGCCGAAGGGGCAAAAAGCGCGCGGACTCCCCTCCCCGCCCGTGCGCTTTGAAACTCTCAGGCAGAAGGACAGAGCGGGCATCCCCTCAATGCGCCCTGCGCCTCCGGATGCCACCATGACCCAGCCCACCCTCCGTTCTCTCGAACACCACGACGCTTTCATCGAACGCCATATCGGCCCCAATGACGCCGAGATCGCGTCCATGTTGGGCGTGGTTGGCCACCCCAGCCTCGAAGCCTTCACCGATGCCATCGTCCCGGCCTCGATCAAGTCCGCAGGCCCGCTGGCGCTGCCGGAATCGATGACCGAAGTCGATGCACTGGCGAAGATTCGTGCCATCGCCAGCCAGAACAAAGTGTTCAAGAGCTTCATCGGCCAAGGCTATTACGGCACCCACACGCCGAACGTGATCCTGCGCAACATCCTTGAAAACCCGGCCTGGTACACCGCCTACACCCCGTACCAGGCGGAAATCTCGCAGGGCCGCATGGAAGCGCTGATCAACTTCCAGACCATGGTGGCCGAGCTCACCGCGATGGATATCGCCAACGCCTCGCTGCTGGATGAAGCCACCGCCGCCGCCGAAGCGATGACGCTGGCGAAGCGCAGCGCCAAGTCGAAGTCCAACACCTTCCTGGTGGCCGGCGACACCCACCCACAGACCATTGCCCTGCTGCAGACACGCGCCGAGCCACTGGGCTTGACGGTGGACATCGTGCGTTCCACCGATGCCTTCCACGAAAAGCTTGTCGCCGGCGACTACTTTGGCGTGCTGGTGCAGTACCCGGCCTCCAGCGGCTGGGTTGCCGAATGGGATCGCGATGCCGACCTCATCCATTCACACGGCGCACTGTTTGTGGTGGCCACCGATCTGCTGGCGCTGACCTTGTTGAAGGCACCGGGCGAAATGGGCGCCGACATCGTGATCGGCAACAGCCAGCGCTTCGGCGTGCCGTTCGGTTTCGGCGGCCCGCATGCGGCGTTCATGGCCTGCCGCGATGCGTACAAGCGTTCGATGCCGGGCCGCCTGATTGGTGTGTCCATCGACGCCGCCGGCAACCCCGCCTACCGCCTCACCTTGCAAACCCGCGAACAACATATCCGGCGCGAAAAAGCCACCTCCAACATCTGCACCGCGCAGGTACTGCTGGCGGTGATGGCGTCGATGTACGCGGTCTACCACGGCCCGGAAGGGCTGAAGCGCATCGCCCAGCGCGTGGCCCGCTACACCGCGATCCTCGCCGCTGGCCTGCGTGAACTGGGCCATGCCAGCGTCCACGCCAGCGCTTTCGACACCCTGTGCATCGATGCCGGTGAAGCGAATGCCGCGCTGGCCGCACGCGCACGTGCGCTGGGCGCCAACCTGCGCATCCGCGAGAACGGTTCGCTGTGCATTTCACTGGATGAAACCACCACCCGCGCCGATGTCGAACTGCTGTGGACCATCTTCGGCGAAGGCAAGCCGCAGCCGTCGATCGACGCGCTGGACGCCACCGCGCCCGCGCTGATCCCGGCGGAGCTTGCGCGCAAGAGCGCCTTCCTCACCCACCCGGTGTTCAACACCCACCACAGCGAGCACGAGCTGCTGCGCTATCTGCGCACGCTTGCCGACAAGGATCTGGCGATGGATCGCACCATGATCCCGCTGGGCAGCTGCACGATGAAGCTCAATGCCACCGCCGAGATGATCCCGGTGACCTGGCCGGAGTTCGCCAACATCCATCCGCTGGCCCCGGCCGATCAAGCGCGTGGCTACGAGACGCTGATCAGCGGTTTGGAAGCGATGCTGGTGGAAGTCACCGGCTATGACGCGGTCAGCCTGCAACCCAACTCCGGTGCGCAAGGCGAGTACGCCGGCCTGCTGGCGATCCGTGCCTACCACGCCTCGCGTGGCGAAAGTCACCGCAACATCTGCCTGATCCCGGAATCCGCGCACGGCACCAACCCGGCCTCGGCGCAGATGTGCGGGATGAAGGTCGTGGTCACCAAGTGCGACGCCAATGGCAATGTCGATGTCGCAGACATCCGCGCCCAGGCCGAGAAACACTCGGCCAACCTCGCCGCGATCATGATGACCTACCCGTCCACCCACGGCGTATTCGAGGAAGACGTGGTCGAGATCTGCGAGATCGTGCACCAGCACGGCGGGCAGGTGTACACCGACGGTGCCAACATGAACGCGCTGGTCGGCCTCGCCAAGCCCGGCAAATGGGGCAGCGACGTGTCGCACCTCAACCTGCACAAGACCTTCTGCATCCCGCACGGCGGCGGCGGCCCCGGTGTGGGCCCGTGCGCGGTGAAATCCCATCTGGCGCCGTTCCTGCCGGGTGCACTGCGCGACGACGGTCTGCGCACGGCAGGTACCGGCAATGGCGCAATGGTCTCGGCCGCCACCTTCGGCAGCGCCAGCATCCTGCCGATCAGCTGGATGTACATCGCGATGATGGGCCGCGACGGCCTGCGCCGCGCCACCCAGGTGGCGATGCTCAATGCCAACTACATCGCCACCCGGTTGGCCCCCCACTATCCCACCTTGTACAGCGGCCGTAGCCAGCTGGTCGCGCACGAGTGCATTCTTGATGTGCGCCCGCTGGAGAAGCTCTCCGGCATCGGTGCCGAGGACGTGGCCAAGCGCCTGATCGACTTCGGCTTCCACGCCCCCACCCTGAGCTTCCCGGTGGCCGGCACCCTGATGGTGGAGCCGACCGAGTCCGAGTCGCTGCACGAGTTGGACCGCTTCTGTGATGCCATGATCCAGATCCGCGCCGAGATCCAGGACGTGATCGACGGCAAGCTGGACCGCGCCGACAACCCGCTCAAGCACGCCCCCCACACCGCGCTGCAGGTGTCGGCCAGCAACTGGCCGCACGCCTATCCGCGCGAGCTGGCAGCGTTCCCGCTGGAGAGCTTGAAGCAGGTCAAGTACTGGCCGCCGGTGGCGCGGGTAGACAATGTGCACGGCGACAAGAACGTGATGTGCGCCTGCATCCCGGTAGATGCCTACAAGGACGCCGCCGACGCCTGAGCCTGGCCACCGGCACAACGCACAAAAGCCCCGCCTGGCGGGGCTTTTGTGTTTCAGGAATCCACTATTCCCGCCCCATTGCCTCCAACGAAGACCTATTCCATCGCCCCCGATAACCCGCTAGATTGGGGGCGAATACGCGACGCTCGGGGACAGGTAGCGCGCGCATTGCATCCATGGCGGCCCAAGGCCGGTCTTCTGTTTTTCCATCTGGGGGGATTTCCGATGTTTGCACGCAACACACCAAAGCCATGCCGTTTGAGTCTGGCCCTGTTGGCAGTCCTGGCGATGCCCGCCATGGCCCAACAAGCGGCCGACGACGCGGGCAACGACAGCAAGGTGCGAACGCTGGATCGCCTTACGGTCACCGGGTCACGCATCCAGCGCGCGGAGATGGAACAGTCACTCCCCATCACCTCGGTCACGCGTGCCCAGATCGACGCTGCGGGTATCACCTCGGCAGAGCAGCTGCTGATGCAGCTCAACATCTCTGGCAACGGCTCGGACAACCTCGCCAGCAATGCCGGCATCGTCCACGAGGACCAGCGCGGCAACAATGGCGTCTCAGGTGCCAACCTGCGTGGGCAAGGGGCGGATGCCACGTTGGTACTGCTCAACGGTCGCCGCGTGGCCACGCACGGGCTCAAGGGCCGCGCGGTGGATCTCAATGCAATTCCATTTGCGGCAATCGAACGCGTGGAAGTCCTGCGCGATGGCGCTTCGGCCATCTACGGTACCGATGCCATCGGTGGCGTGATCAACTTCATCACCCGGCGCGATTTCCAGGGCGCACAGGCATCCGCTTTCGTCGATGTCACCGAGGACGGTGGCGCGAATGTCTATCGCGCCAGCCTGCTGTTCGGCGGAGGCAATCTGGACAGCGATGGCTGGAACGCCTTCGGCACCCTCAGCGTCAAACGCAACACCATTCTGGAAGGCCACGACCGTGATTTTTCCAACGCTTTCCAGCGCAACCGCGGCCTGTCACCAGATACGCGTGGCACGCCCTTTGCCACCGTGTTCAGCCTTGGCAGCAGTGGGGTCGGGGCCAGCAGTTTGCTGAAGAACGGCGTGCTGGATCCGGCTGGCGGCAGCACCCGGATGACGGCCGTCAACATCTACAACCTCCCCGGTGCCGCAGGCTGCGAAGCCGCAGGCGAGAACATGGGCCCCTATGCCTATGACATCTGGGGCGTTCCCGCATCACGCTACGCCTGCAGCTGGGATTACCCGGCCGCTGCCGTCATCCAGCAACCCCAGGACAGTGCTGATTTCATCGGCCGTGCCACGTTCGATATCGGCAGCCAGCATCAGGCTTATTTCGAATTGACCGCCTCGCGGGTGGAAGTGGCCAAATCCTTCGAACCCAATCAGATCTCCTCCAGCACCAGCAGCGCCGCCACGGCACTGGGCCCCAGCACCTGGTACCCGCTCAACGCCACCACCAAGGACACCTACGACCGGATCTACAATGCGCTTGCAGCCTATTTCGGTGCCGGTCAGCTCAACTACGGCGCACCGATCGCCTACCGCTGGCGCTGCATGGCCTGTGGCCCGCGCGAGCTCAAGACCACCACCGATTCCTACCGCTTCGTGGCGGGCATCGGTGGCCTGCTGGGCGACTGGACCTACGACGCAGGTTTCACCCGCGCCTCCAGCAAATCCAAGTCGATCCTTGGCAGCGGCTACCATTACACCGATGCGCTCAAGACGGTGCTTGGCAGCGGCCTGATCAACCCCTTCCTGGCGCCTGGCCAGCAGCAGTCTGCAGAGGCCATGGCGGCCTTGGAGGCTGCGTCCGCCCGCGGCGTCACCCTGTATGGCGGTGAATCCATCACCACCTCGCTGGACGCTTCGATCTCAGGTGATTTGGGCTTCTTCCAGCTCCCGGGCGGCACCGTCGCCATGGCCGCAGGTATCGACCTGCGCCGGGAGGAGTTCCGCTTCCACGGCGACAACCGTACCGACAAGCGCACCGTCTTCAACGCACCCTTCGATGATGCCAACGCGCTGAGCAATGTCACCCGTGACATCCGTGCCGCCTACCTCGAGTTCCAGCTGCCATTGTTCAAGGGTTTCGACCTGAATCTGGCTGGCCGCTATGACCACTACAGCGGGTTCGGCTCCACCACCAATCCCAAAGTCTCGTTCAAATACCAGCCGATCGAGTCGCTGCTGTTCCGGGGTGCCTACAGCACCGGCTTCAAAGTGCCCAACTTCAACCAGCTGTTCAATGGCATCAGTGAAGTGCAGTACACCGGCCTGGACCTGGCCGACCCCAAGACCTGCCCCGGTGGCAAGGCCGACGCCACCAAACCCGGCTGCGAAACCATCCGGCCCGATGAGCTGTTTGGTGGCAAGGCCGACTTGGCGCCCGAGGAATCCACCCAAAAAAGCTTCGGCGTGGTGTGGTCGCCCATGGGGCAATTCAACATCGCGTTGGACTGGTGGGAAATCGTGCGTGAAAACACGATCCGCGCGGCACCACGTCAGACTCTCATCGATTACTACGACCTGTTCCAAGCCAATTGGATCCGTGATGCCAGCGGCCAGGTGGTGCAGATCGACCGCCGCTTCATCAATTCCGGCGGCAGCCGCATGCGTGGCATCGAGCTGGATACCAACCTCAACGGCGAGCTGGCGGGGGGGCGCTGGCACCTCAACTTCAACGGCAGCCTGATCACGGACTTCCGTACCAAGGCATTGGAGTCTCTGCCCTACACGTCCAATCTGGTGGGGGAGTACGTCCGTTACTACAACCTGCCGATCCAGTGGAAACACACGCTGTCCTTCAATTACAGCCGGGGCAACTGGTCGCACAGCCTGACCCAGGTGTATCGCGACGGCTACAAGGATGAGGTGCCGCCCGGTGTGACTGCCGGACGGGTGATGCCCAGCGATTGGTCACGCAACGTGGACAGCTACACCATCTACAACTACAGCCTGACTTGGACCGGCATCGAAAACGTGAAGTTGGGCTTCGGGGTCAAGAACCTGCTCAATACCGACCCGCCCTTCACCGCACACCAGAACGATTTTGCCGCCGGTGCCGGCTGGGAACCGCGCATCGCCGACCCACGCGGTCGCGCCTACACGCTGCTGGCCGAATACACGTTCTGATACGCGACAGCACCCAGGCCCCGCAGCGCGGGGCCTGGTTTTTTTGCGGGCAGACACCTTGCAAGCAGGTGGTGGATCAGACGACCACCGTCACAACAGGTGCAACATCACCGAGACATAGTGGCAAACGCTGCCGGCGATCACGAAGCCGTGCCAAATCGCGTGGGACCAGCGGATTTGCGGACGCATGTAGAAATACGTACCGGCGGTATAGGCGATGCCGCCAAGCAGCAGCCAGACCAGGGACGCCATGCTCAGTGCCTGCACCATGGGCTTGATCGCGAACACCACCAACCAGCCCATGCCGATGTAGATCAGCGTGGACAAGCGTTTGAAACGACCCGTGTAGAACAGCTTGAACACCACGCCGGCCAGCGCCAGCGTCCAGATCGTCCCGAACAGCCACCACCCGGTGGGCCCACGCAGGCCGACCAAGGTAAACGGGGTATAGGTGCCGGCGATCAGCAGGTAGATCGCACAGTGGTCGAAGACCTTCAGGCGGCCCTTGAGCACCGGGTGAGAGATCGCGTGGTAAAGGGTTGACGCCGTATAGAGCAGCAGCAGGGCGACGCCGAACACGATGGCCCCGGCCAGCTGCCAGCCGTCACCGTAGATAGCCGTCAGGGTGATCATGACCGCGCCAGAAGCAAGCGCTGCGGCTGCGCCAACCCCGTGGGTCAGCGCATTGGCCAGTTCTTCGCGGGCAAGCCGCAGGCGAGGATCGGGCAGGGCAATCGAAGCGGCGGTGGCAGGCTGCATGCCGGCAGCATACCACCGCGTACTGCAGAACCCGTCAGACTCAGGCGTAAGGGTCGCGCAGCACCATGGTGTGATCGCGGTCCGGACCGGTGGACACGATGCTGATCGGGCAACCAGCCAGCTCCTCCAGCGCACGCAGGTAGGCACGCGCCGCCGGAGGCAGCTTGTCCCACTCGGTGATGCCGTGGGTGTTCTCGCTCCAGCCCGGGAACTCCAGATACACCGGCGTGCACTCTTCCCAGCCCTTGGCATCCAGCGGTGCGTATTCGCTGCGCTTGCCGTTGTATTCGTAGGCAATGCAGATCTTCAGCTTCTCCATGCCGTCCAGCACGTCAAGCTTGGTGATGCACAGGCCCGAAATGCCGTTGATGGCCACCGCACGCTTGAGGGCGACGATGTCCATCCAGCCGCAGCGGCGCGGCCGGCCGGTGGAAGCACCATATTCCGCGCCACGATCACGGATGCCCTGCCCCACCTCGTCGTCCAGCTCGGTCGGGAACGGGCCACCGCCCACACGCGTAGCGTAGGCCTTGCAGATCCCCAGGACGTAATCGATGGCATCGGCGCCAACGCCGGTCCCGGCCAGCGCACCACCCACCGTGGTGTTGGAGCTGGTGACGTACGGGTAGGTCCCGTGGTCGATGTCCAGCAGCGCGCCTTGGGCACCTTCGAACAGTACCCGCTTGCCCTGCTTGCGCAGGTCATGGAGGATGCCGGCCACGTCGGACTTCATTGGCTCGACATACTCGCCGAAGGCCAGGGCCTCATCCAAGGTCTGCTGGAAGCACTCGGGCTCAACGCCCAGATACTTGGTCAGCACGAAATTGTGGTAATCCAGCGCTGCGCGCAGTTTCTCGGCCAGCTGTTCCGGATGATGGAGGTCGGCGATGCGGATGCCGCGACGTGCCACCTTGTCCTCGTAGGCCGGGCCGATGCCGCGTCCGGTGGTGCCGATCGCCTTGCCGCCAGCCGCCTTTTCACGGGCCTGATCCAGTGCGATGTGGTAGGGCATGATCAGCGGTGCCGCCGGGCTGATCTTCAGGCGCGAGCGCACTTCCACGCCAGCGGACTCCAGCTCCACGATTTCCTTGCGCAGCGCTGCCGGCGAGATCACCACACCATTGCCGATCAGGCACAGCGCACCGTCGCGCAGGATGCCGGACGGGATCAGGTGCAGCACCGTCTTCTTGCCGTTGATGACCAGGGTATGGCCGGCGTTGTGGCCGCCCTGGAAGCGCACCACCGCGCCGATGTCCTCGGTGAGCAGATCAACGATCTTGCCCTTGCCCTCATCGCCCCACTGGGCGCCCAACACCACGACCGACTGGCCCATGGCCACAACTCCTGCATGCGTGCGGCCATCGGGGCCGCTGAAAGGGGGTCTGGATGCCACAGGCCGGGTTCAAGCCACCATCGGGGTGACAGGAAGCCAAGCGGAATCCGGACACGGAAAAAGCCGAGGCGAACCCCGGCTTTTGCGCATTCTACCCGCTTTCTCGACAGGAAGTGCGACCGGCTGGATCAGCCCCGCACCAGCCACAGGGACACCAGACCCAGGATCAGAATGATGCCCCCCACCCGACGCACGTGCTCATCGGGCAAATTGAGGAGCTGCTCCGCGGCCCGTTTCCATGCCCCCGGTGCAGCAAACAGGAACAGCCCCTCGATGATCGCCACCAGGCACAGTGCCGCCCAGAGCTCGGACATCGGTCAGCGGTCGCTGCGCAGGTACTGCAGGAACGGGTCGTTGCGCTCCAGCACGATCACACTCTCGCTGCCGCCGTCGGCAAAGGCCTTGCGATAAGCCTCGAGGCTGCGCTGGAAGGCATAGAACCCGGGGTCACGATTGGCGGCAGCGGCGTAGATCCGCGCACCTTCCGCGTCACCTTCGCCGCGCAGCTTCTGCGCGTCACGTTCGGCCTCGGCCAGGATCACCTGACGGTCGCGGTCCGCGGCGGCGCGCACTTCGTTGGCCTGCTCCTCGCCCTCCGCGCGCAAGCGGCTGGCCACCTGCTGTCGTTGAGCGCGCATGCGGTTGTAGACGTCGTCGATGACGCGGCTGTCGGTGGGCAGGTCAAGCTGCTTGATGCGCAAATCGAGAATGCGTACGCCCAGCGTGGCCGCACCGCGATTGATCACACTGAGCTGGCTCTTGACGATCTCGGTGCGGTCACCTGAAACGGCCTGCTGCAAGGTGCGTGCGTTGATCTCGTTGCGCAACGCGTCCTTGATGATCGGGGCAAGGCGTGCCACCGCGGCTGTTTCGTCACCGCCGGTGGCGCGATAGAAGGCGCGCGCGTCCTCGATCTGGCCGACCGCGAAGAAATCCACGCTGACGTCCTTGCGCTCGGAGGTCAGGTAGCGTTCCGGCTCGGCCGGCAACACCTGCAGGCGCTTGTCGAAGATGCGCACGCTTTCCACCATCGGCCATTTGAAGTGGAGGCCAGGCCCCAGATCGACACGCGCCACCCTGCCGAGATTCAGCACGATTGCGGTATGGCCTTCACTGACCACGAACACCGAACCCATCAGCAATACCAGCGCAGCCACGACGGCCGCCATCCATGCCGGAAACCTCATCGCACCACCTCCTCGCGGCCTTCAGGCCGTCCGCTGCGACCCTGGCGCGCCGACGGGGCGGCCTCCACAGCCGGGGACACCAACTCGGGCAACAGTGCCTGCGTGGCCGAGGACGGCGACGACACCCCTGCCCCTTGCATCGGCACATAGATCAACTGACGGCCATCACCGCCGACAATTTTGCGGTTCCGGGCCAGCACGTCCTGCACGGTTTCCAGCCACAGGCGCTTGCGGGTCACGTCCGGGGCGCCCTTGTACTGCTCCACCAGCAGGGTGAAGCGCTCCGCGTCACCGGTGGCGCGGGCGATTTCTGCGGTCTTGTAGCCCTCGGCCACCGTGCGCACGCGTGCCGCCTGGCCACGCGCCTCCGGCACGATCTTGGCTGCATAGGCGCGCGCTTCGGAAATCAGGCGCTCCTTGTCCTGCTGGGCGCTGTTGACGTCGTCGAACGCGGGCTTGACCTGCTGGGGCGGACGGGCATCGGGCAGATTGAGCTCGGTCACCACCAACCCTGTCCGGTAGGCTTCCAGCGATTTCTGCAGCCGGTCCCGCGCTGCCACCGAGAGCTGCTCGCGCGCGCCCAGCACGGTATCGAGATCGGAACGCCCCACCAGCTCGCGCACCGTACTGAGCGCCGCCTGATGCAGCACTTCATCGCCATTGCGGGTCCCGAACAGGTAGCGCTGTGCATCCGCGACCTTGTACTGCACGTTGATCGCCACCTCCACGATGTTCTCATCGCGGGTCAGGACCGGCACGCGCTCCTCGAAATTCTTGATCTGCGTAGCGTTGACCTTGATCACGCGCTCAAGCGGCCACGGCAGCTTCAGATTGGGCCCAGGCTGCATCACGCGATCGAACAAACCGAAGCGCAGCACCACACCGCGCTGCTGTTCGGCCACCAGCACGAAGCAATTGAAGGCCAGCCACAGCACCAGCAACACCCACACCCAACGCAAGGGGCTGCCGTTGCCGAAATCAGGCAATTTGTCGAACAGGCGACCCAAGCCGCCACCGAGCTTGCCGGTACCACCGCCGGGCCGATTCCAGGCCATCCAGGCCGCTTTAGGCCCGCGCGGGCCGCTGTGCTGTGTCGTCATGCTGGGGATTCTACGGGATAGGCCGCTTCCGCGGCCGGGAGAAGCGGGCGCAGCGGCGCACCATCGGCCTGGGCGGCCAGCCGTTGCGCATCGGACAGCTGCAGATCCACCACCAGCCGCCAGCCATCGTCCACGTGGGCTTCATCGCGTACGGCCCCCAATGCATGCAGGCGCGCACGCAGGCGCCCGGCACTGCTGGGCAGCTGCACTGCGCCCGCCACACGGCGCAGGCACAGGCGCTGACCAAGGGCTTCATGCAGCAAGTCGAGGCCCAAACCATCGCGTGCGGACAGCCACACGGCGGCCGGTGCCCCTTCGCGCTGGTCGATGCGGGGGCTGGCCCCTTCAATGCGGTCGATTTTGTTGAACACCAGCAGCTGCGGAATGTCCCCGGCCCCGATGTCGTGCAATACGGCATCGACCTGGGCCATGCGCTCGTCGCGCAACGGATCGTCAGCATCGACCACGTGCAGCAGCAGGTCGGCTTCGCGCGCCTCGCTCAGGGTGGAGCGGAAGGCGGCCACCAGCTCGTGCGGCAGGTTGCGAACAAAGCCGACGGTATCGGCCAGCACCATATTGCCGCGGGCATCGCCTTCAGCCGCGACTGCGCCAGAAGCCGCAGAAAGGCTGATCCGGCGCACGGTCGGGTCGAGGGTGGCGAAAAGTTGATCCGCCGCGTAGGCATCGGCACCCGTCAGGGCATTGAACAGGGTCGATTTGCCGGCATTGGTATAGCCCACCAGCGCCACGCGCGGCAGCTCGCTGCGCACCCGTGCGCGGCGCATTTGCGCATGTTGCACCTCAACCTTTTCCAATCGCCGCTGCAGCATCTCCACGCGCTTTTGCAGCAAGCGGCGGTCGGTTTCCAACTGGGTTTCACCGGGACCGCGCAGGCCGATCGAACCGCCGCGCTGGCGCTCCAGATGGGTCCAGCCGCGCACCAGCCGAGTCGCCATGTGGCGCAGCTGCGCCAGTTCGACCTGCAGCTTGCCCTCGTGGCTGCGGGCGCGCTGGGCGAAAATGTCCAAAATCAGACCGGTTCGATCCACCACCCGACGTTCGAGGGCTTTCTCGAGATTGCGCTCCTGGATCGGCGTCAAGGCATGGTTGATCAGGACAAGATCGGCCCCGGTGGCATCACAGGCCGCCTTGACCTCCTCCAGCTTGCCGCTGCCGATGAGGATGGACGGGCTGGGCTTGTCGATGCGGGCCGTCAGGGTCGCAGCCACGCGCGCGCCTGCCGACCGCGCCAGCTCGGCGAATTCCTCAACCACGCCTTCCCCCGGTGGGCCGCCGGCGTGGGGCTGGATCAGCAGGGCGTTCTCGCCGCCCCGCGAACGTTCAAACAATTGTGTTGGCATCGCAACCCAGATGCGGGCGACCCCTCACGAATGCAAGGCCTTCCCCCGCATGCGCGTCAACCGGCATCGTTGCCCGCGATGTCCGCAGGCTCTGCCTCGTCGTGCGGGCCATTGCCAAGGCGCACGTTGCGCGCCGGCACCACGGTGGAAATCGCATGCTTGTAGACCATCTGGCTGACGGTATTGCGCAGCAGGATCACGAACTGATCGAAGGATTCGATGGTGCCCTGAAGCTTGATGCCATTGACCAGATAGATGGACACCGGCACGCGCTCACGGCGCAAGGCGTTCAGGAAAGGGTCCTGCAAGGACTGCGACTTGGTCATGTGTTCCCCGTTGCTATCGTCGATGGTGCTTGTTGTTGTTCTTCGTGGCACGGGCACCGCCCGCACTGCACCGCCGCCCGATCATCCCGGGCTGCGGCGACCGATGGTAACCCATCACCTTGCCCCTCTGCCCATGAACGCCACCACGGCCGCCTGCAATGCCTGCGCCTGGGTGACCGGGTCGAACCAACGTGCGTCCAACTCCCCACGCAACCAGGTGTATTGCCGCTTGGCCAGCTGTCGGGTGGCGGCAATCGCACGCATGCGACATTCCACAGCCGTCGTCAGGCCCGCCAGGTGCTCCCACACCTGCCGGTACCCTACCGCACGCAGCGCGGGCAAGGTCAGCGGCTCCGAGTGTTGCGCCAATTGCGGCAGCGCACGCAAGGCGCGTACTTCGTCCAGCAATCCCCCGTCCAGCATCGCGTCGAAGCGGGCTTCGATGCGGGCGTGCAGAATCTCGCGACGCGGCGGTGCAAGCACCAGCTTGAGCACCTTGAGCGGCAGCCGCGCACCGCGACCCTGCTGCTGCCAGTCGCTGATCGGCCGCCCGCTCAAACGGTAGACCTCAAGCGCACGCTGGATGCGCTGTGCGTCGGTGGCGTGGATGCGCGCACCGGCCACGGGGTCGATCCGCATCAATTCGGCATGCAGCGCCGCCCACCCGCGCACCTGTGCTTCTTCGGTGATCTGGGCGCGCAGTGCGGGATCGGCCTGCGGCATGTCGGACAAGCCTTCCAGCAAGGCACGAAAATACAGGCCTGTCCCACCGGCAAGCAGCGGCGTCTTTCCGCGGTCAACAATGTCGGCAATCGCAGCCCGAGCCGCCTGCGCGAATTCGGCCGCCGAATACGGCTGCCACGGCTTGGCGACATCAATCAGATGATGCGGCACCTGCGCCAGTTCTTCGCGGCTTGGTTTGGCCGCGCCGATGTCCAGCCCGCGATACACCAGCGCCGAATCGACACTGACGATCTCGCCATCCAGCTGCCGTGCCAGCGCCAGGGCATAGGCGCTCTTGCCCGACGCGGTCGGGCCCATCAGCGCGACCGCTCGTGGACGAGCGTCAACCGTCATTGCATTCAATACCCGCTTTCACGCAGACACAGCCGCACTTGCTGATGCCGTGCCAACACCTCGGCCGTGGGCGCGGGTGACAGCAGGCTGCCGACGACAATGGCCGCACTGGCCGCCAGGAAACCCGGCACCATTTCGTACAGCGCGCTGCCGGTGTACTTCCACAGCAGCACGGTCAACGCCCCCACCACCATGCCGGCCAGCGCACCGACACCGGTCATCCGCCCCCAGAACAGTGAAAACAACACCACCGGGCCGAACGCCGCACCGAAGCCGGCCCAGGCATAACTCACCAAGCCCAGCACGCGGCTTTCCGGGTCACGCGCGATGAAGATCGCCAGCAAGGCCACCGCCAACACCGTGGCACGGCCCATCCACACCAGTTCACGCTCACCGGCCTGCGGGCGGATGAAGCCGTGGTAGAAGTCCTCGGTCAGCGCGCTGGAGCACACCAGCAGCTGACAGCTCAGAGTGCTCATCACCGCCGCCAGAATGGCCGACAGCAGCACGCCGGCCACCCACGGGTTGAACAGCAGCTCGCCGAGGACAATGAACACCCGTTCCGGGTTGGCCACCAGCGGCGCCGCAAGCTCAGGATGCTGCGCACCCCAGGCGATCCCAGCCAAGCCAACGGCAATCGCACCGAACAGGCACAGCACCATCCAGGTCATGCCGATGCGCCGCGCCTGCGGAATCACCGCCAGCGAATCGGCCGCCATGAAGCGCGCCAGGATATGCGGTTGGCCGAAATAGCCCAGCCCCCAGGCCAGCGCCGAGACCACCGCCATCAGGCCACCTTTGCCGACCCAATCAAGCCGAGCCGGATCAACCTGCTCGATCAGCCGCAGGGTTTCACCTGGGCCACCGATGCTGAGGATGACGATGACCGGGGTCAGCAGCAGAGCGAAGATCATCAGCGTCGCCTGCACGGTATCGGTCCAGCTCACCGCGAGGAAACCCCCGATCAGGGTGTAAAGGATGGTCGCCGCCGCGCCCCACCACAGCGCCTGTGCGTAGGGCAGGCCGAACACGCTTTCGAACAGGCGTGCACCGGCCACGATGCCGCTGGCGCAATAAATCGCAAAGAACACCAGGATCACCAGCGCTGCCGCCACGCGCAGCAAGCGACCACCGGAAGCGAAACGGGTGGTGAAGTAATCCGGCAGGGTGAGGGCATTGTCGGTGCGCTCGGTGTAGACCCGCAACGGGCCGGCGACGAAGCGCCAGTTGCACCACGCGCCAATGCACAGGCCAATGGCGATCCAGGCCTCACTGACACCGGTCAGATAGAGCGCACCGGGCAAGCCCATCAACAGCCAGCCGCTCATGTCCGAGGCCCCCGCCGACAGCGCGGTGACGTAGCCGCCAAGCGAACGACCACCGAGGATGTAGTCATCGAGATTGCGGGTGGAACGCCAGGCGGCGAAACCAATCCCGACCATCGCCAGCAGATAGATGCCAAAGGTGATCAGCAACGGTGTGCTGGCGGTCATGCGCGCGCTCCGGAATAGATCCGCGCACTTTACCTGCAGCATTACCGGCACGCACGCTGCAGAGGGTTGGCCTGCGTGGTTCAGGCAGGCCAGATCAGGTTGTACACAGCACTTGTGGACAAACCGCGGGACAAGTCTGGGGACGAACCGCCACAGCCCCCACAGGACAAGGGCTGCAGACGACTGGCGAAAATTTGACCACACCGGGACTACGAAAATCGCAGGCGACTTTGGTTATGCACACAGGCTGTGGAAAAGCTTCTGGATGGTCATGTGGGCAAACCCCTGCAGCCCTTGCGGCACAAGCGTGTCAAGCCAGGTGGCGAAATTTTGACCAGCACGGATTCAGCAAAAACCCCTTGACGAATGCCGCAGCCCGACCAAACAGAGCGGCTCAGACGTCATCAAACCAAGTGTTCGACTGCCGCCCTGCATCCTTGCGCGCCGCCGGCACTGCCGCCACGGCATTCCAGACCTTCAGCGCGTCCACGGTGGCAGCCACATCGTGCACGCGCAGCAGCATCGCGCCGTGCTGGGCAGCAACCAGATGCGCGGCCACGGAACCGGCCATGCGCGCCTGAGGTACGTCGCGCCCGGTGAGCTCGCCGATGCTGCGCTTGCGCGACAGCCCCGCCAGCACCGGCACGCCCAGTTCGGTGAAACGCCGCAGCTGCGCCAACAGCTGCAGGTTGTGGGCAGTGGTCTTGCCGAAGCCGAAGCCGGGGTCGACCACGATGTTCTTTTTCGCGATGCCGGCCATCTCCGCAACGAAGATACGTTCGGCCAGGAAGCGATGCACCTCGCCCACCACATCGTCGTATGCCGGTGCCTCCTGCATCGTGCGCGGCTCGCCCTGCATGTGCATCAGCACCACCGGCACGCCCAGCGCCGCTGCCGCATCCAGTGCGCCTTCGCTGCGCAGGCCGAACACGTCATTGATCATGCCCGCACCGGCCGCTACGGCCGCACGCATGACCTCGGGTTTGCGGGTGTCGATGCTGATCGGCAGCGTCGTACCCGCTGCCAATGCCTCGATCACCGGGACAACCCGGCGCAGCTCTTCCTCGACAGTCACATCCTGTGCACCGGGGCGCGTGGACTCGCCACCGATATCGAGCAGATCAGCGCCTTCCTCCGCCAGCTGCAAGCCATGCGCGATGGCGGCGCCGGCATCGAAGTGGTGGCCCCCATCGGAAAACGAATCCGGCGTGACGTTGACGATCCCCATGACGCGCGGGCGGTCGAGCCGGAGGATGCGGCCATTGCAATCAAGCTGGGGGGCAGTGTCGAACATGCAGGTCAGAGCCCTTGGGTGTCGCTGGTGGTTGGTCGCGGCAAGCCCACTTTGTTGCAGAACGCAGCCAGCCGGGGGTCCTGCTTGTAACGCATCACCAGTGGGTCGATCAAGATATTGCCCACGCCTGGGTCCTGGGTGTCGTGCGCGCGGTCAAGCCATTCAAATACGGCTTTGTCGTCGCGCCGCAATGCCTGCACCTGTGCGATCTGGTAGGCGGCCACATCGCCATAGTCCTTGATCAGCTGCTGCAAGGCCGCGTCTGCCGCGCGCCTGTCCTGACCGATCTGCAGGGCCATCGTCCGCGCGATGTCATGCCACGGGCCCGATGGTTCATTGGTGGCCGCCTCCAACGCAGCACGTGCATCACCACGCTGGATTTCGATGATGGCCAGCTGTGCCCAAGCCGAATTGCCCTGAGGCCGCAACGCAATCGATTTGCGGATGGCCTGTTCGGCATCCTCCAAACGATTCAGAGCCGACAGATAGGCGCTGTACCAATTCCACCAATTGGGCACTCGCGGCTCCAGCTGGAGGGCTTCATCCGTCAGTTTGACGGCCTCCTTCACCTGGCCCTGCAAGGCCAGCATGCTGGCCACGCTGAACTTGGTCTGCAGGTTTGAGGGCGACAGCTCCAGTGCCCGCTGGTACTCGAACATGGCGCCTTGCCAATCGGCCGAAGCGTTCTCCAGCCACCAGCCCCGCGCCACGTGGCTCTCGCCAAGATCAGGCGCCAGCGCCAGCGCCTTGTCGCTTGCCAGCTTGGCGCTGGCATACGCCTGCCGTGCGGCGTCCCCGCTCAGGTACAAGGCCGCCAGTGAGGTCCAATTGCGCGACAGTTCCGCCCAGGCCACGGCATAACGCGGGTCCAATGTGGTGGCCTGGGTGAACGCCTCGATGGCGCGACGCGTATCGCGCTCGCTGCCCAGATCGGAAAAGAAATTTCCGCGCGCAAAAGCGTCGTACGCCTCCAGGTTCCCGCCGGGAGGCCGCTTGCCGCGCACCACGCCGCTGGTATCCAGCATGTCGATCTTGAGCGCATCGGCAATGCCGCGCGGCAATTCGTCCTGCAGCTTGAAAAGATCCCCCTTGGGGCGCTCGAACAGCTTGCGCCAGATCGCTGTACCACTGCGGGCATCCAGCAACTCAACCCGCACACGCAAACTGTCCGAGGATTGCTCCACGCTGCCACTCAGCAGATAGGTCACGCCCAAGGACTTGCCAATGCTGCGCGGGTCCTCCTTGCTGTTGCGGAACTGGAACGACGATGTCCGCCCGATCACCCGCAGCCCCTTGATGCCGGAAAGGGCATCGATCAGGTTTTCGGACAGACCATCGGAAAAATACTGCTGCTCCCGGTCCCCGCCCACATTGACGAAGGGCAAAGCGGCGATCGACTTCTCGCCTGCGGGGTCCTGGCCCGCCCTGGCCGTCGCATCCGCCAGACTGGTGGCATCCCGACGCAGCACGAATTGGTTGGTCAGCAGCAGCACCACGGCCACTGTCAGTACGGCGATGATCCAGATATCCAGACGCCTGCGGCGCGCATGCGCGGCACCGGCGTCCTGGGTCACTTCGCTTTCGCGCCTCAGGCCTTCGGGCGTGAGCTCGTAATACCAGGCAAACGCGCACCAGAATGGAAAGCCGAAGACCCCGGCCATCACGAACCAACGCACCGCCCAGTCTGGCATGCCGAAGACCGGGCCCAGCTGGGCCACGCCCTGCGCCAAAGCCCAGATTGCCCCAACATACAACGCCGCCGCGCGCAACACGTTGCGACGCTTGAGTTGGTCGAACCAAACCGCAAGCCTGCGCACACCTGTCCCCCCATTGATGCAAGGGCAGTATCGGCAATGCCCATGGCTTGGGCAACCGCGAGGGTTGAGCCAACGAAAGGGCCCGGTCTGCCCGGGCCCTTCAGGTCACTTCTGACGCCGGTCAGGTCTGCGCAGCAGGCCCGCCGATCGGTGCTGCCGGAGGCGCGGTGTCCTGATTGGACTTGCCGTTGCCCGACTTGCCCCAGCCCATCGGCGGCGGCACGTCGCGGCCTTCCATGATCGCGTCGATCTGGGGCACGTCGATGGTTTCGTACTCCAGCAACGCTTTCGCCATCAGATGCAGCTTGTCCATGTGCTCGGTCAGCAGAGCCGTGCTGCGGGCATAGGCCCGATCCAGGATGCCGCGCACCACATCGTCGATCTTGCGTGCGGTGTCATCCGAGACATGCTTGGTCTGCGAGACGCTGCGACCCAGGAACACCTCGCCTTCATCCTCGGCATAGGCAATGGGCCCCAGCTCGTCGGACAGCCCCCACTTGGTCACCATGTTGCGGGCCATCTTGGTGGCACGCTCGATGTCATTGGAAGCTCCCGTGGTCACCTTGTCGGTGCCGAAGATCAGCTCCTCCGCCACGCGACCGCCGTACAGCGAGCACAGCTGCGATTCGATCGCGATCTTGTTCATCGAATACTTGTCGCCTTCCGGCAGGTACATCGTCACCCCCAGCGCACGCCCGCGCGGGATGATCGTGACCTTGTAAACCGGGTCGTGCTCGGGCACCAGGCGGCCGACGATGGCATGGCCGGCCTCGTGGTAGGCGGTCAGGGTCTTTTCCTGCTCGCTCATCGCCATCGACCGACGTTCGGCGCCCATCAGGATCTTGTCGCGGGCACGATCGAAGTGGTCCATGCGGACTTCCTTCTCGTTGCCACGCGCAGCAAACAGCGCCGCCTCGTTGCACAGGTTGGCCAGGTCAGCACCGGAGAAGCCGGGGGTGCCGCGTGCAACGACCATCGGCTCGACATCGTCGGCCAGCGGCAGCTTGCGCATATGCACCTTGAGGATCTGCTCGCGGCCCTTCACGTCGGGCAGGCCCACCACCACCTGGCGGTCGAAGCGGCCCGGACGCAGCAGCGCCGGATCGAGCACGTCGGGACGATTGGTGGCGGCGATCACGATGACGCCCTCACCGCCCTCGAAACCATCCATCTCCACCAGCAGCTGGTTCAAGGTCTGCTCGCGCTCGTCATGGCCGCCGCCGAGACCGGCGCCGCGATGGCGACCGACCGCGTCGATCTCGTCGATGAAGATGATGCAGGGCGCGTGCTTTTTGGCCTGCTCGAACATGTCGCGCACGCGGCTGGCACCGACGCCGACGAACATTTCGACGAAATCGGAGCCGGAGATCGAGAAGAACGGCACCTTGGCCTCGCCGGCGATGGCTTTCGCCAGCAGGGTCTTGCCGGTGCCGGGCGGGCCAACCATCAACACGCCACGCGGAATCTTGCCGCCCAGCTTCTGGAACTTGGACGGGTCACGCAGGAACTCCACCAGCTCCCCCACCTCTTCCTTGGCCTCGTCGCAGCCGGCGACATCGGCGAAGGTCACCTTGATCTGGTCGTCGGAAAGCAGCTTGGCGCGCGAGCGGCCAAACGACATCGCGCCCTTGCCGCCACCGCCGCCTTGCATCTGCCGCATCATGAACAGCCAGAAGCCGATGATCAGCAGAACCGGCAGGAAGTTCAGCACCAGCGACCAAAAGGAAATGCCCGAATCCGGCGGCGCCTGCTTGATCTCCACCTTGTGTTGGATCAGGTCGTTGATCAGGTCCTTGTCGCGCACCGGGGCCGTCGTCACACCCTTTTCACCGTTCGACCGTTCGAACGTGATGGTGCGCTCGTTGCTGGCGATGTCGACCTTCTTGATGCGGTCGTTCTCGACATCCTGCACGAACTGCGAATACACCACTTCCTGGCTGGCTGCCAGCTTTGGCGAAAAGCTCTGGAAGACCACCATCAGCACGGCGGCCACCACCACCCAGAGCAGCAGGTTTTTCGCAAGATCGTTCATGTCGTCCCTTGGTTGTCCTTCCTCGTCACGCCTTCTGCTGCGCCAGCTTGCCCGTCGCCAGGGCATACACCTCCGGCGAACGTGCCCGCGACGCCGCCGGCTTGCGGATCACCACTTTGGCATAGCGCCGTCGCAGATCCCGCACGTAATCATCAAATCCAACGCCTTGGAACAGCTTGATCAGGAAAGCACCCCCGGTCCGGAGCTGGTCATCGGCAAACGCCATGGCCAACTCCGCCAGATGCATCGCCCGCGGCTGATCCACTGCATCCATCCCACTCTTGTTGGGGGCCATGTCCGACAAAACAAGGTCCACCGGCTGACCGCCCAGCAAATCCAGCAGCCTCGACAGGACCACATCTTCCCTGAAGTCGCCGTGAAGGAAATCCACGCCGGCCAGCGACGGCATTTCCAGGATGTCGCTGGCGACCACGCGCCCGGGCCGGTTGGGGTCCAGCCGATCCAACTCCTGCCGTACCCACTGTGACCAGCCGCCTGGTGCAGCCCCAAGATCCACGACCACCATGCCGGGCTTGAGCAGGCGATCACGCTCCACCAGCTCCTCGAGCTTGTAGGCGGCGCGCGAACGCATGCCCTCGGCCTGCGCCTTCTTGACGTAGGGGTCCGAGAAATGTTCCTTGAGCCAACGCTGGCTGGATTTGCTGCGGGTGGCCATGGCCGCCATGTGGCGCGGGGGGAAGGCCTGCCATGATACCCTGTGCAGCCTCATTCCCAGTGCGTGCCCCATGTCGATTGCCTTGACCAATGCCCAGACCCGCTTCCTGCGTGGCCAGGCGCACGGCCTCAAGGCCATGCTGCAGGTGGGGGGCAAGGGCATCACCGAGGCACTGGCCGCCGAGGTCGCACAGGCGCTGGAACACCACGAGCTCATCAAGGTGAAGGTGGCCGCCGAGGATCGGGAGCTGCGCGACGCCATGATCGCTGACCTGATCGAACGTTGTGGCGCTGCGCTGATCCAGCGCATCGGCCATGTGGCCGTCTTGTACCGCCCCTCGCAGGACAAGCGCCAGATCGTGCTGCCGCGCGGCTGAGCCATGCAGCTCAACCTCGAACGTCCGGACTACCAGTATTTCCTGCGCGGTGCCGATGGTGCAGGGGCACTGGTCAACGCTCGCAAGCTGTCCAGCAGCTTCATCATCGCCCCGGATACCCTGATCGAGACATGGCCTGTTCTCGACGCAAAAACCCTGACAGCCGATGACTTTGCCCCCCTGTTGGCGTTGTCCCCCGAGGTGATCGTGCTGGGCACCGGCGCGCACCAAGTGTTTCCGCCAGCCGCCGCGCTGGCCAGCAGCCTGCGCCAAGGCATCGGCCTTGAGGTGATGGACAACGGTGCCGCCGCACGCACCTATTCGATCCTCGCCGGCGAAGGCCGGCGCGTGGTGGCCGGCTTCCTGTTTCCCTGAGTCGGCACTGCGGTTGCCGACAAGGCAAATCGCGGATAATGTTCCGCATATCCAAATTTTCACGGGCGACGCGCCAGCCGAGTCGCCCGTCTTGCTTTGCAGGAGCCACCCAACATGAGCCACGCCCCCCAGAATCGCCCCGCCCTGCTGTTGTCCCGCATCGACGTGGAGCGTATCGAGGATCTGCTGGAACGCCAGGAATACCGCAGCCTGAACACGGCCGCGCTGCGCGAAGAGCTCGAACGCGCCGAACTTGCCGAACCGGCGGCCATGCCCAAGGACGTCATCACCATGAACTCCACCGCCTTGGTAAAGGTGGTGGATGGTGAACGTGGCGAGCACGAATACGCGTTGACCTTGGTCTATCCGCGCGATGCCGACGGCAGCAGCGACAAGGTTTCTATTCTGGCGCCGGTGGGCAGTGCCCTGTTGGGCCTGCGTGTGGGTGACATCATCGACTGGCCGATGCCGGGTGGCCGCAGTGCACGCCTGCACGTGGTGTCCATTCGTTACCAGCCGGAATCTGCTGGAGAACTGCACCGCTGAGCACCACGCTCAGCGCGCAGCCGCCAGTCTCCCCAACGCGCCCAGCATGTCCCACGACTTCAGCCCGCGCCCACCAAGGTGGTGCAACAGCACCGCACGCAGCGGCATGCGCAGGCTGGCCAGATCCTCGCGATCCGGCATTGCGTCTGCCGCCAGCGCAAGCAATGCGCGCCCCGTGGCCGCACCACGTCGCTCGCCGGCACGCTCACTGAGCAGCCGGCACGGGCCGAGTTCGGGGTCCAGCCGGTAACGTGCCGCGGGATCGATGGCCGCACCGTTGCCATCGCAACTGAAATCCAGCGCAAAACCCAGCGCATCCAACAGATCGCGTTCGAATCTGCGCAAATTCCACGCCAGCCCAGCGCCCGTACGCAACCGCTCCCGCAGCTGCGCATAGGCCACGTACAGCTCCTGCTGCGGCAACTGCCGAGGCGCCAGCCGCAGGCAGAGTTCATTGACATAAAACGCCGCCAGCGCGGCATCCCCCGCGAGCAGCGGCGCGGTGTCCACCACCTCGGCGGCGCTCAACTGGGCCAACTCGCCTTTCTGTACGGCATCAAACTGGATTGCCTGCAGCGGCTGCAAGGCCGCACGCAACAGGTGTTTCTTCGGCCCGATGACGCCACGCGCCACCAGCCCGATGCGCCCATGGCCGGCGCTCAGCACCTCCACCAGCAGGCTGGTTTCGCGCCATGGCCGCGCGTGCAGGACAAACGCCGGCTCACCGACGTAGCGCACGGTCAGTCGTGATAACCCAGCGCGCGCAGCGCCGCTTCGTCATCGCTCCAGCCTTCGCGCACACGGACCCAGGTCTGCAGGAACACCTTGGCATCGAACAGACGCTCCATCTGCTGGCGCGCATGCTTGCCGATGTCGCGCAGGCGTTCGCCGCCCTTGCCGATGACGATGGCTTTCTGACCTTCGCGTTCGACCCAGATCACCGCGTCGATGCGGTACATCACGCCGGCCTTGGGTGAGGGCTCTTCCTCGAATTTCTCGATCTCGACCGTGGTCGAATACGGCAGCTCTTCGCCCAGGCGACGCATCAGCTGCTCACGCACCAGCTCGCCGGCGAGGAAGCGCTGGCTTTTGTCCGTGATCTCGTCCTCACCGAACGCGGGTGCGCCCTCTGGCATCAGGCCCAGCAAAGTGGTCACCAGCGGCTCCAGCCCTTTGCGCTTGAGCGCGGACAACGGATGCACGGCGGAAAACGCGCGCCCTTCCGTCACCTTGGCAATGAACGGCAGCAGCGCGGTCTTGTCCTTGAGTTTGTCCACCTGATTGACCACTAATACCACAGGCAATCCGGCTGTATGCAGGGCGTCAAAGGCCAGCCCATCCTCCTGATCCCAGCGCCCGGCTTCGATCACCAGCAGCGCCGCGTCAACGCCTTCCAGCGCGCCGCGGGCCGCACGGTTCATCATCCGGTTCATCGCCTTGCCGGAGCGCTTGCCCTGCTCGCCGTGGATGCCGGGCGTATCGACCAGCTGCAGTTGGCCTTCGGGAAAGGTGGCGATGCCCAACAGCCGATGACGGGTGGTCTGCGGGCGGTTGGAGGTGATGCTGATCTTGGCCCCGACCAAAGCATTGACCAAGGTGGACTTGCCGACATTGGGACGGCCGATGACGGCGACAGCACCGCTGTGTTGCTGGATCTGAGTCATGATTCGATGATCTGTAGCGCGGCCTCGGCCGCTTGTTGTTCCGCCGCACGCCGCGAGCTGCCTTCGCCCTCGGTTCGTGCGGCAGGTGTTGCCAGCGTGCAGCTGACGCGAAATACGCGGGCATGGTCGTCACCGCCCTCGTGCAACAGCGCGTACACGGGCAGCGGATGCTGTCGGCCCTGCAACCATTCCTGAAGCCGGGTCTTGGCATCTTTGCCCACCTTGTTGGGGGGCGGCAGAACGGCAATCATCGGCGTGAACCAAGGCAACACAGCGTCACGGCAGGCCTCGAAACCGGCGTCCAGATAGATCGCGGCAACGATGGCCTCCACAGCGTCGGCAAGGATCGAATCGCGACGATGGCCGCCGGTCTTCATTTCACCCGGCCCCAGCACCAGCTTCGGGCCGATATCCAGCATGCGGGCAATGCCGGCCAACGCGGACTC
>CAUJJG010000014.1 GCA_963205445.1 Pseudomonadota bacterium
ACGCGCCTTGTTGTAGACAAGGTTCAGGGTGCCGATCAGCTTGGTGGCGTTGTCACTTGCGGCCTTCATCGCGACCATGCGCGCGGCATGCTCGGAGGCCACGTTTTCCATCACGGCCTGGTACACCAGCGACTCGATGTAGCGGGTCAGCACGTGTTCGAGCACCGACTCGGCGTCCGGCTCGTAGATGTAGTCCCACTCGTGCTTGGCCATCTGCGTTTCCGCCGCCGGCAGCGGCAGCAGCTGGTCGAAGGTGGCCTTCTGGGTCATGGTGTTGACGAAGTCGTTGTAGGCAAGGAAGACCTTGTCCACACCGCCGTCGGTATAGGCGTCGAGCATCACCTTGATCACGCCGATGAGCTGTTCCAGTTTGGGGGCATCCCCCAGATGGGTGACCGAGGCCAGCATGTTGACCTTGATGCGACGGAAGAACACCGAAGCTTTTTGGCCGATGGTGACCACGTCGATTTCGACGCCCTGCTCCTGCAGCGCGCGGAATTCCGCCAGCAGCTTGCGGAACATGTTGTTGTTCAGACCGCCGGCCAAGCCGCGGTCCGACGACACCACGATGTAGCCAACGCGCTTGACGTTTTCGCGCTGCACCAGATACGGATGACGGAAATCGGTATTGGCCTGCGCCAGATGCCCGATCAACTGCTTCATCGCCCGCGCATAGGGACGCGAAGCCTTCATCCGATCCTGTGCCTTGCGGATCTTGGAGGCCGAGACCATCTCCAGCGCGCGCGTCACCTTGCGGGTGTTCTGCACGCTTTTGATCTTGGTTTTGATTTCGCGTCCGCCAGCCATGTCACCTTTCCTGTGGAAGCGGGGCTTGCCCCGCTTTACCGTTCGACTCCGGTGGGCAAGCCCCACCGCTACAAAACCCGGTTGCTTACCAGCTGCCGGTGGCCTTGAAGTCCTCGATGCCCTTCTTGAAGGCAGCCTCGATGTCGTCGTTCCAGTTGCCGGTAGCGGCGATCTGCGCGACCAAGTCACCTGCGGTGTTGGCGAAGTGGGCCTGCAGGCCGGCTTCGAAAGCCAGGATCTTGGCCACCGGCACGTCGTCCATGTAACCCTTGTCCACCGCGTAGATCGACAGCGCCTGCTGGGCCACCGACATCGGCGCGTACTGCTTCTGCTTCATCAGCTCGGTCACGCGCTGACCGCGCTCCAGCTGCTTGCGGGTGGCGTCGTCGAGATCGGAGGCAAACTGGGCGAAGGCCGCCAGCTCACGGTACTGCGCCAGCGCGATGCGGATGCCGCCGGACAGCTTCTTCATGATCTTGGTCTGGGCCGCACCACCCACGCGCGACACCGAGATACCGGCGTTCACGGCCGGGCGGATGCCGGCGTTGAACAGGTCGGTTTCCAGGAAGATCTGGCCGTCGGTGATCGAGATCACGTTGGTCGGCACGAACGCGGACACGTCGCCGGCCTGGGTCTCGATGATCGGCAGCGCGGTCAGCGAGCCGGTCTTGCCCTTGACTTCACCGTTGGTGAACTTCTCGACGTATTCGGCCGAGACGCGCGCGGCGCGCTCCAACAGGCGGCTGTGCAGGTAGAACACGTCACCCGGATAGGCTTCGCGGCCCGGCGGGCGGCGCAGCAGCAGCGAGATCTGGCGGTAGGCCACGGCCTGCTTGGACAGGTCGTCGTAGACGATCAGCGCGTCTTCGCCGCGGTCGCGGAAGTACTCGCCCATCGCGCAGCCGGAGTAGGCGGCGATGTACTGCATCGCGGCCGATTCCGAAGCCGAGGCGGCCACCACGGTGGTGTAGGCCATCGCGCCATTTTCCTCGAGCTTGCGCACGATGTTGGCGATGGTGGAGTTCTTCTGGCCAATCGCCACGTACACGCAGCGAATGCCGGAATCTTTCTGGTTGATGATCGCGTCGATGGCCAGCGCGGTCTTGCCGGTCTGGCGGTCACCGATGATCAACTCGCGCTGACCGCGGCCGATCGGGATCATGCTGTCGACCGACTTGTAGCCGGTCTGCACAGGCTGGTCCACCGACTTGCGCCAGACCACGCCCGGGGCAATGGTTTCCACCGGCGAATGGGTCTTGGCGTCGATCGGGCCCTTGCCGTCGATCGGCTCGCCCAGCGCGTTGACCACGCGGCCCAGCAGCTCGGGGCCAGTCGGCACCGACAGGATCTGGCCGGTGGTCTTGGCCACGTCGCCTTCGCGCAGGTGCTCGTAGTCACCCAGCACCACGGCGCCGACCGAGTCGCGCTCCAGGTTCAGCGCCAGCGCGGTGGTGCCGCCCGGCAGTTCGATCATTTCGCCCTGCATCACGTCGGCCAGGCCGTGGATGCGCACGATACCGTCGGAGACCGACGTCACGGTGCCTTCATTGCGCGCCTCGGCGGCAAGCGCGACCTTCTCGATGCGGGTCTTGATCAGTTCGCTGATTTCGGACGGGTTGAGCGTGGTGGTGGCCATCTTGGTTTCCTTGATGCCGGCGTCGCCGCCGACCGGATTCAATAAAGAAATTGCAAATGAATTAGTGCGACAGCGCTGCCTGCAGGCGCGCCAGCTTGCCCTTGACCGTGCCATCGATAACCGTGTCACCGGCATCGATCAAGGCACCGCCAATCAGGCTTTCGTCGACTGCCGTCTCGACCTCTACCTCGCGACCGAAGCGCTTGCGCAAGGCAGCCTTGATGGTTTCCAGCTCGCTGTCGGCAAGCACGGCGGCCGAAGTCACCTTGGCGCGCACCGTCCGCTCGGCTTCGAAGCGCAGCTCGTCGAACAAGCCGGCGATCTCCGGCAGCAGGACCAAGCGGCGATTGTCGAACAGCAACCCCAGCAGGTTGCCGAAGGTCTCCTGCGCACCATCGGGTGACAACAGGGTGACCACGTCATCGCGGGTCAGCTTGGGGTTGTCCAGCAGCGCGGCAAGCGAGGGCTCGGCAGCGGCACGGGCGGCAAAGCCCAGCGCGGCAGACCACGCCGGCAATGCACCAGCGTCACGCGCCACCGAAAAGGCGGCGCGGGCGTAAGGACGGGCAAGGGTCAGGGCCTGGCTCATCGTCCCGGCCTCAGAGCTGCGCGGCCAGTTCGTCGATCAGCGCCTTCTGGTCGTTGGCGTTGATCTCGCGCTTGAGCAGCTTTTCGGCACCGGACACGGCCAGCAGAGACACTTGCTTGCGCAGGTCTTCCTTGGCGCGGTTGGCAGCGGCGATGATCTCGGCTTCGGCCAGTGCCTTCTGACGCGCACCTTCGGCGATTGCATCTGCCTTGGCGGCGTCGATCAGGGCGTTGGCGCGCTGATGGGCCTGTTCGATGATCTCGTTGGCCTTGGCGCGGGCGACCTTCAGCTCTTCAGCAACCTTGGCGTCCGCCTGCGCAAGATTCTTCTGCGCGTTGTCGGCGGCAGCGAGGCCTTCGGCGATCTTCTGCTGGCGCTCTTCGATCGCCTTGATCAGCGGCGGCCAGATGAACTTGACGGAGAACCAGATGAGGATCGCGAAGCTGATCATCTGGCCCAGCAGGGTGATATTCGGATTCATGTCGTGACCTGACGTTCCGAAAGACCCGGCGACGCGGATCTTTCAAGGCTGCGCCGCGGCGACATGCCACGGCGCGGTGTTGCCGGCGCGCGCAAGCCAAGGCTGCGCGCACCTTGCAGCGCGGCGCGATCAGGCGCCGGCAGCAGCCTGCACAGCCGCCAGCAGCGGGTTGGCAAAGGCGAACATCATGGCCACGCCGACGCCGATCAGGAACGCCGCGTCGATCAGGCCGGCCAGCAGGAACATGCGGCCCTGCAGCATCGGCACCAGCTCCGGCTGACGGGCGGCGGACTCGAGGAACTTGCTGCCCATGATGCCGATGCCGAGGGCGGCGGCGAGGGCACCCAGGCCGACGATGATGCCGATGGCGATGGCGGTGTAGGCCTGGACTTGGGCGATGAATTCCATGGTGGATCTCCAGTTGCGATGCTTGCGGTGAATTGAAGGTGGAACGACGGAAGGTGAAGCGAAACTTTGGTGAAACGACAGCTCAGTGATGCTCGTGCGCCATCGCCAGATAGACGACGGTGAGCACCATGAAGATGTAGGCCTGCAGGAGGATGATCAGGATGTGGAAGATCGCCCACATCGACTGGAACACGATGCCCGGCAGGAAGGTGAACCAGGAGACGAACAGGCCGGCGATCAGCATGAACACCAGCTCGCCGGCGTACATGTTACCGAACAGTCGCATGCCGAGGCTGACGGGCTTGGACAGGTACTCGACCACGTTGAGGAAGAGGTTCGGCAGTGCCAGCACGGCTTTGGCGAAACCACCCTCCGCATGGAACGGTGCGGTGAACAGCTCCTTGGTGAAACCCCAGCCGCCCTTGGCTTTGATCGAATAGAAGATGATCAGCAGCAGGACGGTGAACGACATCGCAAAGGTGGTATTGACGTCGGCGGTGGGCACCCAGCGCAGGAAGGTATGGTGCGCCACGTCCTCACCCGCCACGGCCTGCACGGCAGCACTGGGAATGTCCAGCGGCAGCAGATCCATCGCGTTCATGAAGACCACCCAGACAAAGATGGTCAGCGCCAGCGGCGCGATGAAACGACGATCGCCATGAAAGGTGTTCTTGACTTCGGTATCGACGAACTCGACCACCAGCTCGACGAAGGCCTGCCCCTTGGAGGGAACGCCGGCGGTTGCCTTGCGGGCATACCACCACAGCCAGAAACTGGCCAGCAGACCCAACGCCAGCGCCACCACCCACGAATCCATGTGGACCGTGCCAAACGCGAACTGCTTGGTGTTGTGGGTCAGATGGTGAACGATGTAGCCCGTCAGGCCACCGCCACCCTCACCACCTTCGGGCGAAATGCCCATCGCTTCCAGAATCACGCGTTCGTCCTCGTCGTCCTGCGCTGCGCCACGAATCTCGTTGAAACCACGAAGGCCGCCGCGGCGATTGCCGCACCAGCCAGCGCCGGCACCGCCGGCAACCGCCACACTGCCATCGTCAAAAACAAGCCCACGATGACGACCACCCATTTCACGGCCATGCCCAGCACCAGCCGGCCCAACGCAACACCCGCGCCGGCGACGCCGCCGCCAAACGCGCCCCAGGCGGCCATCAGACTGCCCAGCACCATCGCACCACCGCCCGCCAACGCCGCCAAGGCATCACGCAGCCCGATCAACAGACAGGCCGCAGCTGTCAGCAGCACAGCGATGGCTTGAAAAGCCACCACCCGCAGCGCCAGCCGCCAGCCCGCAGCGGCAGAATTGAGCACGCGTACGATTCCGGCTATTCAGCAAACAATTTGAGGCGATATCGCAAACAAAAAGCAATATCGTCTCGCGAAGCCCGAGAATTATAGCAGGCGGTTTTCCACAGCGGCAACCGCCATCAGGCAGGGCAAATTCATGGAACTTGGATGCTGGCCGTCGGTCACACACCCAGCGCCCGCACCGTCCTCGTCAGCCCGGCGGACGCCCGAGACCCCGGCCCATCCCCGGCCGGGGCCTCCTTTTTCAGTGGACGTGCGGATGCCCCACAATGCGGCATGACTTCCCCACGGTTGCACCTCGTCGACGCCTCGCTGTACGTGTTCCGCGCTTGGCATTCGATGCCGGACGAGTTCCACGACCCCGACGGCTGGCCCACCAACGCCTTTCACGGCTTCACCCGCTTCCTGCTGGATCTGCTGGAGCGTGAACGCCCACAGCATGTGGCGGTGGCGTTCGACGAGGCACTGGACACCTGCTTCCGCAACACGTTGTATCCCGCCTACAAGGCCAATCGCGACCCCGCCCCACCCGAACTCAAACGCCAGTTCCTGTGGTGCAAGGCGCTCTGCGACGGCCTGGGCCTGACAACCTTGGCGCATCCGGATTTCGAGGCCGACGACCTGATCGGCAGCGCCGCGCATCGCTTTCGCGGCGAGGGGTTCCACAGCGTGATCGTGTCCGCCGACAAGGATCTTTCCCAGCTCCTGCACCCCGGCGATGAGCAGTATGACTACGCCAAAGGCCAGCGCTGGGGCCCCGATGGCGTGAAGGCGCGCCACGGCGTGCATGCGCACCAGATCGCGGACTATCTGGCGCTGACCGGGGACGCGGTGGACAACATCCCCGGCGTCAGTGGCGTCGGCCCCAAGACGGCCGCCGTACTGCTGGCGCATTTTGGACCCCTGGATGCACTCTTGGGGCGCATCGACGAGGTCCCCTTCTTGCGTCTGCGCGGCGCTGCCGGCGTGGCCCAACGCCTGCGCGAACAGGCCGAACAAGCCCGCTTGTGGCGCAAGCTCACCACCATCGCACTGGACGCCCCCTTGCCGGACGGCGATTTCCGTCGCAAGGCCGGGGATGCCACGGAGCTCGCGGCACTGGCGGACTGGGCCGGGTTTGGCCCATTGACGCGCAAGCGGTTGGACGCCGCTGCGCTTCCACCCTGACGCCCCAGCTGCGCTAGCATCGGGGCATGACCAACCTCAAGCAAACACTGTACGAAGGCCAATGGCTGCGCCTGGTGCGGATTGGCCACTGGGAGTCCTGCGAGCGCACGCATGCCCAAGGCATGGCTGTAATCGTCATTGCAGTGACGCCTGCCGACGAGGTGCTGTTTGTGGAGCAGTACCGGGTCCCGCTGGGCGCCCGCACCATCGAGATGCCAGCAGGCCTGGTGGGGGACGACCATGCCGAAGACAGCCTGACCGAGGCCGCGCGCCGGGAGTTGATCGAGGAAACCGGCTGGTCGCCGGGCCGGGTGGAGGTGCTGTTGACCGGCCCCACCAGCTCCGGCATGAGCAATGAACGCATCGCCTTCGTGCGCGCCAGAAACCTGGTACGGGTGGGCGAAGGTGGCGGCGTGGACGATGAAAACATCATCGTCCATGCGGTTCCGCGCGCCGAAGCACCGGCCTGGCTGATGCGCAAGCAGGCCGAAGGGTTCGAACTGGACCTCAAGCTTTGGGCCGGGCTGTGGATGATCGACCACAACCCGGACGGCAGCCCGGCGAATTGATTCAGGCGAAGCGATCGGTCGCCTGCACCAAGGCGTCGACGTTTTCGGCCTCGAATGCGGAATGCCCGGACCCCGGGGTGACGATCAGCTCGGCCTTGGGCCAGCGCTTGTGCAAGTCGAACGCATTCTGGATCGGGCAGACCACGTCGTAGCGGCCATGCACGATGACGCCAGGGATCTCGGCAATCCGGTGCGCATCCCGCAACAACTGGTCGTCCACCTCGAAGAAACCGCTGTGCACGAAGTAGTGGTTTTCGATGCGCGCAAAGGCCAGCGCAAACTGGGCATCGCCATGGCTGTGCATGAAATCCGGATCGACGTGCAGATAACTGGTGGCGCCCTCCCAGACCGCCCAGGCCTTGGCTGCCGCCAGCCGGGTGGCCTCATCTTCGGAAGTCAGACGGCGATGAAAGGCCGAGATCAGGTCGTGGCGCTCGACCTCGGGGATGGCGGCCAGATAGTGCTGCCAGGCATCCGGAAACAGGCGTGACGCGCCTTCCTGGTAGAACCATTCCAACTCCCAGCGGCGCAGCATGAAGATGCCGCGCAGCACCAGCTCGGTGACACGCTGCGGATGGGTTTGCGCATAGGCCAGGGCCAAGGTGGAGCCCCAGCTGCCGCCAAAGACCTGCCAGCGCTCGATACCCAGATGCGCACGCAGCTTTTCGATGTCGGCCACGAGGTCCCAGGTGGTGTTGTTCACCAGATCAGCATGCGGCGTGCTGCGGCCGGCGCCGCGCTGGTCGAACAGGACGATGCGGTACTTGGCCGGGTCGTGGAAGCGGCGCATGTTGTCGGTGCAGCCGGCGCCCGGCCCCCCGTGCAGCAGCACGACGGGCTTGCCGTCCGGATTACCGCACTCCTCCCAGTACAGGACATGGCGATCATCGACGGCAAGCGTGCCGGTGCGGTGGGGGGTGATGGCGGGGTACAGCGTGCGCATGGCAGGTCTCGTTGAGCGACAGCCTGCCATTGTAGTCCCCCGGCTAGGGCTTCCTTCCCAGTGTCACCCGATCGCGCTGCTCCAGATCCTGCGCGGTGGCAACGCTCTCAAACCCCGCCCCCACCAACAGGGCGGCAATGGCGGGGCCTTGCGCTAACCCATGCTCCAGAAGCAACCAACCACCGGATGACAGGTGCTGCGGCGCGTCCTGCACGATGGTGCGGATGGCATCCAGCCCATCGGGCCCGCTGGACAAGGCCATGCCCGGCTCGAAACGCAGATCGCCCTGCGCCAAGTGCGGATCACCCTCGGCAATGTAGGGCGGGTTGCTGGCGATCAGGTCAAAGCGCTTGCCTGCCAGCGGCTGCAACCAACTGCCCAACCGGAACGCGACATTGTCCACCCCGTTGCGAGCAGCGTTCTGCCGGGCAACGGCCAAGGCCGCTTGGCTGGCATCGGTGGCCACCACCTGCGCCTGCGGGCGCTCCTTCGCCAAGGCAAGCGCAATCGCGCCGCTGCCGGTGCCAAGATCGGCGATGCGCAGGGGCTGCCCTATCGACAGTCGCGCCAGCGCCAGCTCCACCAACAATTCCGTTTCCGGACGCGGAATCAGGGTGTCAGGGCTGACCGCAAGGTCCAGCGTCCAGAAGCCACGCTGCCCCAGGATGTAGGCCACCGGCTCCCCCTGCGCGCGGCGCGCCAGCAGGGCCGTGTAGCGCGCCACCAGCGCGTGATCCACGAAATCGGTGGCGTGCGCAAACAGCCAGCTGCGCGGCCGACCCAGCACATGCAGCAACAGCCACTCCGCATCCGTGCGGTCCACCGCGGCAGCGCGCGCCAACAGGTCAGCCACGGTCAGGGCAGGCATCGTCATGCCGCCATGGTACCGGCGCAGGCCGTGACGACGTTCTTCGCCGCATGTTATTCATAAAAACTATCGATTGAATGCCTACAATCAATTTCCAATATCAATTGTCGCTCCCTATCCTTTCCCCCGTACCAAACACCCCAACCCAACCGGAGGATTCCCCATGTCCCTGATCAACACCCAGGTCCAGCCGTTCAAGGCACAGGCCTTCCACAACGGCAAGTTCATCGAAGTCACCGAAGCCAGCCTGAAGGGCAAGTGGTCGGTGCTGATCTTCATGCCGGCCGCCTTCACCTTCAATTGCCCCACCGAAATCGAAGACGCCGCCGAACACTACGCCGAGTTCCAGAAGGCCGGCGCCGAGGTCTATATCGTCACCACCGACACCCACTTCAGCCACAAGGTGTGGCACGAAACCAGCCCGGCGGTGGGCAAGGCCCAGTTCCCGCTGATCGGTGACCCCACCCACCAGCTGACCAACGCCTTCGGCGTGCACATTCCGGAAGAAGGCCTGGCCCTGCGCGGCACCTTCGTCATCAACCCGGACGGCGTGATCAAGACCATGGAAGTGCACGACAACGCGATTGCGCGTGACGTGTCCGAAACCGTGCGCAAGCTGCAGGCCGCCCAGTACGTGGCCAGCCACAGCGGCGAAGTGTGCCCGGCGAAGTGGAAGGAAGGCGCCAAGACCATCGCCCCGTCGTTGGATCTGGTCGGCAAGATCTGATCGCGTTCGCGACCACGCACCCTCTCTTCGGAGAGGGCTGCGTGCAGCCGATGCCACGCGTCGCCTGCCCTCAGCCCTCATCGCCATTGCCCTTGCGCAG
>CAUJJG010000015.1 GCA_963205445.1 Pseudomonadota bacterium
CGGAAGGCGTCCAGGTAGTGGTCGATTTCCTGCTCGGTCCACCAGGACAGATCGGGCATGTAGGCGATCACCGGCACCGTGGCGTAGTCCGACGCGAAGGCGGCGATGGCCGACACCGCTTCGGCGCTGCCGACGAAGCCCACCTTGATGACATGCAGTGGGATGTCCTCGGCCACGGCGGCGGCCTGCTCGGCGATGGCGGCCTCGTCCACGGCCACATGCCCGATGGTGTCGCGCGTGTCGCGCACGTACACGCCCGTGACCACTGGCAGCGCGTGCGCGCCGACCGAGGCGATCACGGTGGCGTCGCTTGCCGAGCCACCGGCCCCCGTGGGGTCGCCCGCGTTGAAACTCAGCACGTTGGGCAGCCTGTCGTATTCCGCCAACACATCGGCGGCGCTGTCGCTCGGCAAGGGATTGATCGGGTTGGAGCCGCTCATAAGACACAAATCGGGGGGTCGACGATGACACAGTGTCGCTTGTAGGCCCAAGCCGTCGATACAATCGATTGCATTCTAGGTAATTGCAACTTAAGCTGTAATGAATCCCAAAACTTGGATGTGCGTGATCTGCGGTTGGCTCTACGACGAAGCCGAGGGGGCACCCAGCCATGGTATCGCGCCGGGCACATCTTGGGAGGAAGTTCCAGCGGACTGGTGTTGTCCGGAGTGTGGGGCGCACAAGCTGGACTTCGAGATGGTGCAGATCTGAGACGCGACGCGCGAGGTCTGCGATGGCGGGAACTCCTGGTACACCACAGGGTGCCGGCACTTGAATCGTGAGGGTTCGATGACATCAAGACGGGTGCTGGTCATTGACGACAGCAATACCATCCGGCGCAGTGCCGAGATCTTCCTCAAGCAGGGGGGGCATGAGGTTTTGCTGGCCGAGGACGGCTTCGACGCGCTGGCCAAGGTCAACGACGTCCAGCCCGATTTGATCTTCTGCGACATCCTGATGCCACGCCTGGACGGGTATCAGACCTGTGCCATCATCAAGCGTAACGAAAAGTATTCATCTATCCCCGTCGTCATGCTGTCGTCCAAGGACGGTGTGTTCGACAAGGCGCGCGGGCGCATGGTCGGTTCGCAGGATTATCTGACCAAACCATTCACCAAGGACCAGCTGTTGCAGGCGGTGCAGCAGTTCGGATATGCCAACCAAGGAGCTGTGTGATGTCGATCCGCAACGTGCTGATCGTGGATGATTCCAAGACGGAATTGCTGCACCTGAGCGAGATGCTCAAAAAAGCCGGCTATGGCGTGAGCACTGCCGAGAACGCCGACGAGGCCCTGCGCCGCCTGGAGCAGGCCAAGCCCGACCTGATCCTGATGGACGTCGTGATGCCGGGCCAGAACGGCTTTCAGCTCACGCGCTCGATTTCGCGCGATCCGCGCTACGCCGACGTGCCGATCATCATGTGCACCAGCAAGAACCAGGAAACCGACCGCGTCTGGGGCATGCGCCAGGGTGCGCGTGACTACATCACCAAGCCGGTCGACCAGACCGAGTTGATGGGCAAGATCAAGGCGCTGGGCTGAGCCGGCATGTCCAACAAGCAAGCGCTGCGCGAATTCCAGAGCCGTCTGGCGATGCGGCTGCAAGCTGCCCAGGCGGTGGGGGTGGCAGCGTCGTGGCTGGCGGTGGAGGCCGGGGCCCAGCGCCTGCTGTTTCCGCTGAGCCACGCCGGCGAGATTTTTCCCTGGACCGACGTCCAGCGCGTGCCCTACGTTCAACCCTGGTTCATGGGGATCGCCAACCTGCGCGGAGGGCTGTCCGGGGTCATTGACCTGGCGCACTTCGTGAGCGGATCCGAGTCGGGCCCGGCACGCAGCGAAGGCGATCTGGCGCCATGCCGCCTGGTGGCGCTCAACCCGGTGCTGGGCGTCAACTGTGCCTTGCTGGTCGACCGACTGCTGGGTCTGCGGACCACGGAAGCGTTTGCATCCTCGACGCCATCGGCGCCCACGGCGCCGCAGTATTTTGGTCATCGTTACACCGATGGCGCCGGTCAGTCATGGCAGGAATTGAACCTGCAGCTTCTTTCCCAGCACCCGGCCTTTCTGGGCATTGGTGCGTAGTTCGTTTTTCGAGGTCACGACATGGCACTCGCCTCTCAGCTTTCCAACCTGTTCAATCGCAAGCCGCAGGAGTCTTCCGCCAGCGGCGACGAGCCATTGACTGCCGAAGCGGCGCAAGGGACGTCGGTCGCGCTGCATGGGGATGAGTCGCGGGCACTTGGCGACAGCAGCGTGATGGTTTCCGCGGTGGACGAATCCGAAGATTTGGCGCTGCCCGACGACGACACGTTTGCCGTGCCGCTTCTGGGCACCCGCACGGCGGCGCAGCATCAGCGGCTGCTGTCGATCCTGTTGGGGTTGGCATTGCTCGCATTGGTCATCACGGGTTTCTGGACGGTGTCGCGCACGGACAAGGGCGCGCGGCAGGTGGGCGCGATCGGCCAGTCGCTGATGCAGTCGCAGCGCCTGGCGAAATCGGTGTCGCAGGCGCTGGTGGGCAGCCCCGAGGCGTTCGGTGAAGTCAAGGAGAGTGCCGCAGCCCTGACGGCCAACGTGCGCGGGCTGCAGGATGGCAATGAGCTGGTGCCGGCGCTGGGTGACGCCTACAGCGATGAACTGGGCAAGATCGGGCCGCTGGCGCAGCGCGCCGAGAAGAACGCCGGGGTTGTGATGGCGCAGCAGCAGATCCTGACCCAGGTCGGCGCGGCCCTGCGCGCGGTCAGCCGGCAATCCACCGAGCTGCTGGAAGTGGCCGAAACGGTGTCTTCGCTGAAGCTGCAGCAGAACGCGGCGGCAACCGAGCTGTCGGCTGCCGGACAACTGGTGATGCTGACGCAGCGCATTGGCAAGTCGGCCAACGAATTCCTGACCATTGAGGGCGTGAGTCCGGAGGCCGTGTTCCTGCTGGGCAAGGATCTGAACACCTTCAAGGAGATCGCCGAAGGCCTGCTCAACGGCAGTCAGGACCTGCGGCTGTCGGCCGCGCGCGATCAGCAGACGCGCGAGCGCTTGGCCGAGCTGCTCAAGCTTTACGAGGAAACGCGTTCCCAGGCTGGCGGGGTGCTGGGCAACCTGCAGGGCCTGGTGGCGGCCCGCGAGGCGCAAACCGCCATCGTCGCCGACAGTGAGCCTTTGCGCAAGGCCTTGGAGGCGTTGCAGGACAAGCTGTCGGGCGCCTCCGGCCTGGGCTTCGCCAGCCTGTTGATGCTGGTGATTCCGGCCGGTCTGGTGATTCTGTCGGCCGCCGGCCTGGTGGCTGTGCAGCTGCGTGCGAGCCGCCAGCGCCAGACCCTGGCCGAACAGCAGCGTCGCTCGGCCGAACAGGACCAGCAGGAAGCCAAGCGCGTGAACGACGCCAACCAGGCCGCCATTCTTCGACTGATGAACGAGTTGCAGACGGTGGCCGAGGGCGATCTGACACAGGAGGCCACGGTGACGGAGGACATCACCGGCGCCATCGCCGACTCGGTCAATTACACCGTGGAAGAACTGCGCTCGCTGGTGGGCAGCGTGCAGAGCACGGCAACCCGGGTGGCGCAGACCACGACACAGGTGGAGGCCACTTCGACGGAGCTGCTGGCAACGTCGACCGAGCAGCTGCGCGAAATCCGCGAAACGGGTCAGTCAGTGCTGGACATGGCTTCGCGCATCAACGAGGTGTCCTCACAGGCTCAGCAGTCGGCCACCGTGGCGCGCCAGTCGCTGCAGGCCGCCGAATCCGGGCTCACCGCGGTGCAAAACGCCATCGGCGGCATGAACGCGATCCGCGACCAGATTCAGGAAACGTCCAAACGCATCAAGCGGCTGGGTGAATCTTCTCAGGAGATTGGCGAAATCACCGAGCTGATCGCCGACATTACCGAACAGACCAACGTGCTGGCCCTGAACGCGGCGATTCAGGCGGCATCGGCCGGTGAAGCGGGGCGCGGCTTCTCGGTGGTGGCCGAGGAAGTGCAACGCCTGGCTGAGCGATCGGGTGACGCAACGCGTCAGATCGCGGCCCTGGTCAAGGCGATCCAGACGGATACCCAGGACGCGGTGGCCGCCATGGAGCGCTCCACCCAGGGTGTGGTTGAGGGGGCCCGCCTGTCGGACAACGCCGGCACCGCACTGTCCGAAATTGACCGCGTGTCGCGCCAGTTGGCCGAGCTGATCGAGCGCATTTCCGCCTCGGCCTCCAAAGAGGCCGATCAGGCCAACGAGGTGGCCGGCAACATCCAGCACATCTTCGCCGTGACCGAGCAGACTGGCGAAGGCACCCGCACCACCGCGACCCAGGTGCGCGAGCTGGCGCGCATGGCCGACGAACTGCGCCAGTCGGTGGCGCGATTCAAGATTGCCTGACGGGACGGCCGGCTTCGCGTCGTGGATGAAGAGTCGGCGCGTGCCGGTACGAAACCGCTTCTGGAGTGGATGAAGTCATGGTGATGAGCCCCGCAGTCGAGACGGGCGCGCAAGGCGCTCCCATCGTCAGAGACCTGGGGCCGCTGGCCTGGGTGCTGGACGAGGCCCGCAAGTCGATCGAATCGGCCAGCAAGTCGCTCAAGCGCTTCGCACGCGAGGCCGAGGGCGCGCGAGGCAT
>CAUJJG010000016.1 GCA_963205445.1 Pseudomonadota bacterium
CCCAGCCTCGAGGCGGAGGAGGCGTTCCGCTGGGCCAATGCGGTGGCGGCCATGAAGTGCCGAGGGCTGGGCGCCCGCACGGCCACGCCCACCCTCACGGAACTGCGCGGGTTCCTCGACGGCGCCGTGTAACCTTTCGCGGGGGGCCCCGGTCCAACCGTTCGAGCCCCGTGCCATGCGTGCCGATGCCACCGCCTCTCCGTGGACCCTTGCCGCCAGCGCGGCCTCAACCGTGAGCGACACCCCGGCCTTCGAGACGGCCGACGACGTCGTGCTGGTCGAGGCGGCGCGCCGCGGCGACGCCACCGCGTTCGACCACCTCGTCACGCGCCATCGCCGCGCCGTCTACCAGGTGTGCTACCGCTTCGTGCACCAGCACGAGGACGCCGCCGACCTGACGCAGGACACCTTCGTGCGGGCGTGGAAGTCGCTGGCGAACTTTCGCGGCGAGGCCCGCTTCAGTACCTGGATCCACCGCATCGCGGTGAACGTGAGCCTGAATCGCGTCAGCCTGAAGACGCCGGTGGCCGTTTTGCGTTCGCGGCTGGAGGCAGCGGGCGACGAAGCCGCGCTGCGGGCGGAGGTGGATGCGCAGGTGCGGCGCATGAACGACCTCGTGTCCTATCAGCTGGCGCGCGCTGCGCGCTCCGGGCACCAGTTGTTTGCCGCGCCAGTCGAGATCGAGCCCCAGGCCGAGCAGATCGTGGTCGGGCTGGAAAAGGTCTATGCCAGCAAGGGCGTGCTGTGCGAATTCGAGATTGCCCCTGAGGCGCGTTTCCATGGCGAAACCGGTGACCTGCAGGAATTGCTGGGCAACCTGCTGGAGAACGCCTTCAAGTGGGCAAAGGCGCGGGTGCTGCTGACCGTGGCGGAGGGCGAGCAGGTGGTGGGGCGCCGGCCTGGCCTGCGAATCGTGGTCGAGGACGATGGCCCCGGCATCGCCGATGAGCGGATCGGCTATGTGCTGCAGCGGGGCGTGCGTGGCGACGAGCGCGTGCAAGGCCACGGCATCGGCCTGTCGATCGTGCAGGACATCATCAAAAGCTATCGCGGCGAGTTGCGCGTGGGGCGCTCGCAGGAGCTGGGCGGTGCCCGGTTCGAGGTGGAGCTGCCGCCGGGCCTGTGAGCAGCAGAGTTCGGCGCAGCGCTGGCGTCAGCCGAGCAGTGCGGGGCCGTAGAACCGCTGGAGATGCTGGGCGACGGCGGGCATCTCCTGTTGCAGGCAGGCCGCATCGCTGAAGTGATATTCACTGCAGACCGCGAAGAACTCCTCCGGCGATTCGCTGGCATAGGGGTCGATGGCGGTGTCCTGGCCGGAATCGACGGCCTCGCAAAACACATCGTAGGCGCGTTGAAAATCCGCGGCCCATTGGCGCTGCCAAGCGCGCGGCAGCGGCGGTGTTCCGTCGAGGGTACCATCGAGCGCGTCCAGCTTGTGGGCGATCTCGTGAACAGCCACGCAGAAGCCGTCGGAGGGCGCGGCGATGTCGGCGCGCACGTCGGCCCAGGAGAGAATCACGGGGCCGCGCTCCCACGCTTCGCCAATCAGATCCTCGTCGCCTTCATGCAGCACGCCGTGGGCGTCGACATGGCTGCGATGCGCACGGAATGCGCCCGGGTACACCAGCAGCTCGTGCCAGCCGTGCAGGCCTTCGCGGCCGAATTCAAGCAGGGGCATGCAGCACAGCAGGGCCAGCCGCAGGCGCTGCACGTCATTGAGGCGCAGGCCATGCAGTGGGGTGATGGTTTTGCCGTCAAGAAATGCCGTCACCAATGCCTGCAAGCGGTCGGATCGGCCGGCGTCGAGCCCGCGCAGCCACGGCAAGCCCGCCAGCGCTTGCCGGTACAGGGTTGGGTCAAGTTCTGGGCTGCGCCGCGGGCGGCGCGAAAACGGCCAGATCACGCGCTGCCGCGCCCTCAGCGAAACATGCCGGGCAGGAAGCTGTGGAAGCGTGCAGGCATCGCCCGGCTGTCACCGGAAGTGCGCGCCGCGGGCGCCGTGGTGGTGGGCCTGGGCTTCTGGATGCGGGGGGGCGGCGCAGGGGGCAGGACGATGTCGAGGTCGTGCTCATCCATGCGGTCACTGGGGCCGGGCGCGGCTTCGATGGGTGCACTGGGTTCCGGTGCCGTTTGCCGCAGTTCCGCGGCGCCGGCCGTGCCGAACGCAAGCGACAATGCAAGGCAGGCCAGCAGCTGACGCGTCGTGGGCAGGCGCATGGGGGTCACCGGACGAAAGTTGGATGTTGCAGAACGCAACATCCCGTGCCCGACTATAGCAGTGAAGCCGGCCTGCTGCCTGCTGCAACGCAGCAAGCCTCGGCGTGTGCGGCGCCTGCTTGCCGCACTGGGTGAGGCCGGTGCCTGCAGGGCCTTGCGTATGATGCAGGCCATGATGCCATTCTCGTCACCATCGTCGTGCCGCAGGCTCCCTTTGGGCTTGGCTCATTGCCGGGCAGCGCGCTGTTGCACCGCGGATGCCTGCGGCCGTGAGTGAGGCAGAACGCCAGCTGCTGCTGCAACTGGCCGCGGGGCCGGTCAGTGGCGATGCCCTTGCGGCGCGGGAAGGGCTGACGCGTGCGGCGGTCTGGAAGCGGATCGAAGCCCTGCGACACGCCGGCGTCGCGGTCAGCGCGGTGCCCGGGCGCGGGTACAGATTGGCCCAGCCGCTGGACCTGCTGGAGGCACAGGCGATTCTGGCGGCGCTGCCGGACGAGGTGCATCCCGTTGCGCTGGAAGTGGCCTGGACGCTGGATTCCACCAATGCCGAGCTGCTGCGGAGGCCGGCGCCGGAGCACGGCTGTACGGTGCTGCTGGCGGAGCGCCAGACGGGCGGGCGCGGCAGACGCGGACGGCAGTGGGTGTCGCCCTTGGCCGCGCATGTCTATCTGTCGGTGTCCCGGCGGTTTGAAGGCGGGCTTTCGCGGCTGGGGGGGCTCAGCCTGGTGGCGGGCGTGGCGGCATGCGAGGCCCTGCATGGGCTCGGGTTGACCCAGGTGCGCCTGAAGTGGCCCAACGATCTGGTGGTGATGGCAGGGGGCATGTGCAAACTGGGGGGGCTGTTGGTGGAAGGTGGCGGCGAAGTGGCCGGCAGCAGTCGCGCCGTGATCGGGCTGGGCGTGAACGTGCGCATGCCCGACGCACAAGCCGCAGGCATCGACCAGCCCTGGGTCGACATCGCCCGGCTGGGGCCGCCTCCGTCGCGCAATGCTCTGGTTGCGGCGTTGCTGGCGCACCTGCTGCCGGCACTGGCGTTGTTCGACCGGCAGGGGCTTGCGCCGTTCCTGTCCCGGCACGCGGCATTGGATGCGCTGCGGGGGCAGCAGGTGGTGGTGCATGCGGCGTCGGGGCCGTTTTCCGCGCTGGCATTGGGGATTGCCGAGGATGGCGCGTTGCGGGTGCGTGAGGAAAGCGGCAACGAACGCTGCGTGCATGCCGGCGATGTGAGCGTGCGCGCATGACGAGCTGGCTCTTTGATTTGGGGAATACCCGGCTGAAAGGTGCGCCGTTGCTGCCCGGAGGCAGGTTGGGCCCGGTGCAGGCGCTTGCCCATGAGGACGGGGGCGACTGGCTGGATGGCTTGCCGCAGGGCGAGGTGGCCTGCATCGCCAGCGTCGCCTCGGAGGCAAGACGGGTGGCGCTGTTGGATGCGCTGAGTCGCCGCTTCGTGCGGCTGCACCGCGTGCATGTCGAGCCCAAGCTTGGGCCGTTGCGCATTGCCTATGCCGCACCAGAACGGCTGGGCGTGGATCGTTTCCTGGCGATGCTGGGGCAGGCGGGCCCGGACCCGGTTCTGCTGGTTGGCGTGGGCACGGCGCTGACGGTGGATCTGCTGGATGCGGGGGGACGGCACGTCGGGGGGCGCATCGCGCCGTCGCCGCAGCTGATGCGAGAAGCCCTGCATGCGCGTGCGGCCCAACTGCCGGAGCAGGGCGGGCGCTACGCCGAATTTGCCGACGATACCGACGACGCGCTGGTGGCTGGCTGCGAGGGGGCGGCCCTTGCGCTGATCGAGCGCAGCCTGCAGCAGGCCCAAATTCTGCTGGGTACGCTGCCGCGTCTGGTTCTGCATGGGGGGGGGGCGGCGAGCTTGCAGCCCCGGCTTCCACCTCACCAATGGGCCCCGGATGCGGTGCTGCTGGGGCTGGCGCGCTGGCACGCGCTGCGAATCGAATAAACTCCGCGAATGCTGCTGCGCGCTGCCATCGTCCTGTTGCTCATGCTCAACCTCGGTGCCGCCGGCTGGTGGGGGCTGCAGCCGGCTTCGGCCACGGCTGGCACCCAGGCCGAGGATGTCCCGGGCCTGCGGCTGGTGGGCGAGACGGGGGATGTCGCGCGGCCGGCCGCCGTGCCACCTCCCGTGGCCGCGACAGCGGCGACGCCACCCGCCGCGACGCCGCCAGCGCCAACGGCTTCCGTGCCGACGGCTGTGGCCGCTGCCACCTGTCTGCGTTTTGGCCCGTTCGCCAGTGCAGCGGCGCGGGATGCGGCCCGTCTGGCCCTGCTGGGGGCTGGCGTGGACGCCGTGCCCCAGGACGCCGTGGCACGCGGCGGACGCGGCTGGAAAGTGTTCCTGCCGCCGCAGGCCTCGCGTGAAACTGCGGTCGCGGTTGCCGAGAAGCTCAAGGCCGCAGGCGTGAGTGATCTGTACGTCATGAGCAAAGGGGCGGATACCAACAGCATCGCACTGGGGCGGTTTGGCAGCGAGGAGGCAGCGCGCCGTCGTGAGGCCGAGCTGCGTGGCAAGGGGTTTGCCAGCGTGCAGGTGGAGCCGCTGGGCGATGCGGCCGAGGCCATGTGGCTGCATGCCCGGCTGCCCGCAGGCGTGCGGCAAACCGCATTGGCCGGGATCGCCCCCGCACAGCCGATGGAATGCGGCCGGCTGCGCTGAAGCCGGCGCAGCAACGGGGTTGCCCTGCTAGAATCCCGGTTTCGCCGCTTTAGCTCAGCTGGTAGAGCAACCGCCTTGTAAGCGGTAGGTCGTCCGTTCGATTCGGACAAGCGGCACCAAATTCTTGCTTGCGCCGTGAGGGGTTCCGGCGTGTCGCAGCACATGCCATCCGGGGTGACACCATGAGCCGCAGCTATCCGCCTGTTTCCATCTTTGGCGTGCCCACCGACATCGGTGCGTCCCGCCGTGGCGCGTCCATGGGGCCCGAAGCGCTGCGTGTGGCCGGGCTGGTGGAAGCGATCGCCGCACGCGGCGTGGATGTGCGCGACGTCGGCGACGTGGTGGGCCCGCGCAATCCGGTGGCTCCCCCCGTCAATGGCTACCGTCATCTGGAAGAGGTGGTGGCATGGAATCGCGGCGTGTTCGACATCAGCACGCGCGAGCTGCATGCGGGACGGATGCCGATCATGCTGGGCGGCGACCATTGCCTGGCGATCGGCTCGATCGCTGCGGTCGCCAAGCATTGTCGAGAGAACGGCAAGACCCTGCGGGTGCTGTGGCTGGATGCGCACGCCGACTTCAATACCTCCGAGCTCACCCCCAGCGGCAATATCCACGGCATGCCGGTGACCTGCCTGTGCGGGATGGGGCCGGAGGCGTTGACCACGCTGGGTGGCATGACGCCGGCGATCACGCCGGCGCAGGTGCGGCAGATCGGCATCCGCTCGGTCGATCCGGGCGAAAAGCGGTTGGTCAAGGAGCACGGCCTCGACATCTACGACATGCGCTACATCGATGAAGTCGGCATGCGCCGCACCTTGGAGGAGGCGTTGGATGGCGTGGACGCCAATACCCATCTGCACATGAGCTTCGACGTCGACATGCTCGATCCCGCCATCGCCCCCGGCACCGGCACCCGCGTGCCCGGCGGCGTGAACTACCGCGAGGCGCAGCTGATCATGGAAATGGTGGCCGATACCGGACGCCTGGGGTCGCTGGATTTGGTCGAGGTGAACCCCGCGCTGGATCGTCGCAACATGACGGCCAATCTTGCCGTGGATCTGGTGGAAAGCCTGTTCGGCAAATCCACCCTGATGCGCGACTAGCGCTCCTGCTGTGTATCGGCGGCCAGCTCGGCCAGCCAATCGTGCGGGCGCAGATAGTCGGCCAGCCGTGCCTCGGCGCTGCCGGCCTCGGGCGCGTAACCGTATTCCCAACGCGCCAGCGGCGGCAGGCTCATCAGGATCGATTCGGTGCGCCCGCCCGACTGCAGGCCGAAGTGGGTGCCGCGGTCGAACACCAGGTTGAACTCGACGTAGCGGCCGCGCCGGTACAGCTGAAACTGGCGTTCGCGCTCGCCGTAGGGCGTGTGCTTGCGACGTTCGACGATCGGCAGGTAGGCGTCGAGGAAACCGTCGCCGACCGCGCGCAGATAGCCGAAGCTGTCGTCGAAATCACCGCCCAGATCATCGAAGAACAGCCCGCCGATGCCGCGGGTTTCGCCGCGGTGCTTGAGGTAGAAGTACTCGTCGCACCAGCGCTTGTGCGCTTCGTAACGCTGCGCCCCGCCGAACGGCTCGCACAGTGCGCGGGCGGTGTGGTGCCAGTGCAGCACGTCTTCGTCGAACGGGTAGAAGGGGGTCAGGTCGAAGCCGCCGCCGAACCACCAGGCAATCGTTTCGCCATTGCGCATCGCACGGAAATGCCGCACGTTGGCATGGGTGGTGGGCAGGTAGGGATTGCGAGGATGGAACACAAGCGACACGCCCATTGCGCGCCATGACGCGCCCGCCAATTCGGGCCGGTTGGCGCTGGCCGATGGCGGCAGATGCTCGCCGGCAACGTCGGAGAAGCCAATGCCGGCTTGTTCGAACACGGCGCCTTCGCGCAGCACCCGGGTGCAACCGCTGCCACGAATGGGCGATGCCTCGGGGTCTTTCGTCCAGCGGTCTTCGATGAAATGCGCGCTGCCGTCGGCAGTTTCGATCGCGCGGCAGATGCGGTCCTGCAGCTGGCAGAGGTAGTCGCGCACGTGCGCGGGATCGGGAAGCGTGTTCATCGCTTCAGTCTAAGGCAACACTGAACAAGCCCATCCTGGACGTGTTCAGCCATCGCAAGTCCGGCACAGGTCCGGACTTGCTCACGCCGAATCAAGCACTTGCGTGCTTGATTCGCGGGCGTCACATCCCTGCGCCGCGGGCAACGCTGATTTGATCAACGTTGCCCCAAGCCCTGCCTGCGCATCGCTGGCCTGTTGCAGCAGCTGTTCGGCGCGCGGCAGGTCGCCGGCGCGCAGGGCGGCGAGCGCTTCCGACACGTGCGGGTGGTGCTGTTGCTGCCGATACCTGCGGACAAGCTGGATCGGCAGGGCCAGCAGTGCGCCGGCCACGGCCAGCACCGCGAGGCCAGCCAGCAGCAGGCCGATGCCCGCGGCAACCGTGGTGCTGATGTCGTAGCCGCGATAACGCACCAGCACGTAGCCGGGTTCCTGCAGCAGCAACTGCGCCATCAGCGCACCCAGCAGGGCCAGCAGCACGCAGGCGATGGCAGTGCGGAACAGATTCATGCAGGAGGCTCCAAAGCGGGCGTGGTGGCCATGGCCGGGTTACTCGGCCCGCAGTGCGCGCAACTGTGCCAAGGTGCTGCCGGCCAGCGGTGTCTGCGGTTGCAGCGTCAGGCCACGAAGCCGTGCACTGATGTCCTTGCGCGCCTGCAGCGCCGGTCCGTTTGGCAGAAGCCTCGCCAGCCAGCCGTCGATGCGTGCCAGCCCCTGACGCAGGGCGGCGTCATCACGCCGCGCGATGGCGGCCTGCGCCAGGCTGGTTTCCAGTTGCAGCGTGGTCATCGCCACCTGTCGGTCTGCGGGCTCGCGCAGGGCGGCAGTGGCGGTGGGTTGGATGCGAACGAGGCGTTCCAGCAGGCGCTGCTGCCATGGGGTCGAGCTTGCGGGCTGGCGTGGCGTGGCAGCCGTGGGGGCTGGCAACGGAGCGGTCAGGCGTTCCAGCAGCAGGCTTGCATTCGCGCGCGGGTCCTTGCCAAGCGCCTGTAGGGCCGCCTGTTCCTGCAGCAAGGTTTGCTGCAGGTTGAGATAGGCGGGGTCGTCGATCATGGCCAGCAGGGGCACGGCCAGTGCCAATGCCCGACGGCTGCCTTCAAGATCCCCTTCCAATTGCAGTCGCTGCTGGCTGATCGTCAGCAGCAATTCCACCTGATCCAGGCGAAGTGCCTGCGCACCGCTGCGGTTGGGGTCGGCAAGCCGGGCAACGCGGTCCTCCAGCAGGGCGGCCCGCTGGCCAAGCCCCAGCAATTCGTCGCGCATCACGCGATTGGTGGCTTCGGCCTGCTGCAGGCGTTGTGATTGCGCGCGCTGTCCCTGACGCAGAGCGTCCAGCCGCTCGACCAGTGCGGCCTGCTGCTGCTCGGCCAGCGTGCGTCGTTGCGTTTGCTGCTGCTGCCAGTAGCGCCAGCCAAGCGCGGCTGCGGCGGCCAGCACCAGCAGGAACAGGGTTGCCAGCAGCAGGCTGCCAGCGCGCGAGCGGCGCGTGGGGGGCGTGGGAGGGAGGGCGTTCACGCGGAAATGCTAAACGAAGGCGTTGGCTGCGGCGCGCAGCAAGGCACCGGGCCGGGCGTTGCGTGCGCAGGCGATGCGGGTGAATCCTGCCGCATGTGCCATCTCTGCCAGCCGCGGGCTGGCGGCAACCACGGCAGCTGCGGTCAGGGCGTTCCCCGGCAGCTGTGCCTGCAATGCGGCAAGGGCTTCGCCGCTGCTGAGCGCCAGCAGCAGGCGTTCCGGCTTCTGCAGGTGATTGCACAATGCCTGCTTGCGGGAGGCGGTCAGGGCCAATGTGCGGCGGGCATAGACATTGACGCGGATCACTTCTGCGCCGCGGGCGCGCAAGGCCGGCGCCAGCAGCCCGCGTCCGCCGGGGGCGGTCAACAGGGCGATGCGCTGGCCCGCCAGGTTGGCAAGCGCCGGCAGGCCCAGCAGGCCTTCGCTGTCCATTCGGTCGGGGGCGGTGGCGGCGATGCCGTGTCTGGCCAACGCGCGCTGCGTGCCCGCGCCCACGGCCAGCCAAGACTGCCCTGCCGGTGGTGGCAGGGGCGCCAATGCCATCACGGCATCCACCGCATTGGGGCTGGTGAACAGCAGGGTCTGCGCGGTCAACGCCTGGGTGAGCATTGCCCGCACGTCGGGGTCGTCGAGCAGGACGATGTCGAAGGGGGAAACGGCGAACAGCCGCGCACCGAATCGGCGGGCGGCGGCACGCAGGCTGGCGTGCTGTCCGCGCGGTCGCAACGACAATACGGTCCAGTCTTGAAGCGGAAGCGATTGATTCGCAAAGGGGGGCATGTGCAAAGCTTGGCACATTGCCTGGAGATGCTGCAGGCTTTGCGGATGGACGAGATCACCCACAAGGACGCGGCGCTCGCAGCGCTTGCCGCGCATTTCGATGGCATGCCGCCGGTGCGTGCCATGCAGCCCCGCATCCTCGAGCAGCGCCATGGCCTGCTGCGCCTGCACGCGCCGCTGGCGGTCAACGTCAACGACAAGGGCTGTGCCTTCGGCGGCAGTCTGAGTTCGCTGATGACCATCGCGGCCTGGGGCCTGGTGTCGGTGGAGCTGGAGCAGGCCGGTCTGCATGCCGATATCTTCGTGGCCGACAGCCGGGTGCGTTATCTCAAGCCGGTTTTCGAGGACATCCTCGTGGAGACGGTATTCGACGATGCCGCCGAGCACGCGGCGTTCGCCCAGACCCTGCGCCACCAAGGGCGTGCGGGGATCCGCCTTCAAGCCAGAACCTTGTTGACGGACGGGGGCGTGGCCGCGACCTATGTGGGCCGTTACGTGGCGATTGCCCGCAGTTGAGCCGAGGCGGTTAGGATGCAAGGCCTGCCCCTGCGGAGAATCGTGATGCCTCACCTGCTGCTGCGTTGCCTGCTGCTGTGCTGTCTGGTTCTGCTGGCCGGCTGCCCGAAATCGGCCAGCAAGGGGACGGCGCTGGAGCAGGTGCAGTACGACTATTCGGCGGCCATTCGCTGGGGCGATTTCGAAGGCGCCTGGAATCTGGTGGATGCCGAGACCCGCAAGCAGCATCCGCTGACCGACATCGATTTTTCCCGTTACAAGCAAGTCCAGATTTCCGCTTATCGCGAGCTGGGGGCGTCGGTGGGGCCTGACGGTGAGGTGGTGCGCGACATCGAGATCGGGGTCATCAACCGCAACACGCTGGCTGAGCGCACCGTGCGCTACCGCGAACGCTGGCGTTACGACGAAGCCATCGGCAGCTGGCGCCTGCTCACCGGCCTGCCGGATCTCTGGCAGGGTGATTGAGCGCGGCAGCGGCTACAATTGCCGCCCCGCAACTTTGGGTCGATACCGTGACCTTTGCTGAACTGGCCGCGTTTGCCGGCCGTCATGAAATGCTGTCGCTGGCGCTGGCCGGCGTGACCGTGGCGTTGGTCGCCAACGAGATCGCTGGTCGCTTCAGCGGCATCCGTCGCATCGGGCCGGCCCAGTTGACCGGCATGATCAATCGCGAAAACGCGTTGGTCATCGATCTGCGCCCGGCAGGCGAATTCGAGAAGGGCCACATCGCTGGCGCCAAGAACGTGCAGCCCAACCAGTTCGACCCAGAGCACAAGCAGCTGGCGCCGGCCAAGGCGCTGCCGGTGGTGCTGGTCTGCCGCATGGGGCAAAGCGCTACCGCGGCCGCCAAGCGTCTGCGCAAGGCCGGCTTCACCCATGTCAGCGTGCTGGAAGGCGGTATCCAAGCCTGGCAAGGCGCGGAGCTGCCCTTGGTGAAGGGGCGCTGATCCGTCACTGCGGCCACCATGTGCGCAGAAATTTGGCGGCGGGCCTTGTGTTGTGCCTGTGCCTGCCCCAAGTCAGTCAGGTCACGCCGTTCGGTGCGATAATCGAATTCTTTCCTTTTTGCCACGCCACTTGCTGGATTCCTGGAGTTGTCCATGTCCGATGAAAACCTGAACGGCTCCGTGCCGGCCACCGAAGCCCAGCCGCAGGGCCCGATCTTCAACGTCGAAAAGCTCTACGTGAAGGATCTCTCCTTCGAAGCCCCGAATGCGCCGCAGGTGTTCAATGAACAGGGCCAGCCGGACCTGCAGATGAAGCTCAACCAGAAGGTGCAGCGTTTGGCCGAGGCCGCCTTCGAAGTCAGCCTGAGCATCACCTTGACCTGCACCATCAACGGCAAGACGGCTTATCTGGCCGAAGTCGAGCAGGCTGGCGTGTTCGGCCTGGGCGGGATGGAGCCGCAGATCATGGACGCCATGCTGGGCATCCAGTGCCCGAACCTGCTCTACCCCTACGCGTCGGCCGCAGTGAGCCAGCTGATCACCAATGGCGGTTTCCCGCCGTTCCCGATGCAGCCGATCAATTTCGACGCCCTCTATGGTGAAACCCTGCGTCAGCGCGCTGAACAGCTTGCCCAGGGCGGCGAGAACGCGCTGGAGCATGCCGAAGCTGCCGGCAACGCCTGAAACGCAGCGTCCGCCGGCACGCCCTGCCGGCGGAACATCAGCGCGTTCCATCGCATGACGGATTCGGAAAAATTGCAGGTCGCGGTGCTGGGCGCGGGCTCTTGGGGCACCGCGCTGGCGGCACTGATGGCGCGTCATGGCCATCACGTCACCTTGTGGGGCCGCAATGCCGGCATCGTTTCGGCGGTTGAAGGCGGTGGGGAAAACCCCCGCTACCTGCCGGGCATCGCCTTGCCCGCCAACCTGCGGGCAACCACTTCACTGCACGAGGCCACCGCCAATGCCGATCTGGTGCTGGTGGTGGTGCCGTCGCATGCGTTTGCCGAAACGCTGCGCGCGCTGGCGCCGCTGCGGCCGCCTTGCGCGGGCGTGGCCTGGGCCACCAAGGGCTTCGAGCCCGGCAGCGGGCGATTTCTGCATGAGGTGGCAGGCGACCTCCTGGGTGAGGAGGTGCCGCTGGCCGTGGTCACGGGCCCGTCCTTCGCCAAGGAAGTGGCCGAGGGCCTGCCCACTGCGCTCACGGTGCATTCCGACGACGCCGAGTTCTGTCGCCAGGTGGCCAGTGTCCTGCATGGGCCCGCGTTCCGCGCCTATACCGGCGATGACATGCGCGGTGCCGAGTTGGGCGGCGCCATGAAGAACGTGCTGGCGGTGGCCACGGGCGTGGCCGATGGCATGGGGCTGGGGTTGAACGCACGCGCCGGCCTGATTACCCGCGGCTTGAACGAAATGCTGCGCCTCAACATCGCCTTGGGTGGCCGCCCTGAGACCCTGATGGGGCTGGCGGGGCTGGGCGATCTGGTGCTGACCTGCACCGGCGACCTGTCGCGCAACCGACGGCTGGGGTTGGCGCTGGGGCGCGGTGCCTCGATCGATGATGCGGTGCGTGAGATCGGGCAAGTGGTGGAATCCCTGCAGACCGCCGACGAGGTCATGCGGCTGGCGGCGCAGCACGGCATCGAATTGCCGATCGCCGAGAACGTGCGCGACGTGCTGCACGGCACGATCACTCCGGCCGAAGGCCTGCAGCGGCTGATGGCGCGCGAGCGCAAGGCCGAATATCCGCAGGCGCTGTTCGGCAACTGCGCTGTCCCTGTCCGGATTTCGGACGCTTCCGCGTAAATCCGATGCGGGCTGTTTGATCACGGGCGGGATGGCAATGGGGTTGGGACATGCGTGGGGCCGGTGTTGGCGAGCATCTCTGGCGCTGATCGCCTGCGCGCTGCTGCTGGCCGGCTGCAAACAGGCGCCTGCCCTGAGCGGCGGCATGTTCAGCCCCGACGGCAAGTACTTCGCCTACATCTATGAGGTGACGTGGATCACCAGTTATCAGCGTACCGGCGGCAGGACGGTTTCTTCCGGATCGTTCCAGCCCTATCTGCAGGTGATCGACACCGACACCGGGCAGAAGCTGCTGGCGCAACCCCTCAAGCCCGACTGCAGCTATCCGCGCATCGGTGACGTCAACGCGTCCTTCGTGCTGGTGACCTGCAGCGCGGCGGGTTCCGATACCAAGGACAAGCCCGCGCCGTTCGTGTTTGACCTGGCCACCCGCAAGGTCGACGTGGACAGCAAGACCGTGGCAGCGCGCAATCCGGGCGGCTTGCTCGGCGGGGCAGATTCGACATTCCGCAATCCGGCAGCACCGGCGACGTTCGTTCTCGAAGGCAATGATGGGCGCAAGTATCAACTGGACCCGCAGACGGGCGCGGCCACGCCGGTCCGCGGTGAAGTCGACCGACTGGAGTCCGGGATCAGTGGCTTCTATCAGGGCTGCGATTTGCCCGAGGGCTTGAGTGAAAGTGGCGATACGCGTCGCTACATCCAGCGTGGTTCGAAGGAAGACGGCCTGCGGTCGCAGGACGACTTTCTCGATCCCGAATTCCTGTGCGTTGGCAGCGAGCAACGCGACATCCTCGCCACGGCCACCGATATCGACGGCGGGTTCCTGGTGCTCTCGCACACCAGCACCCGGGACGCGCAGAACAAGCTGCTCAGCCTGCTGGATCGGACCACGCTGAAAACGCGCTGGCGCGCGCCGCTGCCGCAGCCGCGTGGGGACTGGGCAAACCGTTTCGACAGCGAGAAATTCAGCCAGCGCAACGGCCAGCTGCTGGTGGCCAACACGTCGCAGCTGTTGGTGATCGACCCGAAGGACGGACGGATTCTGCGCAACATCCCGCTGGTGGATTGAACCAGGCGATCAAAACGCACGGCGCCCGGGCAAGCCGGGCGCCGTCGATACCATCGAGACCTGTCGTTCAGAACGTGAAGCGCGGGCCCACGAACCATTGGGTATCGCCGCCGTTGACCACGCGCACGTCGGCATTGATGCCCCAGTTCTGGTTGAACTTCACGGTGGCGCCCAAGCGGCCGTAAGCATCGCCGTCGTACTGGTCGCCGTCCATGTAGCCCAGCATCGCGTAGCCTTCGATGTTGGAGGTCAGCGCGCTGCGCACACCGGCTTCCACGTTGTAGCCATCGAGGTCGATGCCGGCACCGGCGTCGAACTTTTCATAGGCCACGTCGGCCACGAAATCGGTGCGCTTGCCGATCGCGGTGTTGTAACCGCCACCCACGCGCCACTGGTCGATGTCGAAGCTGGTGTTCTTGATTTTCTGGCTGGTGTAGTCGGCGAACAGGTGGACGTTCGGGTGCACGGCCACCGAGCCGCCCAGGCCCCAGCCGTCGGCATCCGGGCCATTGACGTCGGTGGCCACGTAGCCGCCCTTGACGTAGTTGTAGGTCACACCGTCGGCCGCGGCCGCGGTGAAGGGCAGGGCGGCGAGCAGGGCCAGGGCAATGGCGAAACGCTTCATGTGGAGTGTCTCCATGTTGTTGTGATTGCCCCGCCTTGCGGCGGGTGCGGCATCACTGTCGGAAATCACCGCACAACAGAAACTGAATTCAGAACCGAGTGGTACAGGAAATATTCAAGACGAAAAGCGTATGGCGCTCAGGCTTTCGTTTCGCCCGCAAAGCCGGCCTGCCGCCAGGCCTCGAACACCATCACCGCCACGGCATTGGAGAGGTTGAGGCTGCGGTTGTCCGGCCGCATCGGCAGGCGGAGGCGTTGCGCTTCGGGGATGCTGGCCAGCACGTCGGCGGGCAGACCGGCGGTTTCGCTGCCGAACAGGAAGACGTCGCCGGTCTGGAAGCGGGGCGTGTCGTAGCGCACCGTGCTGCGGGTGGAGAGGGCGAACACCCGGGGCGGTTGGCCGATGGCGGCGGCGATGGCCGCCAATGCATCGGGCAGGGTGTCGTGCACCTGCATCCGGGCGTACTCGTGGTAGTCCAGCCCGGCGCGCCGGAGCTGACGGTCTTCAAGCGCGAACCCCAGCGGCCGCACCAGATGCAGATGCGCGCCGGTATTGGCGCACAGACGAATCACGTTGCCGGTGTTGGGCGGGATTTCCGGGCGATGCAGGATGACGTGCGGCATCCGGCCATTGTAGGCAAGCGCAGCGTCAGGTCTGTGGCAAGGATGCCTTGTGGCCTTTGTCGGGGCGATAGGTGCGGGCTATCATCGTATGCTTGCATTTGAAACCGTGCCTTTCATCACAGGAGTTGTCCATGTCCGTGTTTCGTCCCGCTGCCCTTGCTCTGGCGCTTGCCACGGCCCTGTCCGCCGGTGCCTATGCGCCTGTCACCCGGGCCGAGAATGCGCCGGCCGTCGATATCGCCTTCGACAGCTTTACGCTCCCCAACGGCTTGCGCGTGGTGGTTCACACCGACCGCAAGGCGCCCATCGTGGCCGTCAACGTCTGGTACCACGTGGGCAGCAAGGACGAGCCCGCCGGTCGCAGCGGCTTTGCCCACCTGTTCGAGCACCTGATGTTCAACGGCAGCGAGAACGCGCCGGGCGAGTTCTTCACCCCGTTCAAGGCGGTGGGGGCCACCAACCAGAACGGCACCACCAACTCCGACCGCACCAACTACTTCGAAAACGTGCCGACCACTGCGCTCGACATGGCGCTGTGGATGGAGTCCGACCGCATGGGCCACCTGCTGGGCGCGATTGACCAGGCCACGCTGGACGAGCAGCGCGGCGTGGTGCAAAACGAGAAGCGCCAAGGGGAAAACCAGCCCTACGGGCAGGTGTGGGATGCGCTGGGCAAGATCATGTACCCGGCCGGCCACCCGTATCACCACAGCACCATCGGTTCGATGAACGACCTCAACGCGGCCTCGCTGGAGGACGTGAAGACCTGGTTCAAGACCTGGTACGGCCCCAACAACGCCGTGCTGGTGTTGGCGGGCGACATCGACGTGGCCACCGCCAAGGAAAAGGTGGCCAAGTATTTCGGTGACATCCCGGCCAGCCCCACCATGGCCCAGCCCAAGGTGGACGTGGCCGCCCACACCACCGATTCGCGCAGCGAGATGACGGACCAGGTGCCGCAGTCGCGCATCTACCGGGTCTGGAACGTGGCTGAATACGGCCAGCCGGATCTGGACCGCCTGCAGCTGTTCGCGCAGATCCTCGGTGGCGGCAAGTCCTCGCGGCTGGCCAAGCGCCTGATGCACCAGGACAAGCTGGTGGACAACGTCAGCGCGGGTGCGTTTGGCTCGCAGCTGGGCAGCAATTTCATGATCACCGCCGCAGTGAAGCAGGGCGTGGACGTGGCCAAGGTCGAAGCGGCCATCGATGAGGAGTTGGACCGGATCCTGAAGGATGGCCCGGCAGCGGACGAACTGGAGCGCGCACGTACGTCCACTGAAGCGGGCTGGATCCGCGGCGTCGAGCGTATCGGCGGCTTCGGCGGCAAGGCCGACGCGCTGGCCGAGTGCGCGGTGTACATGAAGGACCCGGGCTGCTTCCGCGAGAGCCTGAAGACCCTGGCCGAAGCCACGCCCGAGGCCCTGCGAGCCAGTGCCAACACCTGGCTGGGTGCAGGCAAGGGCAGCCACACCCTGGTGGTGAACCCCGGTGCCCGCGTGCCGCTGCCGGAAGACCCGGCCGCCACCCCGGCCCCCTTCAAGCTGCCCAAGGTTGATGCCCGCTACAAGACCGTGGCCACCGGCGTGGACCGCAAGACTGGCGTGCCGATGCCCACCAGCTTCCCCGAGCTGGCCTTCCCGAAGCAGCAGCGCGCCACCCTGAGCAATGGCACCAAGGTGATCCTGGCCGAGCGCCACGACATCCCCGTGGTGCAGATGAGCTACGAGTTCCGGGGCGGCAGCGCCACGGAGCCGCAGGCCAAGCTGGGCCTGTCGGGCTTTGCGGCCGGCATGCTGGTTGAAGGCGGCAGCGGCAACCTGAGCGGTCTGGACTTCGTGGACCGCAGCGAGGCGTTGGGCGCCGTGATGGGGGCCAGCGCGGGCAAGGACAGCAGCAGCGTGTATCTGTCGGCGCTCAAGCAGAACCTCGAACCTTCGGTGGCCTTGTTTGCCGACCTGCTGCGCAAGCCGCAGTTCGCCGCGGACCAGATCGAACGTGTGCGTGGCCAGCGCATTGCCGGCATCAAGCAGGAAAAGGCGCAGCCCAACGGCGTGGCCCAGCGCGTGTTGCCGGGCCTGGTGTTTGGCGCCACCCATCCCTACGCCGGCCCCAGCTCGGGCACCGAAGCCAGCATCGCCGCGCTGAGCCGCGCCGACCTGCAGGCTTGGCATGGCACGGCCCTGCGTCCGCAGGATGCCACCCTGGTGGTGGTGGGCGACACTACGCTGGACGAGATCGTGCCGGTGCTGGAAAAGCGTTTTGGCGACTGGAAGGTCAGCAGTCAGGCGGGTACCGCCGCCGTGGTTCCGCAGGTGGCCTCGGAGGCCAAGGCGCGCGTCTTCCTCATCGATCAGCCCGGTGCCGTGCAGGCCAACATCTTCGCGGCCAAGCTGCTGCCGTCCAGCGCCGATGCCAAGAGCGTGCAGTACGACATGGCCAACATGGTGGTGGGGGGGGACTTCACCGCGCGCCTGAACATGAACCTGCGCGAGAACAAGCATTGGTCCTACGGTGCCCGCAGCGGCGCCGGCAATGCCCTGGGCCAGCGCTTGTGGATGGCTGCGGCGCCGGTGCAGATCGACAAGACTGCCGAGTCGGTGGCCGAAGTGCAGCGCGAACTGGTTGAGTTCGCCACCGGCAAGACGCCTGCCACGGTGGCCGAGGTCGAAGGCATGGAAAAGATCATGACCCTCAGCCTGCCGGGTGCCTACGAAACGGCTTCGGCGGTGATGAACACCATCGCCAGCAATGTGCTGTATTTGCGCCCGGACGACTACGTGTTCCAGCGTGCCGACGAGATCCGCGCAATGACGCCGGACCAGGTCAATGCGGCGGCCAAGGCGTTGGATGCCCGCGGCCTGACCTGGTTGGTGGTGGGCGATCTTTCCAAGATCGAAGCCCCGCTGCGTGCGTTGCAGCTTGGTGAGGTGACCGTGCTCGATGCCGACGGCAAGCCGGTGGTGAAGAAGTAAGGCTGTCCAAGACGCCTCGCCCTGCGTTGCTCCCTCCCTTGCGCCGCAGGGGAGGGCAGCCGAGAAGGGTGCTTTTGCGTGATTCAGATGCCCCGGGCCACAATCCGGGGCATCGTCTTTTCAGGAAACCCCGCATGCGCCGTTTGTCCCCCCTGCTGGCCCTGTTGCTGCTGTCCCTGTCGGCCTGCACCTTCGTGAAGATGGCGCCGGGGGCCCGGGAGGTGCGGGTGCTGTCTGCGGCCCCGGCCGGGTGCGTGTCGCGCGGCGAGCTGGTGGTGTCCATCACCCACAAGGTGGGCCCGTACGAGCGCAACGACTTGCGCGTGCGCGATGAGCTGGAACTCCTGGCCCGCAACGAGGCCCCCAGCCTGCAGGCCAACAGCATCAGCCCGATGGGCGCACCCGAGGACGGCAGCCAGCGCTGGGCGATGTGGCGCTGCCCCTGACGGGGGGGCAGGCGGCGTACGCCAGCGTACAGTACGGAAACGCGCTATCCTGTGCGGTTCCGGCACCGGGTTGGTGCCTGCACGAGTGTCTGCCCATGTTGTTTCAACGTGTCGCCATTGCTGGCCTGGCCCATATCGATGCCCCGCGTCGCCTGAGCTCGGATGAGATCAACGCCCGCCTCAAGCCCACGCTGGACCGCCTTGGCATCAAGACCGACGTGCTGGGCGACATCGCCGGGATCCACGCGCGCCGTCTGTGGGATGGCGATGTGCAGGCCTCCGACGCCGCCACGCTGGCCGGCGTGAAGGCGCTGGCCGATGCCGGCATCGACCCCAACAAGGTGGGCCTGCTGGTCAGCACCTCGGTCAGCCGCGACTATCTGGAGCCGTCCACCGCCTCGATCGTTTCCGGCAACCTGGGCCTGCCCGACACCTGCCAGAACTTCGACATCGCCAATGCCTGCCTGGCCTTCATCAACGGCATGGACATCGCCAGCCGCATGATCGAGCGCGGCGAAATTGATTACGCCTTGGTGGTCGATGGCGAAACCGCCGACCTCGCCTACGAAAAGACGCTGGAGCGCATGACCCGCGCCGACGTCACCGAGGAAGATTTCAAGAACGAGCTGGCCACCCTCACCCTGGGCTCCGGTGCCGCCGCCATGGTGCTGGCGCGCAGCGAGCTGGCCCCCGGCGCGCCGCGCTACAAGGGCGGCGTGACCCGCGCCGCCACCGAGTGGAACAAGCTCTGCCGCGGTAACCTCGACGGCATGATCACCGATACCCGCATGCTGCTGATCGAGGGCGTGAAGCTGGCCGCCAAGACCTTTGACGTGGCCAAGCAGAAGCTGGGCTGGGTGGCCTCGGAGCTGGACGAGTTCGTCATCCACCAGGTCAGCAAGGTGCACACCGCCGCCTTCACCAAGGCCATGGGCATCGACCCCAAGAAGGTCATGACCATTTTTGGCGAACACGGCAACATCGGCCCGGCCAGCGTGCCGATCGTGTTGTCCAAGCTGCGCGAAATGGGCCGCCTGAAGAAAGGCAGCCGCGTGGCCCTGCTTGGCATTGGTTCCGGCTTGAACTGCTCGATGGCCGAGGTGGAGTGGTAAGGCGGGCAGCTTGGCAGACGGGATTTGCATACTTTTCAGTGAAAAATAGACAAATCCGCTTCGAAATGTATTAAAACTGGGCCTTCTCCATACATGAGAAGGCCCATGACGCTTGCCCCCCTGACGGCACTGGATGCGCGGCGCTTTGAGCGTGCCGACATTCTCAAGCGCCTGAACGGGGCCAGCCGTGCGTTGGCCGAGCTCAAGGGCGTGGCCGCCAGCATTCCCAACCAGAACATCCTGATCAACACGCTGACGTTGCAGGAAGCGCGGGACAGTTCGGCGATCGAGAACATCGTCACCACCCAGGATGACCTGTACCGGGATGACGATCCCAGCGCTGCCAGCGGCACCGCGATCAAGGAAGTCCTGCGCTATCGCCAGGCCCTGCGCGCCGGCTTCGCGCAGGTGCGCGACAGCGGCCTGCTGACCCTGAACACGGTGTTGGAGATCCAGCAGCAGCTGGAATGCAACCGCGCCGGCTTCCGCAAGCTGCCGGGCACGGCCCTGCGCGACGGCGAGGGCCGGTTGGTGTACGAGCCGCCGCAGGATGCCAACGAGGTGCTGCGGCTGATGCGTGAGCTGGAGCGTTTTCTTCACGATGAACCGGCGTTTCCCACCGACCCCTTGGTGAAGATGGCGCTGATCCACCACCAGTTCGAAAGCATCCATCCCTTCTACGACGGCAACGGCCGCACCGGGCGCATCCTCAACGTGCTGTATCTGGTCAAGGAAGGCTTGCTCGACATTCCTGTGCTGTACCTGAGCCGTCACATCGTGCGCAGCAAGCCGGACTACTACCGCCTGCTGCAGGCGGTGCGCGAGGCCGATGCCTGGGAAGACTGGGTGCTGTACATGCTCGACGCCGTGGCCAGCACCGCCGTTGAGACCGTGGCCACCATCCGTGGCATCCAGCAGTTGCTGCAGGCCACCAAGCAGCGGGTGCGCGCCGATTACCGCTTTTACAGCCAGGACTTGATCAACAACCTGTTCAACCACCCCTACACCCGCGTGGAATTCCTCCAGCGCGATCTGGGCGTGTCGCGGCTGACCGCCACCAAATACCTGGACAGGCTGGCTGCCGACGGGGTGCTGGAAAAGACCCGCGTGGGCCGCAACAACTACTACATCAACCGGCCCCTGTTCGCGCTGCTGAGCAGCGGCGAGGCGGCCCGCGAAGGAGCGCAACCACTGTGACCGACACGCACGATGCCGCCGCCGCCTTCATCGCCCGCTGGCAGGGCGTGACCGCCAGCGAGCTGGCGACCTCGCAGAGTTTCCTGATCGAGCTGTGCGAGCTGCTGGACGTGCCGCGCCCGCACCCCACGCCGGCGCAGGACTACATGTTCGAGCGCCCGCTCACCTTCCGCCACGCCGACGGCAGCAGCAGCCCCGGGCGGGTGGACCTGTACCGGCGCGGCGCGTTCGTGCTGGAGTCGAAGAAGCTCAAGGCCGGCGCGCACACCAGGGGCTTCGACGAGGCCCTGCTGCGCGCCCACGCCCAGGCGCAGAACTACGCCCGCGCCCTGCCCGCGGAGGAAGGGCGGCCGCCGTTTTTGATCGTGGTGGACGTGGGCAACCGGATCGAGCTGTATTCCGAATTCAGCCGCAGCGGCGGCAGCTACGTGCCGTTCCCGGACCCACGCAGCCACCGCATCGCACTGGACGACCTGCGTCGCCCCGAGATCCGCGCGCGCCTGCGCACGGTCTGGCTGGACCCGCTGGCGCTGGACCCCAGCCGCGAATCGGCCCGCGTTACCCGCGCCATCGCCGCCAGCCTGGCCGAGCTGGCCAAGTCGCTGGAAAAAAGCGGCCACCCTGCCGAGGCGGTGGCGCAGTTTTTGATGCGCTGCCTGTTCACCATGTTTGCCGAAGACGTGCGCCTGCTGCCCGCGGAGAGTTTCCGCAACCTGCTGGCGCAGCACCGCGAGCGCCCCGAGGTGGCCATGCGCATGCTGGCCCAGCTCTGGCGCGACATGGACGGTGGCGGCTTCTCCCCGGTGCTTGCCGAGGACGTGCTGAAGTTCAACGGCAAGCTGTTCAAGCAGCCGGACACGCTGCCGCTGGACACCGCGCAAATCGACCTGCTGATCGACGCCGCCCGCGCCGACTGGCGGCACGTCGAGCCGGCCATCTTCGGCACCCTGCTGGAGCGCGCGCTGGACCCGGACGAACGCCACAAGCTGGGCGCCCACTACACCCCGCGCGCCTACGTGGAACGGCTGGTGCTGCCCACCGTGATCGAGCCGCTGCGCCGGGAATGGGGCGAAACCCAGGCCGCGGCGATGACGCTGGCGGCGGAAGCCAAGGACGACGCGGCGGTGGCCGAGCTGCTGCGCTTCCACCACCGCCTGTGCAGCGTGCGCGTGCTGGACCCGGCCTGCGGCAGCGGCAACTTCCTCTACGTCACCCTGGAGCACCTCAAGCGGCTGGAAGGCGAAGTGCTGGGCGCGCTGGATGATCTGGGCCACCGCCAGACCGGGCTGGCGCTGGATGGCGAGCGCGCCGATGCGCAGGGCGGCGAAACCGTGGACCCGCACAATCTGCTGGGCATCGAGCTGAACCCGCGCGCGGCGGCGATTGCCGAAGTGGTGCTGTGGATCGGCTACCTGCAATGGCACTTCCGCACCCGCGGCGACGTGCGCCCGCCGATCCCGGTGATCCGCGACTTCCGCAACATCGAAAACCGCGACGCGGTGCTGGCGTATGACCGGGTGACGTTCGTGACGGACGAACACGGCGTGCCGGTGACGCG
>CAUJJG010000017.1 GCA_963205445.1 Pseudomonadota bacterium
CGGGGAGGGTATCCCTCAGATCCGCTGCGGGGTCGCGGAGCGCTCGCTCAGTCGCGACCGCAAACCGAAAGATGCGGCTGAGCTGGTGGCGAAGTCGGTGAGCCTGCTCAAGATGGCTGCGCCTAACCAGATGAGTGAGCAGCGGTCGGATTTCGGTAACGCCAATATCGGCAATTGGAAGGTGCCCGATCTGCCTGAAGGCGTGGTTCTTTAGGCGATCTCTTTCCTTCTCGAATTGAAGCTGAGTCCATGAAGGCTTCTTCACGTCGAGCCATTCTCGCGCCACCACTTCAAAGCTGTTTGCTGCCCGGTCGACGCCTGCTGCCTTGCTCGCCCGGCGTTTGGCGCCAGGATCTATCCCCCCAGCCAGCAATTTACGCGCGTCATCGCGTTTTTCGCGGGCGAGCTTCAAGCTCGTGTCAGGATAAACGCCCATGCTGAGGGTCTTTCGCTTGCCGTCGAATCGGTAGTCGAGGCGCCACCACCGAGACCCGTTCGGATTCAGGAGGAGATACAGGCCACCCCCATCAGCCATCTTTTTGGGCTTTTCGAGCGGCTTGGCGCCCTTTATTGCAGCATCATTGAGCGGCATGGATATGCCTTTTTGACGGTAAGTGCCTGGCGGCACGGCAGGTTACCGCCGAATCTACCGCCAGTTACCGTCGGATTGCAATGAATGCTTTGGGAAGTAATGGGACGAACAGGTCGCCAGAGCCTGCTGAATTCAAGGCTCTTTCGGACTTCACTGGGTATCGCTGGACAGGAATCTGGTGGCTATGGGTGGACTCGAACCACCGACCCCAGCATTATGAGTGCTGTGCTCTAACCGGCTGAGCTACATAGCCAGAAACTCGAATTGTACCCGCAATGACCCCAGCCTTATGAGTGCTGTGCTCTAACCGGCTGAGCTACATAGCCGACGGCGAACCGCAAATTATTCATACCTTGGCACTCGCCGTCAATGCTCCTTTTCCCGGGTTGCGGCAATCCGATCGCACTGGCAAAGTCGGGACAGGTGGCTTTCTGGAGTCCGCACCGTGATCGAACCCGACGGTTTCCGGCCCAACGTGGGCATCGTGCTGATGCACGAGGATGGCCGCCTGTTCTGGGCACGACGGGTGCGCCGGGATGGCTGGCAGTTCCCGCAGGGCGGGATCAATACCGACGAAACCCCGCTGGAAGCCATGTACCGAGAGCTGCGCGAGGAGGTCGGGCTGCTGCCGGAGCATGTGGAAGTGCTGGGAGCCACCCCGGGCTGGTTGCGCTACAGGCTGCCGCCCCACGCCATCCGCCGCCGGGAACGGCTGGTCTGCATTGGCCAGAAGCAGGTCTGGTTCCTGTTGCGCTTCCGCGGCCGTGAGGACGATTTGCGGCTGGATCTCACCGATCACCCGGAATTTGATGGCTGGCGCTGGGTGGATTTCTGGTACCCGCTGGACCATGTGGTCACTTTCAAGCGCAGCGTGTACGCCCAGGCGTTGGCGCATCTGGCGCCGAAAGCGCGGCTGGTCGCGGGTGTCGGCGCCATCCCGGAGGGCTTGGTTCCCCTCCCGCCCGCCATTCGCCACGGAAGTGCCCGGCCTCGCTGAGGCAGGCCTTTACTGCGCCACGCACCCGTGTTTCCTGAATGCGCGGCGACCGCTTGTCGGAGAAATGTTGCGGCGCAACAATACGCCAGCTATGCTGCACCGCACAAATCCGGCAAACCCTGCCGGGACAACAACGCAGGAGTACGCCATGTACCAGTTCAACGATCAGTTCAGCAAGGCTGCCGGTCAGTTTGCCGACGCCGTTGCCAACGTCAACCGCCTGGCCCTCGAAAATGCCGAGAAGGTGTTCGGCCTGCAGTTGGCCGCGGTGGAAGAGAGTGTCAACGCCACCTTCGCCTTCGCTGGCGAGCTGCTGGAAGTGCGCGATGCCGACAGTCTCAAGACCGTGTGGCCGAAGGGCATCCAGGTGGCCCGCGCCAACGCCGAGCGCAGCTTCGGCGCTGCCCAGGAAGCCTTTGCCGGCACCGTGAAGACCAACGAAGCCATCGGCGCGCTGGCCAAGAGCCAGTTCGAGCAGGCCAGCTCGCAGGTCAAGGCTGAAGTCGAGAAGGCCACCAAGGCTGCCTCCAAGGCCGCCAAGTAATACCCACAAAGACGTTCGCCCTGCCCCCTCCCAGGGGCGAGCGCAGGACCGGCAGCTTCGGCTGCCGGTTTTTTTTTTTCGATCAGTGCCACCTGCTCAGCGCGTTTCCGGACGCAGCATCGAACCAAAACTGAGATACCAGGAATCGGCGCCGCCACTGTTGCGGCCAAACCCCAGGAAGACGGGCCCCAGGGGGGTATCCAGCCCGCCGAACAGACTGCCCGAGACGCGCAGGGGGCCCGTACCGAAGTCACTGCGGGCTTGCCAGACATTGCCGGCTTCCACGCTGGCCCCGACGTACAACGGCAGCGAGAACAAGCGGCTGGTATCGCCCGTGCGCCGGTAAGCCACGGCCCGCGCCAGCGCCGCTTGGCTGCCCACCAGTGAGCGCTCGGAATAGCCCGACAAATTGAGGAAGCCCCCCAGGAAGGTTTGGCTGCGGAAGCTGGTGCCATCCTCCAGCGCACTGGCGATGCGCGCCCCCAGCAGCAAGTGATAACGGTCCCAGGCCTGTGCCCAATCCACCGAGGCGCGCACCACATCCCCGTCACTGTCCGCGCCGAACCAAGGCTGCAACGAGACCACCCCCACGCTGGCACGCACGCCCTGCGAGGGGAAATCGATGCTGTCCAGCGTGTCCCAGGTGGCCTCCGCGCGCAGCCCGGCAAAACGCTGTGCCCCGGTTCCCACCAAGCCGCTGCCGATGTCCAGATGCGCGCTGTCGCGCCCCCCCATCAGGCCCAGCTCCAACCGCCAGGCGGGGCTGGGGGAGAAGCCAAACCCGATGTCGAGCTCGCGGCGCAGCAAGCGATATTCCGCCAGCTGCCGTGACTGCGCCGACCACAAGGGCAAGGACTCATTCCGAACCACCAACGCGGGCCGCAGCCAGTAGGCGCCTTCATCGCCAAAGGGCTGGAACAGCTCGCTGCGCAGGCCGGTCACGCGGCCCAGCTGCACCAGATTGCGCCATTGCCCACCGATCCGGTTGATGTCGTTAAATACCAGCTCGGCTGAAAGCAGGTAATTGCTGCTGCCGTTGAAGTCATCGTCCAGCTGCAGCCCCACCCGCCCGAACGCCGTCCACGGCTTTTGCCGTGGCTCGATCTCCAGCCCCGTCACCCCCTCACGCCGGACCAACCGATAGTCGATGGTTTCGAAGCGACCGTCGCCATAGGCGCGCCCCAAGGCCTGCTCGACGGCAGCCACATCAAAAGGCTTGCCTACCAACTCCTGCGCAGCCCATGCCACGTGTCGGGTCGCAGAGGGGGATTGGCCGGGTGCAACCTCGAGAAACGCCAGCAAGCCCGGATCGAACCCCTGATGCCGCTGGCCTGCGCGATGCGCCGCATAGCGCTCGGGGGACAGGGCCAGCGCGCGCAGGCGCGGCAACTGCGCTTCGGCCACTTGCACCCCCAAGGCCACCGCTTCGGCCGCACGCTGGAACTGCGCAGCGGAAATGTCGCCCAGCTCAGGGCGCAGCAGCACATCCCCTGCGCCCAGGCTGGCCAGGCTGCGCGCCGTCTTTTCCGTCATCAGCGCAGTGACCATCTGGTCCAGCACCGCGGCCGGGTTGTTCAGCTCTGCCTCCTTCAGCAGGGGCGAGCTGACATCCACCACGACCAGCCGGGTGGCCCCCATGGCGCGCACTTCGTCCACCGGCACGTTTTCGGCCATGCCGCCATCCACCAGCAGCTGCTCACCCACGCGCACGGGCGCAAACGCGCCGGGCACCGACATGCTGGCCCGGATCGCCACTGCCAGATCGCCCGCATCGAACACCTTTTTCTTGCCGGTGGTGATGTCAGCAGCCACCGCACGGAATGGGATGGGCAGCTGGTCGAAACGCTCGGTCTGCCAGGTCGACAGCGTCAGGCGTCGCAGCAGCAACATCAGCTTCTGGCCCCGCACCAAGCCCGTGGGGAAGCCGAGGCGGCCATTGCGGTAGCCGATTTCCAGATCCACCAGATGACGGAAATCTTCTTCCTTGCGCTCCATCGGCAGGCGCTGCCGGGGCGGGGCGTCTTCGAACATGTCGGCCCAGTCGATGCTGGCCAACAACCGTTCCAGCTCGTCCGCATCGTAGCCGGCTGCATACAGCCCTCCCACGATCGCCCCCATGCTGGTGCCGGCGATGGCGCAGACCGGGACGCGCTCGCGCTCCAGCACCTTGAGTACGCCGACATGGGCGGCGCCACGCGCGCCGCCTCCGCCCAGCACCAAGCCCACGCAATCGGGCGGCATGGTTGCTGGCGACGGTGCTTGTTGCGCCTGCGCCAGCCCCGACAGGCACAGCAGCACACACCCAAGAATGGGGAGACGTATCCTCCTTGCCCGCCCGAATGTCGTGACTCTTGTCATGGGACGATTCTCGTTCATTCATTTAATATACCAACCGGTATATAATTTCGCGCCAACCATTCCGCCGCGCCGCAACACACCCGGCACGGACGCCTCTTCCAATCCAGGACACACACCATGGCCCCCCAACACCCCACCCGCCAGGCGCGCCCCCTGTTGCGCTGGGCATTGATGCTGATCGGCGTCCTCATCGTCTTTGGCGGCATCTTCCTGATCAAGGCGATCTTCGCCAAGCAGACCAACAATTTCTTCGACAACATGCCACAGCCCGCCGTGACCGTGTCTGCCGACGCGGCCAAGACCCAGCGCTGGAGCGGGGCCGGCGACGCAGTGGGTACGTTGGTGGCCGTCAACGGCATCGAAGTCACCACCGAAGCGGGCGGCGTGGTCCGCAGTATTGAATTCGAAGCCGGCCAGCCGGTCCGGGCCGGTGCGGTGCTGGTGCGGCTGAATACCGCCAACGAAGAAGCCACCCTGAAGGCGCTGGAAACGTCGGCACGCCTGGCCGACACGCAGGCACAGCGCTGGCAGCAGCTGGGCAAGGACAAGCTGGTGTCGCTGGATGAAGTGCAGCAGCGCACCGCCGCCGCAGCAGCAGCGCGGGCGCAGGTCGAAGCCCAGCGCGCCCTGATCGCACAGAAGACGATCCGCGCACCGTTCTCCGGGGTGCTGGGCATCCGCAAGATCAACTTGGGCCAGTTCATCGCCCCCGGGGATGCCATCGTCAGCCTGCAGCAGCTCGACCCCATCTATCTCGACTTCACCCTGCCTGAGCAAATGATCGGCAAGCTGGGCGATGGCGACCTGGTGCGCGCCACCGTGGATGCCCTGCCGGGCCAGACGTTTGAAGGCAAGGTGCACGCGCTTGACCCCTTGGTCGACGCCAGCACTCGCAACTTCAAGGCCCAGGCCATCCTGCGCAACCCCGACGGCAAGCTGCGTCCCGGCAGCTTCGCCAAGGTGGGGTTCGATGTGGGCGGTGAGCGCGACGTGGTGGTGATTCCGCAGACGGCGGTCAGCTTCAACCCCTACGGCAACGCCGTGTTCGTGATCGAAAAGAGCGCACGCAAGGCGGGTGAGACCGATGCCCAGGGCAAGCCGCTGACCGGCGACAAGCTGACGGTCGCGCAGCGCTTCATCAAGACGGGGGATACCCGTGGCGACATGATCGTGGTCAGCTCGGGCCTGAAGGCCGGTGAGCAGGTGGCCACCTCGGGCCTGCTGAAGCTGCGCAACGGTGCCGAAGTGACGATCAACAACACCATCACGCCGACAGCCGACACCGCGCCCGCCGTCGAGAACCGCTGACCCCCGCGCGCGGCACCGCCGCGACGCCCACCCCCACCCGCCCCCCGCCGGGGGCGAGGGAGAGAGGACGATGAAATTTACCGACATCTTCATCAGGAAGCCGGTGCTGGCGATGGTCGTCAGCCTGTTCATCCTGCTGTTCGGCCTGCGCGCCTTCAGCGAGTTGAACGTGCGCAAGTACCCGGAAATGCGCAATGCCGTGGTCAATGTCAGCACCACCTATTTCGGCGCTGACGCCGACCTGATCCAGGGCTTCATCACCACGCCGCTGGAACGCGAGATCGCCAGCGCCGAAGGCATCGACTACCTCAGCTCCACCAGTGCCGCAGGCTCCAGCACGATCCAGGCCTACATCCGCCTCGATCAGGACCCGAACGAGGCGCTCACCCAGATCAGCGCCAAGGTCAACAAGATGCGCGGCCAATTGCCGGCGCAATCCGAAGACCCGGTGATCGACCTGCAGCAGGGCGAGCAGATCGCGGCGATGTACGTCTCGTTCGCCAGTGACACGCTCAACAACAACCAGATCACCGACTACCTGACCCGCGTCATCCAGCCCAAGTTGGTGACCGTGGCCGGCGTGCAGCGTGCCGAGATCATGGGCGCCGGCACCTTCGCCATGCGCATCTGGCTGAAGCCGGAGAAGATGGCGGCGCTGAAGGTCACCGCCAGCGACGTCAGCACGGCGCTGCAGTCCAACAATGTGCTGGCAGCGGTGGGCTCGACCAAGGGCCAGATGGTGGCGATCGACATGACCGCCAAGACCGATCTGCGCAGCGTCGATGACTTCCGCAAGATGGTGGTGCGCGAGCAGGACGGCGCCATCGTGCGTCTGGCCGACATTGCCGACGTGGTGCTGGGCTCGGAAAGCTACGGCACCTCGGTGCGTATCGGCGGCGGCGACAACGCCACCTTCATGGGCATCTACGTTGCGCCCGATGCCAACTCGCTGGACGTCATCAAGGCCCTGCGCAAGGTCTGGGACAGCGAAATCGTGCCGCAGCTGCCCCAAGGCCTGACCGCGACCATCCCCTACGACAGCACCGAGGCGATCCAGGACGCGATCAACGAGGTGATCCGCACGATCATCGAGGCGTTGGTGATCGTGATCGTGGTGATCTACCTGTTCCTCGGCTCGCTGCGCAGCGTGCTGATCCCGGCGGTCACCATTCCACTGTCGATGATCGGCGGCCTGTTCCTGATGCTGCTGATGGGCTTTTCGATCAACCTGCTGACCTTGCTGGCGATGGTGCTGGCGATCGGCATCGTGGTCGATGACGCGATCATCGTGCTGGAAAACATCCACCGCCACATCGAAGAGGGCATGAGTCCGTTCGATGCCGCGCTCCGTGGCGCGCGCGAGCTGGCGTGGCCGGTGGTGGCGATGACCACCACCCTGATCGCGGTGTATCTGCCGATCGGTTTCCAGGGCGGCCTGACCGGCGTGCTGTTCACCGAATTCGCCTTCACCTTGGCGGGCTCGGTGCTGCTCTCAGGCGTGATCGCCTTGACGCTGACGCCGATGATGAGCTCCAAAATGCTCAAGGCACACGACCCCGATCACCCCAAGGGCAAGTTCGAGCTATGGCTGGACGCCAAGTTCGACAAGCTCCACCACGGCTACACGCGCATGCTGCATGGCCTGATGGAGACCAAGGCAGTGGTGGCCGCGTTTGGCCTGATCGTGCTGGTCAGCTGCGCCTTCCTCTACATGGGCGCACCCAAGGAACCAGCGCCGATGGAAGACGAGGGCTTCATCTTCGGCGTCGCCAGCGCCGACCCGATCGCCACCCTCGACTACGTCGAGCGCTACACCGCCGAGATCAGCAAGATCGCCGGGGACGTGCCGGAGATCGAGGATTCGTTCCTGTTCAACGGCGGCTTCGGCAGCGGCGGCGGTGCCAGCCCCTCCGCGATGGCCGGTTTCGTGCTCAAGCCGTGGAGCCAGCGCGACCGCTCCACCAATCAGGTGCTGCAACAGGCACTGCAGCCGGGTTTCGCCAACATCGCGGGCTTGAACATGTTCGCGCTGGTGCCGCCCTCGCTGCCCTCTGCTGGCGGCGGTGCCGGCGGCGGCGAGTTCATCGTCGGTGGCGTGGGCAGCCTTGAACAACTGTCCGAGCTGTCCGATGCGATCCTCGCCAAGGCCTACGCCAGCAAGCGCTTCATCTTCCTCGACAAGGACCTGAAGATCGACAAGCCGCGCATCGAAGTGAACATCGACCGCGACAAGGCGGCCTCGCTAGGCATCGACATGCGCACGCTGGCGGCCGACATGTCGGCGATGCTGGCCGGTGGCTACAGCAACCTGTTCTCGATGCAGAACCGCAGCTACCGGGTGATCCCGCAGGTGCAGCGCAGTGACCGCCTCAACGCGGCGCAGCTGGAGAACTACTACACCCGCACCCGCAGCGGCACGCTGATCCCGCTGTCCACGCTGGTCACGCTGGAGGAAAGCGCGCAGCCGCAGTCGCTCAAGCGCTTCCAGCAGCTCAACGCGGTGTCGATCACCTTCGCCCCGCGCCCCGGCGTGACCAAGGGCGAGGCGCTGGCAGTCCTCGACCAGGCCGCCAAGGACGTGCTGCCGCAGGGCTACAGCGTGGACTATGCCGGCGAGTCGCGGCAGTTCAAGCAGGAAGGCTCGGCGATGCTGGTGACCCTGGCACTGGCGCTGATCGTGATCTATCTGGTGCTGTCGGCGCAGTTCGAGAGCTTCCGCGATGCGCTGATCATGCTGCTCACGGTGCCGATGGCGATCTGCGGCGCGCTGCTGACCCTGAACGTGCTGGCGCTGGCGGCGCAGGTGCTGTCGTTCTCCGGGATCGAGGCGTTCCCCGGCATGAGCATCAACATCTACACCCAGGTCGGCCTGGTGACCCTGGTCGGGGTGATCTCCAAGCACGGCATCCTGATCGTGGAGTTCGCCAACAAGCTGCAGATCGAACAGGGCCTGTCCAAGCGCGCGGCGATCGAGGAAGCCACCGGCATCCGCCTGCGCCCGGTGCTGATGACCACCGCCGCGCTGGTGTTCGCGATGATCCCGATGCTGATGGCCAAGGGCCCCGGCGCCGCCTCGCGCTTCTCGATGGGCGTGGTGATCGCCTCCGGGATGACCATCGGCACGCTGTTCACCCTGTTCGTGCTGCCGGCCTTCTATCTGTACCTGGCCCGTGAGCATGCGCACGACGGCAAGGCCGGCACCGCCGAACCGCTGCCGGAGCCGCAGCACGGCTGACCACGGTACGCGCGGAAAAGCAAAACGCCCGGGGAAACCCGGGCGTTTTTTCATGCGCCTGTCGAAAACCAGCGTCAGGTTTCGGGGGTATCGTCCAGATACGTGTAGGCCGTCAGGCCGGCTTCCAGAGCCGCTTTCAGTCGCCCGGCCTCGTCGGCTTGCAGCTGTGCGGCATCGACTTTTGCGGCGTAGGCACGGCGCAAGTCATCCAGCTTGTAGCCCACGTAGTCCAGCATCACGTCGGTGGTGTCGCCGCGGCGTTGCTGGGCCAGCGTGAAGCCTTCGCCTTCGACCTTCACTTCGATCGCGTCGGTGTCACCGAACAGGTTGTGGATGTCGCCGAGGATCTCCTGATAGGCGCCGACCAGGAAGAAGCCGAGCCGGTAGTTCTCGCCCTTGCGCAGCTCATGCAGGGGCAGCGAGCTGTCGAGATCCTCGTTTTCGACATAGGTGTCGATCTTGCCGTCGGAATCGCAGGTGAGGTCGCAGATCACGCCGCGCCGGGTGGGCAGCTCGTCCAGCCGCTCGATCGGCACGATCGGAAATACCTGGTCGATCGCCCACACGTCCGGCATCGATTCGAACACGCTGAAGTTGACGAAGTATTTGTCCACCAGCCGCTCGCTCAATTCATCCAGCAAGTCGCGGTGACTCTTCTCGTCGTAGGTCAGGCGTGCTTTCACCGCGTGGGCAATCGCGTAGAACAAGTCATCAATGCGCGCGCGCTGCACCAGATCCAACTGGCCCAGCGCATACAGGCTCAAACCCTCGGCGTGGGCCTGGGTGGCCTCGTGAAAGACCTCCACGGCCGGCCGCTCGCGCATCTCCGCATGCAGGTCCCGCAGCTGGCGCACCGGGGTGGATTCATCCTCGTGCGGCTCCGGGACGCGCCCTTCCGCCGCACGCTCAACCTCGCTGACGTTGGCCACCAGCACTGCATGGTGGGCCGTCATCGCGCGGCCGCTCTCGGTGAGGATGCGCGGCGGCGCAAGCCCTTCTTCGCGACAGGCTTCGGCCAGCGGCTGCACGATGCTGGAGGCGTAGTGCTGGATGCCGTAATTGACCGAGTTGTAGCTGCGCGAACGCGTGCCTTCGTAGTCGATGCCCAGCCCACCGCCCACGTCGATGTGGGTGACCCTAGCCCCCAGCCGCGACAGCTCGACGAAGTAGCGCGTCGCCTCGCGCATGCCGGCAGCGATGTCGCGCACGTTGGAAATTTGGCTGCCCATGTGGAAGTGCAGCAGCTGCAGGCAATCGCCCATGCCGGTATCGCGCAGCTCCTTCCACAGCGTCAGCAGCTGCCGCGGGTCGAGCCCGAACTTGGCTTTGTCGCCACCGCTGTTTTGCCATTTGCCCGCACCCAGCGAGGCCAGCCGCATGCGTACGCCCAAGCCGGGCTTGATTCCCAATGCCGCCGCTTCTTCCAGGGCGATCTTCAGCTCGGAGGGCTTTTCGATGACGATGAAGGTCTGCAGGCCCAGCTTGCGGCCGATCAGCGCCAGCCGAATGTATTCGCGGTCCTTGTAGCCGTTGCAGACGATGGTACCGCCGGGGCGCGACAGTGCCAGCACCGCCATCAGCTCCGGCTTGCTGCCCGCCTCCAGCCCGAACCCTTCGCCGTGGTGTGACGCCAGGGTGCCGGCCACGCCGGCGTGCTGGTTGACCTTGATCGGGTAAATCGCGGTATAGCCACCGCAGTAATCCCAGTCCTTCTGCGCCTGCGCGAAAGCGGCCTGCAGCTTGCGCAAGCGGTGCCCCAGAATCTGCGGGAAGCGCACCAGCACTGGCAGGTTGCCGCCCTGCGCCAGTGAGGCATCCACCACATCGGCCAATGCGATGGCCGCCCCTTCGCCCCCTTGCGGCCGCACCGCGACGCGCCCCTGCGCATCGACGTCGAAATAGCCGTCGGCCCAGTGCGGGATGGAATAGGTCTTGCGGGCAAGGTCGGATGACCACTGGGCCATTGCGGAAACACCTCGAAAATCAGAATTCCCGCGCATTGTAGGGTCAGGCCGCGGCCGTTGCCCGTGCCTGCGTTCAGCCTGCGGCCACGGCCTCCGCCATCTGTGCCAGCGCTTGCCGCAGCAGCGGACGCGGCAAACCGAAATTGAAGCGCACATGGCCCTGCCCGCCATCGCCGCAGTCGGCGCCGTCGGTCATCGCCACACTGGCCTTGCGCAGGAAAAACGCCTGTGGGCTGGGAGAAAGCGCAAGCCCGCGGCAATCCAGCCAGGCCAAATAAGTGCCTTGCGGCGGAAGATGGCCAACCTGCGGCAGTTGCGTGGCCAAGGTCTGGCCCAACAGGTCGCGATTGCCTTGCAGATAGGCCAACACCGCCTGCCGCCAGTCCTCGCCCTGCGCCCACGCGGCGGTATGCGCGATCACCCCGAACGTGGCGGTGGCATCGTTGACGCGATGGCCGATCTTGCGCCACAGCGCGCGATCTTCCTCTCGCGTCAGCACCAGCTGGGCACACTTCAGGCCCGCCAGGTTCCACATCTTCGAGGCCGACACCGCCGTGATGGCCTGCCGCGCCGCCATTTCGCCCAGCGCGGCATAGGGCACATGCCGGTGCCCGTCGTAGACCAGTGGGGCATGGATCTCGTCGGAAAACACCCGGGCACCGTATTTTTCGACGATGGTGCTGATGCGCGCCAATTCGTCACAGGTATAGACCTTGCCGACCGGGTTGTGCGGATTGCACAGCAGCAGCATCTGCGCGCCGTTGGCGAAAGCCGCATCCAAACCGGCCTCGTCCATGGCCCAGCCGTCGGCCGTGCGCCGCATCGGCAGCTGCACCACCGGGTTGCCTGCCCACTCCAGGATGGGGATGAACGGCATGTAGCACGGCGTCGGCACCACCACCGGCGCCCCGGCGGGCAGGAAATGCCGCAGCACCACCTCCAGACTGCTCAAAACATCCGGCATGACCTTGATATCCGCCGGATCCACCGCCCAGCCGTGGTGGGTCTGTTGCCAGGCCGCACAGGCTTCCCCCAGCGCCTGCAGCAACCTTGGCGTGAGGTAACCGGTCAGGCCATCGGCCATCGCCCGTGACAGCGCCTGCTGGATCGGCGGAGCGATGCCGAAATCCATCTCTGCCACGAAAGCACCGATGCAGCCCGGAAATGCCGTCCATTTGCGGCTGCCGGCAGCAACCAGTTGGTCGGCGGTGATGGCGTCGAAATGCGAGGTATCCAAGGCGTGTGTTCCTGAAAGAGGCAGTCGCGGGGCACAGGCCCCAAGCTGAACAAGGATAACCGGCCCTTCCACCGATTCCCGCTACAATCCGCGCCCCGGCTCCATTTCCAGAGGCATACCGTCATGACCGCCCCCACCTGGCTGCACGAAAATTTCGAACACACCGGCTCGTCGATCGGGTTCCGGGTAACGCGCAAGCTGGATGAGGTGCAGTCGCCGTTCCAGAAGATCGAGATCTTCGAGAGCACCGACTGGGGCAACATCATGCTGATCGACGGCGCGATGATGCTGACCAGCCGCGACAATTTCTTCTATCACGAGATGATGGCGCACCCGGCGCTGTTCACCCACGCCGCGCCCAAGCGCGTGGTGATCATCGGCGGCGGCGACTGCGGCACCCTGCGCGAGGTGCTGCGCCACCCCGGCGTGGAGAAAGCCACCCAGTGCGACATCGACGAGCAAGTGACGCGGATGGCGGAGAAGTACTTCCCCGAGCTGTGCGAGTCCAACGCCGACCCGCGCGCCGAGCTGCTGTTCGACGACGGCATCGCCTACATGGCCAATTGCGAACCGAACAGCGTGGACATCGTGATCGTCGACTCCACCGACCCGGTCGGCCCGGCCGAAGGCCTGTTCAACAAAGCCTTCTTCGAAAGCTGCCACCGCGCACTGAAGGCCGACGGCATCCTGGTGCAGCAGAGCGAATCGCCGCTGGCC
>CAUJJG010000018.1 GCA_963205445.1 Pseudomonadota bacterium
TTCCGCTCACACCTCGCAACCGATGCGCGTGCCGATATCCAGCTGCACTTCATCCCCGCGATGATCGACGATCACGGCCGCAACCGCCTGCCCGGCGACGGCTACACCATGCACGCCTGCAATCTGCGCCCCCGCAGCCGGGGCCGACTCACGCTGGCCAGCAACCGGCCCGGCGACAAACCGATCATCGACCCGAACTACCTGGGCGACCCTGAAGGGTTCGACCTGAAGGTGATGGTCGAATGCGCCAAATTGTCGCTGGAGATCTTTTCGCAGAAAGCCTTTGACGCTTTCCGCGGGGCCCCCATCTACCCTGCGACGATCCCCCGCAATGATGCGGACCTCGTTGATTTTGTTCGTCAGCGCTCGGAAACCGTGTACCACCCCGTTGGCACCTGCCGGATGGGCAGTGACGACGGGGCCGTGGTAGACCCTCAATTGCGCATCAACGGCGTGACCGGCTTGCGCGTGGTCGATGCCTCGGTCATGCCCGACCTCCCGGGAGGCAATACCAACGCGCCGACCATCATGATCGCGGAACGGGCGGCGGACCTCATCCGGAACAACGGCTGACACCACAGACGCCGCCGCCCCGCCGCGGCGTCACTCCCGCAGCATTGGCGGCAGCGGGCAATGCAGCACCCCGCAAATCGTACGCAGCAGCTCGGCCTCCGCCACCGCCACGCGGCCATCACTGCTGATGGCATCGACGATGGCTTCCACCATCACCTGCTTGGCCAGTGGGTCCAGCGCATCCAGCGGCTCCCACACGGCATCCAGCGCGCGCACGCCAGCGGCCGGAGGCGCGTAGGGCAAATGATCGCGCGGCAGCACGCGCTGCATGCCGGCAAGATACGCCCGCTGCGCCGATGCCGCATCCACATGGCCGTACTTCGCCACCACCGCCAGCAGGATTGCGAACTCCTCCCGCACCCCTCCCGGCTTGCGCCGGCCGAAACGCACATGCCGCGCCGGCTCCAACGCCTCCAGAACCTGCACGCGCAGCAGGCGGGCAAGACAATATTCGAACAGCGTGTCTTGCGCATCTTCGCTGGATACCGCGCGCATGGTTTCCAGAAACGCATCCAGTTGCGGCCGCGGGCGTTGCCGCAAAACGGGAAAGGCGATGGCTGCCAGCGGAAGCCGCAAGGACGGCGACATGTCCGCGGTGAGCTGCTGGTGGATCCGCAAGGATTGATCCGCGATGTCGTTCCCCAGCGCTGCTTCGATCCGTTGCCGCTGCCGTTCCTGCAGGTTGTCATCGCGCGACAGCAGCAACGACAGCAGCAGCGCCATCACCGACTCACGCCGGCGGGCGAGATCGCCCAAAGCCTCCGGCATGGCGCCGGCCAGCACATCGGCACGCACGTAATCTTCCGCCGTGGGCATTGCCACCTGCGACGCCACGACCGAAGGGCGCACCGCAACGCCGCCCTCATTTTCTTGCAAACTGCATTCGTTCTCTTTCGCCAAACCCAGGGCGAGATCCTCCTGCATGCCATCCGGCGGTGATTCAGCCCATTGGCGCTGCAGGCGCTCCAGCGATGCAGAACGAAACCCTGGCTCCAGCGCCTGAATGCGTTCCAGCAGCGGCGGATGGGTTGCGAACAGCCGGGAGAAACCGATGCCATCGCCAAACAGCATGTGGCTGACTTCCTCCGCATCGCCGCGATGCTGCAGCCTCGAACCGGCATCCACCCCTGCGATCTTCTTGAGTGCGCCGGCCAGCCCCTGGGTCTGACGCGTGAACTGCACGGCGCTGGCGTCGGCCAGCCGCTCACGGGTCCGGCTGACGCCGGCCTTGATCATGCGGGCGAAGAACAGGCCGATGTAGCCGATCACCAGCGCCACGATCGCCGCCAACATCAAGGCAACGGCTCCCCGCCCGCGCCGCCCGATGCTGGAATACTCCAGCACCTTGCGACCAATCAAACCGATCATCATGATGCCGAACAGGCCGCCGATCAGGCGAATGTTCAGGCGCATGTCTCCATTGAGGACATGGCTGAACTCGTGCGCCACCACCCCTTGGAGCTCGTCGCGGTTCAGCCGGTCCAGAGCACCGCGGGTAACGGCGATCACCGCGTCCGATGGCGAGTAGCCTGCGGCAAAGGCGTTGATCCCGTCTTCATCCTCCATCACGTACAGCTTGGGAACCGGCACACCGGACGCAATGGCCATCTCCTCCACGACATTGCGCAACCGACGCAATGCCGGCTCTTGCGTATCAGGGGGCACCAGCGCCCCCCCCATCTGCTGGGCCACGCTGTCGCCCCCGCCGCCCAGGCTGGCGATGCGGTAAAGCGACCCGAATGTGATGACGACCAGAGCCACGCCACTCGTGAATGCCAGCGCACGCCAGGAGGGCATCACCATCCAGACCACGGCATCCAAGGCGATCACGATGCACAGGACGGCCAGCGCGAACAGCAGCACCAATCGCGAGGTGGCGCGACGCGCAGCAGCCTGGTGTTCGAAAAAATTCATCCCCGCACCTCGCCTGACGATGGATCAGAACTGCACCTTGGGCGCCGTACGCACCGCTTCCTGTTTGTCGACAGGGATTTCCAGCAACGTCGCCTCAAGGAAACCGAACATGCCGGCAAATACATTGCCCGGAAACACCTCACGCTTGGTGTTGTAACCGGTCACGGCATCATTGAAGGATTGCCGCGCAAAAGCGACCTTGTTCTCGGTGCTGGTCAACTCTTCGGTGAGTTGCAGCATGGTGTCGTTGGCCTTGAGGTCCGGGTAGGCCTCCGCAACGGCCAGCAAGCGACCAAGCCCGGTATTGAGCTGCGCCTGTGCAGCCGCCAGCTGGGTCATCGCCTGCGGGTCGCCGGGATTGGCCTTGGCCGCCGCCAAGCCGGACTGTGCCGCCGAGCGTGCCGCCACGACGGCTTCCAGCGTCTCGCGCTCATGGGCCATGTATTTGCGCGCCACCTCGACCAGGTTGGGAATCAGGTCGAAACGCCGCTGCAGCTGCACGTCGATCTGCGCAAACGCGTTTTTGTAGACATTCCTCGCCGTGACCAGCCCGTTGTAGTTGCTCGCCACCCACAGGGCCAAGGCGAGGATGATGCCAAGGAAAACCAGCAATCCGAACATCGAGTCTCTCCGAAAGTTGATGAAATGGCGGCGACAAGCGTTAGAATCGACCTGTCTTGGCAGCATACGCAAGGGGGCATGGCCGATGAACGTTCGCACACTTCGGCAGGCCTTGCGTCTCACACTGTTGGCCACCCTGCTGCCGCTGGCGCTGGGCAGTACGGCACAGGATTCCAATCGTCACTGGGCAGGCAGCATCACACGCCCGCAACCGGTCGCGGCAACGGCCGCCGACAACACGCAGGCCCCTACGCCTGCCACGCTTGATATCCCTCGCTTCGAAGCGCTCGCCACCGCCATGGTGGCCGATGGCCGGATCCCCGGCCTTGCCCTCGCCATCGTCAAGGATGGCAAGGTGCTCAGTGCGCGCGGCTACGGCATCACCGATGCACGCAATCCGCAGGCGGTGGATGCGCATACGGTTTTCCGCTTGGCCTCGCTGTCGAAGTCGTTCGCCGGGACCGTGACCGGCATGCTGGTGAATGACGGCATGTTGCGCTGGGACAGCCCACTCACCGACTACGTGCCCTCGTTCCGGATGTCGATGCCGGGGGCCGCGCAGCAGGTCACTGTTGCCGACATCCTCAGCCATCGGCTGGGCCTGCCGCACAATGCCTTCGATCGCGACATCGAGGCCAATGCCGATTACCACGGCCTGGTCCAGAAGCTCGCCTATGCGCCCATGACCTGCGCACCGGGTGACTGCTATGCCTACCAGAACGTGGGCTTCAGCCTGATCGGTGATGTGGTCTTTGCCGCGACAGGGCGTTTCTTCAGCGAAACGGTGGCCAGCCGCGTGTTCAAGCCCTTGGGCATGCACGACGCCAGCTACGGGCTGGAGGGCATTACCGCCAGCGCGCGCTGGGCCAAACCGCATGTGCGTGGGCGTGTCGGCTGGGTGCCGTTGACGCCCAAGCCCACCTACTACCGCGTTGCCCCTGCGGCCGGTGTCAACGCCAGCATCAGCGACATGGCGCAATGGTTGCTGGCGCATACGGGCCATCGGCCCGAGGTCCTGCCGGCCCCCTTGCTGGCAACCCTGCACGCGCCCCTGGTGTCCACGCCTACCGAGATTCGCGGCCCCTCCTGGCGACGTGCTCGCCTGACTTCGGCTGGCTATGCCCTGGGCTGGCGCGCCTATGACTATTCGGGCCATCAGGTCGTGTTTCATGGCGGCGCGGTGCAAGGCTATCGCGGCATGATGGCATTGCTGCCGGAGCAGGATCTGGGGGTGGTGGTGCTCTGGAACAGTGAGAGTGCGACCCCCAGCGGGTTGCTGCCAACGATTCTCGACAACGCCTTGGGCCTTGTTGGCGGCCGCTGGCTGGATGACGAGACGCTGGACACTTCCGATCTGCTGTACGCCGGACAAGACGCGCCAACCGCCGGCAGCGCATCATCCGC
>CAUJJG010000019.1 GCA_963205445.1 Pseudomonadota bacterium
GGCGTGTTGATGATCAGCACCTCGCGGATACCCGCCAGCATCAGCACGCTCAGCGGGTAATAGATCATCGGCTTGTCGTACACCGGCAGCAGCTGTTTGCTGATGGCCTGGGTGATGGGGTACAGGCGCGTGCCGGAACCACCGGCCAGCACGATCCCCTTGCGCGCACTCATGCCGCCACCCCGATGCGTTCCAGCCGATAACTGCCGTCCAGCACGCGCTGCACCCAGTCCTGATGGGTCAGGTACCAGTCGACGGTTTCGGCAATGCCCTGCTCGAAGCTGTAACGTGGCTCCCATCCCAGTTCGTCGCGCAGTTTCGATGCGTCGATGGCATAGCGGCGGTCATGGCCGGGACGGTCGGCGACGTATGTGATCTGCACAGCACGCGACAGGCCATCGGCGCGCGGGCGGCGCTGATCGAGCAGCGCGCAGATCGCCTGCACCACCTCGATGTTCTGCATCTCGGCATTGCCGCCGACGTTGTAGGTCTCGCCCACCCGGCCACGGGCCAACACAGTGCGGATGGCCTCGCAGTGGTCGCTGACAAACAGCCAGTCGCGCACCTGCTTGCCATCGCCATAGACCGGCAGCGGCTCTCCGGCCAGGGCCTTGGCGATCACCAGCGGGATGAGCTTTTCCGGGAAGTGGTAGGGGCCGTAGTTGTTGCTGCAGTTGGTGGTCAGCGTGGGCAGGCCGTAGGTGTGGTGAAAGGCGCGCACCAGATGGTCGGAAGCCGCCTTTGACGCCGAGTACGGAGAATTCGGCGCGTACGCTGTGGTCTCGGTGAACTTGCCGGTCTCGCCCAGCGTGCCGTACACCTCGTCGGTGGAGACATGCAGGAAGCGGAAGGCGGCCTTGGCCTCCCCTTCCAGCGATTTCCAGTGGTCGCGCACCGCTTCCAGCAGGGCCAGGGTGCCGACCACATTGGTCTGGATGAAGGCGGCCGGGCCGTCGATGGAACGGTCCACGTGGCTTTCGGCGGCGAAATTCAGCACCGCGTCGGGGCGATGCTCGGCCAGCAGGCGCGCCACCAGGGCGCGGTCACCGATATCGCCATGGACAAACACATGCTCCGGATGCCCGTCGATGGCAGCCAGCGTGTCGCGATTGCCGGCATAGGTCAGCGCATCCAGATTGATGACCCGGATGCCGCGTGCCACGGCTTCCAGCACGAAATTGCCGCCGATGAACCCGGCCCCGCCGGTGACCAACCATGTCGTCATGCGCTTGCATCCCTTGCCTGTCGCATCGCTACCGATGCCATGGCCGACATTGTCGCCCAAACGCAGCCCTGACGCAGGGGGGATGCCCTTTGTGTGGCTCAGGCCAAGGCCTGCAGCAGGTCATCCCAGAGGTCTTCTGCGTCCTCGATGCCCACCGACAGCCGCAGCAGGCCATCGGTAATCCCGCTGGCCGCCTTCGCCGCCGGGTCGACCATGCGGTGGGTCAGGCCGGCCGGGTGCTGGATCAGGGTATCCACCGAGCCCAGGCTGACCGCGGCGGTCATCACCTTGACCGCGGCCATCACTTTCGCCGCGGCGGCGTGGCCGCCCTTGACCTCGAACGCCATCAGGCAGCCGGGGCCGCGCATCTGGCTTGCCAGCAGCTGCGCCGCCGCCCCCTGCGCCAGTCCCGGATAGAACACCTTGCTCACTGCCGGATGATCGGCCAGCCGTCGCGCCAGCACCTGCGCATTGGCCTGCGCCGCTTCCACCCGCAGCTTCAGCGTGGGCAGGCCGCGGTGCAGCAGATAGGCCGCCAGCGGATGCAGCAGACCGCCGGTGGCCGCGCGTACGGTGCGCAGCGGCGCAGCGTCGGCATCGCTGCAGCAGACCACGCCGGCGATCACGTCACCGTGGCCGCCGAGGAACTTGGTCGCGCTGTGCAGCACATAGGTCGCACCCAGCAGGGCCGGCTGCTGCAGCACCGGGGTGGCAAACGTCGAATCAACCAGCACCGGCACGCTGCCGGCGGCTGCGACCACGGCGCGGATATCGACCAGATCCAGAGTCGGATTGGCGGGGGTCTCAATCACCACCAGCGCGGTATCGGCGCGCAGATGCGAGGCGATCTCGGCGGCGGTGACGAACTCCGCCTCCAGCCCGCACATGCCGCTGGCCAGCAGGTGGTCGGAGGTGCCGTACAGCGGCCGCACCACCAGCACGTGGCCGCCGTGGGCGCGCCGCGCCAGCAGCACCGCGGTCAGCGCCGCCATCCCCGAGGCGTAGGCGACGCAGGCCTCGGTGCCTTCGAGTTTGGCGATGGCGTCCTCGGCGCGGGCCACGGTGGGGTTGTGCAGGCGCGCATAAATCGGGTTGGCCGCCGCGTGCTGGCCGCCGATCAGGGCGTCGAAGCTGGCGCCGGCCACATCCAGATCATTGATCGGATAGGTGGTGGACAGATCCAGCGGCGGCGCGTGCACGCAGAGCTGGCCGAAGTCCTCACGCCCGGCGTGGACGGCGGTGGTCTGGAAACGGTGCATGGCGCTCTCCCGCGCGGTGGAATGCCACTATCCTAGAACCTGGTTCGCCACCCACCCCATCAACCGAACGATATTTCGTCAAGGCCGCCATTTCCCATGCTGGATCGAATCGACTACGCCCTGCTGCGGCTGCTGCGGAAGAATGCGCGACTGCCGAACAAGGACCTCGCCGCAAAAGTCGGCATCGCCCCGTCCACCGCGCTGGAACGGGTGCGCAAGATGCGTGAGGACAAGGTGCTGCTGGGCTGCCACGCCGAGATCGCGCCGCAGGCGCTGGGGATTGGCCTGCAGGCGATGATCTCGGTGCGGCTGGCCCGCCATTCGCGAGCGCTGGTGGACGGCTTCCACCAGCACCTGCTGGGCCTGCCGGAGGTGTTGGCCTGCTACCACGTCGCCGGTGCCGACGATTTCCTCGCCCACGTCGGCGTGCGCGACAGCGAGCACCTGCGCCACTTCACCCTCGCCGCCTTCACCGAGCGCGAGGAAGTGGCGCATATCGAAACCCGGTTGATCTTCGAATTCCGGCGCAACGTCGAGCTGCCGCCAATGGCTGGCGACTGAGGCCGCCCCCCTTACAGCGCGTCGATGTCGCCCAAGGCGCGAATCAAGCGGCGCGCACGCTTGTCGGGTTTGCTCTCCGGCGGGTGATAGCCGGCGCGCTCGGCGGCGCGCTGGGCACGCGCCTGCTCGCGGGCGAGCTTCGAAGCTTCGGATTCGCGGTAGAGCCCCTGCGCGACGCTGGCCGGGCCGCGCAGATCACTGAGCGCCAGCACTTCGATCTCGAAGACTTCTTCCAACCGCTGCACCCGCAGCGCGTCGCCCACGCGCACACCGCGCGCGGGCTTGGCACGCTGGCCGCCGACTTCGACCTTGCCGGACTCGACGGCGTGTTTGGCCAGTGCGCGGGTCTTGAAGAAGCGCGCCGCCCACAGCCACAAGTCGAGGCGGACGCTGGAAGACTCTGCATTGTTCATCGGGTTCCCCAAACGCAAACGGCCGCCCGAAGGCGGCCGTCCTGTGCGCAAGCGCGAGGCTTACTCGGCGCTGGCTGCAGCCAGTTCGGCCGCGGCCTTGGCGCGGGCCTTGGCGTTGCCGGCCAGATCTTCCTTGATGCGCGCCTTCTTGCCTTCCAGACCACGCAGGTAGTACAGCTTGCTGGCGCGCACCGCGCCGCGACGCTTCACTTCCACCGAATCAATGGTGGCGCTGTGGGTCTGGAACACGCGCTCCACGCCGAAGCCGTGGGAGATCTTGCGCACGGTGAACGCGGAGTTCAGGCCGGCGTTCTTGATGCCGATGACCACGCCTTCGTAGGCCTGCACGCGCTCGCGGTTGCCTTCCTTCACCTTCACGTTGACGACGACGGTGTCGCCGGGGCCGAAGTCGGGCAGCTTGCGCGAGATCTGCGCGGTTTCGAAGTCCTGCAGCAGGGTGTGGATCGAGGGCTTGTTCATGGGATCAACCTTGGATTGTGTTGCGTGCGACTGCACGCGCCTGTTGGTGTCGTTGTTGCGCGAGTGCACGTGGACCCGCGTCATGGCTCGGTGGAACGTGTAGCAAAACGAAACATGGGCAGGGCCCAGCCGCGCATTGTAGCGGAATTTTTCCTTGCGCGCGAAGTGCTTAGGCGTCCCCGTCGGGCGGCTCGCCGACGGCGGCCAGCCACTGCGCACGAAAAGCCTCCAGCAGCTTGCGGTCGGCCTTGGACAGCGCCGCCTCGTCCAGCAGGTCCGGACGCCGCAGCCAAGTCCGGCCCAGCGACTGCTGCCGCCGCCAGTGCGCGATCTCGGCGTGGTTGCCCGACAGCAGCACCGCCGGCACCTTGCCCAGCGCGTGCTCGACCGGGCGGGTGTAGTGCGGGCAATCGAGCAAACCATCGCCCTCGAAGCTGTCCTGCACGGCGGATTCAGCGTCGTTGAGCGCGCCATCTTGCAGCCGCGCCACCGCGTCAATCAGCACCGCCGCTGCCAGCTCGCCGCCGGACAGCACGTAGTCGCCGATCGAGAGTTCTTCGTCCACTTCGGCCTGCAACAGACGCTCGTCCACGCCCTCGTAGCGCCCGCACAGCAGGGCGATGCGCGGCAGCGCCGCCAGCTCGCGTGCCCGCGCCTGGGTCAGCGGGCGGCCCTGCGGGCTGAGGTAGATGACGTGGGCCGGCGCCGGATCGGCCGCGCGCATCGCCGCCAGCGTGGCTTGCAACGGCTCGATCAACATCACCATGCCGGGGCCGCCGCCAAACGGGCGGTCATCGACCCGACGGTAATTGCCTTCCGCCCAATCGCGCGGGTTCCAGCCGTGGATCGACAGCAGGCCGCGCTCACCAGCGCGCCCTACCACGCCGTGGCCGGCGATCTGGGCAACGAAGTCGGGGAACAGGCTGAGGATGTCGAAACGCATCGGCGACCGACTCAGAAGTCGGCATCCCAATCAACGCGGACAAGGCCGGCGTCGAAATCCACCGCCGTGATGAAATCAGGCTGCACGAACGGGATCATTCGCTCGCGTTCACCGCGGGCAACCAGCACGTCATTGGCGCCGTTGTTGAACAGGTGCGAGACGGTGCCGAAATCGACGCCGTCCTGGTTGCGCACGTGCATGCCTTCCAGATCGACCCAGTAATATTCACCGGGGGCTGGCGGCGGCAGCGCGCTGCGCGGCACCAAAACCTCAACCCCACGCAGGGCATCGGCGGCATCGCGATCTTCCACGCCCGGCAGCTGGGCGATCAGGCCCTTGACGCCCTCGCGTACTTTCACGCCTTCGCAAACGCGCTCAGTGCCGCGTGCATCCCGCAGGATCCACGGCTGGTAACGGGCGATGGCTTTCTCGGGTGCAGTATGGCTTTCCAGCTTCACTTCCCCGCGAACGCCAAACGCACCGTGCAACCGACCGACGGTAATCATCCGTGGGCCTGTCGACGGTGCGTTCATGGGGCGTGCTTCCGTGCGCCGCCGGAGCGGCGCGGAGGAATCAGGCAGCTGCCTTGACAGCAGCCTTGTACAAATCCGCGACCTTTTCGGTCAGCTGGGCGCCGTTGTCCACCCAATGCTTCACGCGGTCAAGATCGAGTTCGACGCGCTTTTCCTGACCCTGCGCCACCGGGTTGTAGAACCCCACGCGCTCGATGTTGCGGCCATCACGGGCGCTGCGGCCATCGGTGACGATGATGTGGTAGAAGGGACGCTTCTTGGCGCCGCCACGGGTAAGGCGAATCTTGACCATTGCAGTTTCTCGGTATTGCCCAGCGGCCGGGATGGCCGGGTAAGCCGGGCATTGTAGCGGTTTTGTGCGCTCAGTAAAACCCCGGAGGGTGCCACATCAGCGCATCGGCGGCATCATCCCGCCGCGCCCGCCCATCATCCCGGACAGGCCGCGCATCATGCCCTTCATGCCGCCGCGGCCCAGCTTGCCCATCATCTTTTCCATCTGCTGGTACTGCTTCATCAGCTTGTTGACGTCGGCCGGTGTCAACCCCGAACCGCGTGCGATGCGTGCACGACGCGAGCCGTTGATGATGTCGGGGTTGCGACGCTCCTTCTTCGTCATCGAATTGATGATGGCGATCATGCGCGGCATTTCCTTGCCGGTCACCTGCTGCTTCACCGATTCCGGCAGCGCGCCGATGCCGGGCAGTTTGTCCATCAGCCCATGCAGGCCACCCATGTTCTGCATCTGCTCGAGCTGGTCGCGCATGTCGTTGAGGTCGAACTTCTTGCCCTTGGCGACCTTCTCGGCGAGCTTTTGCGCTTTGTCCTTGTCGACCTGGGCCTCGACCTGCTCGACCAGCGACAGCACGTCGCCCATGTCGAGGATGCGGCCGGCGGCGCGGTCGGGGTGGAACACGTCCAGCCCGTCGACCTTTTCGCCGACGCCGACGAACTTGATCGGCTTGCCGGTGATGTAGCGCACGGAGAGCGCCGCACCGCCGCGGGCGTCGCCGTCGGTCTTGGTCAGCACCACGCCGGTCAGCGGCAGCGCCTCGCCGAAGTGCTTGGCGGTGACCGCAGCGTCCTGGCCGGTCATCGAGTCGACCACAAACAGGGTTTCAACCGGGTTGACCGCGCCGTGCAGGGCCTTGATCTCGGCCATCATCGCATCGTCAATGCTGGTGCGGCCGGCGGTATCGACAATCAGCACGTCGGCAAAGGTCTTCTTCGCCTCGTCGATCGCGGCCTTGACGATGGCTTCGGGCTTCTGCGCGGCATCGGACGGGAAGAAAATCGCCCCGACTTGCCCGGCCAATGTTTGCAGCTGCTCGATCGCGGCCGGACGGTAGACGTCGGCACTGACCACCATCACCTTCTTCTTGCGCTTTTCCTTCAGGTGCTTGGCCAGCTTGCCCACGGTGGTGGTCTTGCCCGCGCCCTGCAGGCCGGCCATCAGGATGACCGCCGGCGCCGGCACGTTGAGGTTCAGCTCGGTGGCCTGTGAGCCCATCACCGCGGCCAGCTCGTCGCGCACGATCTTCACCAGCACCTGGCCGGGGCTGAGCGAACGCATCACTTCCTGACCCACCGCACGCACCTTGATGCGCTGGATCAGTGCCTGCACCACTGGCAGCGCCACGTCGGCCTCCAGCAGGGCGATGCGTACCTCGCGCACGGCTTCGGTGATGTTGGATTCGGTCAGGCGGCCACGGCCGCGCAGGCGCTCGATGGTGCCGGACAGGCGCTGGGTCAGGGATTCGAACACGCGGAGAGGACCTGTGGAATTCGTCGAACCCGTGATTATACCGCCCAGTTCGTCGCGCACTGCAGCAAGGCAACCCGCTAGACTGCACGCCATCGCACAACCGGAAGCGCGAAGATGGCCCGCACCCTCGTCCTCGGCTGGCTGCTTGCAGCAGGCGCCCTGCTCAGCCCCTCGCTCCATGCGCAGACCAGCCCTGCCCAACCCAAGGCCGGCCCAGCCAAACCGGCCCTCGTTGCGGCCCCCGCAAAACCGGCCGATGGCGGCACCGCCGCGGCCAAGCCCAAGCCACCGCCGCCCACCGCCCGCATCGCCGTCGCCTCCAATTTTGCGGACGCTGCGAAGAAACTGGCGGCGGAGTATTCGAAGAAAACCGGCCACCGGATCGTGGTCAGTGCGGCCTCCACCGGCAAGCTGTACGCGCAGATCCACAATGGCGCACCGTTTGATGCCCTGCTGGCTGCCGATGCGGCCACACCGCGCTTGCTGGTTGAGGAAGGCCGGGCCGATGGCGCAACCCTGCACGACTACGCCATCGGCCGCCTGGTACTGTGGAGCCGGGACCCGAGCGCTTTCACGGATGGCGAAGCGATGCTGCGCAAGGGCGACTTCAGCAAATTGGCCATCGCCAACCCGGACCTCGCCCCCTACGGAGCGGCGGCGCGCGATGTGCTGAATTACGTGAGGCGCTGGTCGGTACTCCAGCCCAGGCTGGTGCTGGGTGAAAACGTCGGGCAGGCCACCCAGTTCGTGGTCAGCGGGGCCGCGCCGGTGGGCTTGCTGCCCCGCTCGCTGGTCCAACAGGCGCGGCGTACCCAACCCGGATCGGTCTGGGAGGTGCCGGCCCACTGGCATGCCCCCATCGTGCAGAGTGCGGTGTTGCTCAAGCGTGGCGAGAACAACCGGGCGGCCCGCGGTTTCCTGAAATACCTGCAGACTCCGGCCGCGACGCAGCGCATTCGCGGTTTCGGTTACGACTGACCAGGGATGGACCCCACGCCAGGCGCACCTGCTTGGCTCGTTGCTTCATGGGTCACCCTGAAGCTGGCGGGCCTGACCACTCTGATCCTGTTGCTTCTGGGGATGCCGCTGGCGTGGTGGCTGGCGCATACCCGCTCGCGATGGCGGTTGCCGGTGGGCGCCGTGGTGGCATTGCCGATGGTGTTGCCACCCACCGTGCTGGGGTTCTACCTGCTGATCGGGCTGGGCCCTGACGGGCCCTTGGGACGGCTGACCGAGACCCTGGGGCTGGGCACGCTGGCATTCACCTTTGAAGGCTTGCTGCTGGCCTCGGTGCTGTATTCGCTGCCTTTCGTGGTGCATCCGCTGCAGGCGGGTTTCGCCAGCATCCCGCGGCCGATGCTGGAAGCGGCCGCCACGCTGCGCGCCTCGCCGCTGGATCGGTTCTTCAGCGTGGTATTGCCGCTGTCGCGCCCATCGCTGATCACCGCCGGCCTGCTGGGCTTTGCTCATACCGTGGGCGAGTTCGGCGTGGTGCTGATGGTCGGCGGCAACATCGAGGGCGAAACCCGGGTGCTGTCGGTGCTGCTGTATGACCAGGTGGAAGCGATGGACTATGCCGATGCCCATCTGCTGGCGGCCGGACTGCTGGGCTTTTCGTTCGTGCTGCTGTTGCTGATGCAGTGGCTGGGGCGACGTACCGCGGTGGTGCATGGCTGAGCACCTCCACCTTGCGCTGGCGCTGGCACGCGGCGATTTCCGGCTGGATGTCGCCCTGCAACTGCCCATGACGGGCACCAGCGTGGTGTTTGGCCCATCTGGCTGCGGCAAGAGCACCCTGCTGCGCGCGATTGCCGGGCTGGAACCGCAAGTGCGTGGCACGCTGCGCGTGGGCGATGCGTGCTGGCAGGACGGGCAGACCTTCCTCCCGCCCCATCGGCGCGGCGTGGGCATGGTGTTCCAGCACAGCGTGCTGCTGCCGCATCTGTCCGTCATCGAAAACCTGCGCTATGGCTGGAAACGCGCCAGCGCTTCGCAAGCCCTGCTGGATGCATGGATCGACCGGTTGGGCTTGGGGCCATTGCTGGCACGCAAGCCCGCCTCCCTGTCGGGTGGCGAACGCCAGCGGGTGGCGCTGGCGCGCGCCTTGGTCTGTGCACCCAAGCTGCTGCTGCTGGACGAGCCACTGAGTGCGCTGGACGCCGCGCGCCGCGCCGAGATCCTTCCCAGCCTGGAGATGGTGCGACGCGAAGCCGGCATCCCGATCCTCTACGTCACCCACGCCATCGAGGAAGTCGCGCGGCTGGCCGACCATCTGGTATTGCTTGATCAGGGCAAGGTTACGGCCAGCGGCCCGGCCTTGTCGGTCCTGAACCAGAGCAACCTGCCGCTGGCCCTGCGCGAAGACGCTGGCGTGGTGCTGGATGCGCAGGTCCTTGCGCGCGATGCACACGGCCTGCTGTCCCTGCACACCCCTGCCGGCACCTTGCACGCCCATGGCGAAGCACACCCGACCGGCTGCTGCCTGCGCGTGCGCATCCAGGCCCGCGATGTGAGCTTGGCCTTGCGCCGTCACGACGATTCCAGCCTCCTCAACCTGCTGCCGGTTACCTTGGTCGCCTTTGATGCCCTGCCCGGCGGACAGGTCCAGGTACGCTTGGACGCTGCCGGCTGCCCGCTGTTGGCCAGGATCTCGCATCGCTCACTGGAAAGATTGGCACTGCACCCTGGCATGCAGGCTTGGGCGCAGATCAAGGCAGTGGCGCTGCTGGTGTAAGCCCACCAGCGGCCTGCTTGATCCCGATCAAGTGACGGCGGCACCCTTGCCACTAGTCTCGCGGGATCGCCTGCCTGCGGGAGATCCGTCATGGTTGCCCTGCTCCAGCGCGTCAGGACGTCCACCGAAACGCTCTCGCCCGGCTACTTCAGCATGGTGATGGCCACCGGCATCCTGTCGCTGGGGGCGCACCTGCTGCATCTGCCCTGGCTTGCCAAGGCGCTGCTGGCCCTGAATTGGCTGCTGTTCGTGGTGATCGGCGCTCTGGCGCTGGCGCATCTGTACTGGCACCCGCGGCGGGTCCTGGACGACTTGTTCAATCACCTCAACGCGCCGGGGTTCTTCACCTTTGTCGCAGCCTGTTCGGTGCTGGGCAGCCAGAGCCTGCTGATCGGCGGCAGTCTGCGCATTGCCGCCCTGCTGGGTGCGGCCGGCCTGCTGGCTTGGGTCGGCTTCACCTACACCATCTTCACCGTACTCACGGTCAAGCAGGAGAAGCCCGAACTGGCACGCGGCATCAATGGCGGCTGGCTGCTGGCGGTGGTGGCCACCCAGTCGATGGCGGTGCTGGCCGCACTGCTCGCACCCGAAGTGGGACAGCCGCTGCGATTGGAACTGAATTTCTTCGCGCTGTCGATGTGGCTGTGGGGCGGCATGCTCTACATCTGGATGATGTCGCTGATCTTCTACCGCTACACCTTCTTCCCTTTCTCGCCCGCCGACCTCTCGCCGCCGTACTGGATCAACATGGGGGCGATGGCCATTTCCACCTTGGCCGGCTCCCTGCTCATCCTCAACAGCCCGCACGCACCGTTCCTGCTGTCGATGCTGCCCTTCCTCAAGGGCTTCACGGTGTTCTACTGGGCCACCGGCACCTGGTGGATCCCGATGCTGGCGGTGTTGGCGGTCTGGCGCCACGGCGTGCGTCGCTTCCCGTTCAAGTACGACCCGATGTACTGGGGCGCGGTATTCCCGCTGGGCATGTATGCCGCCAGCACCCACCGGATGATGGAGGCGCTGCAACTTGGTTTCCTCGGTGCGCTGCCGCAGCTGATGTTCGGCATCGGCCTGGCGGCCTGGCTGCTGCTGTTCTCAGGGCAACTGCGGTCGCTTTATCGGCAGTGGAGCACCCCGCATGCGGCGTGATGCACGCCAACTTGACTCGGATCAAGTCAGCGTCCGCAAACTTCCCTACCCTTCGCTATGTATTCGCACACATATCGAAGGATGCCCCATGTGCCTGCCTGCCCTTGCCCTGTCCACCCTGTTGCTGTTCACTCCCGTCGCCACGATGGCGCATGCCGATGCACCCGTTGCTGCCGCCAACGTCAAACCCAGCCACGAAGTGCGGATCAGCGGTGCCGTGAAGGCGCCCGCCGCCTTCGATGTCGCCGCCCTCAAGAAACTGGTGTCCCGCAACACGGGGCCGGTGGACGTCATCTGCGCCTCGGGCGCCACCGTGGGGAAAGCTGACAACTACCGGGGCGCGAGGCTGACCGACGTGATCGACCGCGTCGGCATCGACCTTGGCGGCCACAAGGATGGCCGCCGCATGGTGATCGTGGCCCGCGCCACCGATGGCTACGTGGTGACGTTCTCCTGGAACGAGCTCTACAACACGGCTATCGGCACGGACGTGCTGATCGCTTGGGAAAAGGACGGCAAGGCCTTGTCGCCCCGTGAAGGCCAGCTGTTGCTGATCTCCGGCAAGGACATCAAGACCGGCCCGCGCCATGTGCGCAACCTCAGCGCCATCGAGATCGTGCGCATGAAATGACGCGGGCAAGTGCTCTGGGCTTGGCACAAGGACGTGCCTCTTTCCCGGCAGTCGCCAATGGTGGAACAAACAGACTTTCCCCCGCCCGCAGGCAACGGGGGAGAGGCATCACACCGCAACCGCCAGGATGACGTGTGAAGATTTGACCAAGGCCTGCATCGGCGCGCCGATACGAATGTCGAGGTCTTTCACGCTTTCATTGGTGACGGTGGCCACCAGTTGGCGTCCACCCGCAAGCTGCAACACCACTTCGGCATTCACCGCCCCCTCGCGACATGAGACCACGGTGCCTGCCAACGCATTGCGGGCGCTGGTGCGCGCACCGGGAGCCGCCAGGATCACGAAGGACGATTTGACCAAGGCAATCGCGGTGCCACCCTCGCGCAGACCAAGGTCATCGACGCTGGCATTGGTGATGATGGCGGTGAGTCGCTCGCCAGCATCGAGATCCAACACGACCTCACTGTTCACGGCGCCGCGCACGAGGGTCTGCACGGTGCCTTCGAATTGATTGCGCGCACTGGTCTTGAGCATGAGGTTCCCCAATCGGTCCAACAGTTGATCCAAGCCGCCCGCTTCTGCGGCGCCGGCCAGTACGCGTTGCTGCAAGGACGTCAGCGCCTGATGGAAGGCCAGCACGCGCCGCCCCATGGGGGTCAGCCGCGCCCCGCCGCCACCGCTGCCGCCGGTTTCTGCCTGCACCAGCGGCTCGTCCACGAAGCGATTGAGCGCGGCAACCGCATCCCACGCGCCCTTGTAACTCATGCCCACGGTACGCGCCGCGGCACTGATCGAACCATGCGCATCCAAAGCCTGCAGCAGGCGCGCGCGCTGCGGTGTCAGGCTGGTGCCGGCACCACGCAGGTCGATCAGGGGTTCGAGGCCGTTGTTCATGCCAAAACGTTTCGTGGACGGCTTGGCAGGTTACGCCATGCCGTCCACGAGCGTCGATCAGCGTGAAGCCGCCTTGGCGTTGATGATTTCCGGCAAGTCCGTCTCGCGGTCCAGCTGCGGGAACCTGCTCCGCTCCATCCGCCGGATGGCAAAGTGCATCCACGTCAACGCGATGGAGACCAGTACGAACAGCAGCATGAAACAGCTGGTCCACACGCCTACCAGATCATTCATTGCACCGAACGCGATCGGCAGGATGAAGCCCCCCAAGCCACCGATCATGCCCACCACGCCGCCCACCGACCCGACATGCTGCGGGTAATAGACCGGGATGTGCTTGTAGACGGCAGCCTTGCCCAGCGACATGAAAAAGCCCAGCACGAACACCAATACGGTAAACGGCACCAGACCAATGGCCAGGTTGAACGTCATGTCCCCTTCGATGCCGTGAATGGTGTAGGTGGTGTTGGGATAGGACAGCAGGAAGGTGCAGATCACCGAGACGCTGAAGGTCCAGTACATCACCTTGCGGGCGCCCAGCTTGTCCGACATCCAGCCACCCACCACGCGAAACAGGCTGGCCGGGATCGAATAGGCTGCGGCGATCATGCCTGCCGTGGCCACATCCATGCCGTAGGCGCCAATCAGGTAGCGCGGCAGCCACAACGCCAGCGCCACGAAGGCACCGAACACGAAGAAGTAGTACAGGGCGAAGCGCCAGACCTGCAGGTTCTTCAACGGCTCCATCTGCTGACGGAACGGGATGGGTTTCACCCCAGTCCGGCGACGCTCGGCCAGCGACGGGTCATCCTCGGTCAGCAGGTAGAACAAAATGCCGACCACGGCCAAGCCCACGGCCCAGACCTTGGCCACCATCATCCAGCCATAGGCCACCATTACCATGGGGGCCAGGAGCTTGGTGACCGCCGAGCCGATGTTGCCGGCACCAAAGATCCCCAGTGCGGTCCCCTGCTTCGCGGCCGGGAACCACTTGGAGACGTAGGCCACGCCCACCGAGAACGACCCCCCGGCGATGCCCACGAGCAACGCGCCCAGCAGGAACTGCGGATAGGTGCTGGCCCAGGTCAGGCCCCAAGTCGCCGCTGCCGCGGCCAACATCACGAACAACAGGACCCGACGACCACCAAATTGATCCGCCCACACGCCAAGGAAGAGGCGGATGAGCGAGCCCGTAAGGACGGGGGTGGCGATCAACAGGCCAAACTGGGTGTCATTGAGCCCCAGCTCTTTCTTGATCTGGATGCCGATGATCGAAAAGATCATCCAGACGGCGAAGCACGTCGTGAAGGCAAACGTGCTCAACCAAAGTGCCCGCTGCTGGCGGGCACCGCTGATGGTCGAAAGTTCTTGCATGGTGGGTACTACCGGTCAGTTGGAAACTGGTTGACCGAGCGACCCCGGATGGGATCAGGCCGCCTCGGCTTCGATGGCGTCCAGCCCGCGCACCTCATAGCGTGCCTGCAACTCCTGCAGGTACAACTGGAGTTCGCGTTGCCGAACCTGCAATTCAAGATAGTCCGATATCCGCTGCTGGACTTGATCAAACGCAAGTTTTTCACCGCTTTCCAAGGCGTCGACGCTGACCACGTGATACCCCCAGCGGGACTCCACTGGGAACGCTGCCAGCCCCACTCGCAGACGGAACACCTGGCGGTCGAATTCCGGCGTGGCCTGGCCGCGTTCCAGCCAACCCAGCTCGCCGCCTTCCGTCTTCGACGGGCAGTCGGAGTGGCGCAGGGCGAAGTCGGCAAACAGATGCGGCTGCGCTTTCAGTTCGCCGATGAGTTTCTCGGCCTGCGCACGCGCATTGAAACGCCCGCTGATGTCATCC
>CAUJJG010000020.1 GCA_963205445.1 Pseudomonadota bacterium
TTCGTGCATGGCTGGCCAGTGCCGATTCGAGTGCTTCCTCGAAATGGCGGCGATTGGCCAAGCCGGTCAGCATGTCGGTACGGGCCAGATCGTGCAGGTGGCGTTCGACCAGCTTGCGATGGCTGATGTCATAACCCAGCAAATAAACGCCGCCCCCGGCTTCCGACGTCGTGCCATCGGGTTGGCAGATGAACTCGTAGATTGCCTTCGTGCCATCAACGTCGAGCTCCCGCTCGTAGCGGCCATGCGCGCCGCGTTTGGCGACGGCGACATGGGGGGCGGCCACGTGATAGCCCTCCTCCCCCATGAGCGTGCGCAAATGGGTCCCCAGCATCTGCTCCTGATGCAAACCGGATTGCTGGGCAGAACGGGCATTGGCGAAAACGCAGATCTCGTTGGCATCCACGTGCACGATCAGGGCCGGAAGGCTGTCGGCAATGGCTTGCAGCTTCCGACGGCTTTCATCCAGCGCGCGTTCGGCAAGCAGGCGCGCGGTGATGTCGCGTGCGGTATAGATGATGCTGGGTTGGCCGATGATCGCATCTTCGTTGACGCGACGGCCGAGGGCTTCAAGCCAGACTTCGCGCCCATCCTTGTGGTTGCCGCGGAATGTGGCCATGGCCTCGCCGCCGTCACGGAAAAGGCGGCCCAGCACCTCCTGAATGTGCTGTACGTCGTCCGGGTGCACCATGCCCAGCGGTGGCATGCCGATGGCTTCCTGGCGGGTCCAGCCCAGCGTTTCAGCTACGCCGTCGGACATGAACAGCCGGACGCCGTCCGCACGCAGCCACACCACCATGTCGCGCAGGTTCGCGGTCAGCAGGCGCAGGAGCAGGTCCGTGTGTTGCGCAGGCTCCACCAGTGACGACCCCATCGTCGGAAACGCAGTGATTGAACAACGTTGCGGCTGTAGTCTGCGCCGAGTTGCCGACACTCACAAGCCAGGCAGGTTCAATCATTTTTCAGATGAAACCCCCGCGCCGGGCGACATGTCGGGGGGGCGCGCCAAGGCGATTATCCACGAAGCGGCTGCCCATGCCGCATGTGGCAAGCCGCGCTGGGAGAGGGGTCTGATGGCGGCCGGCATAGTCGCAGGGAATGGGGCGAGGTGGGTGCCTTCCGCTCGCGTTTCACGATCCACAATCAACTGCGCACCGAGGCCAGAAACGCCCGCAGCGACGCCGGCTTGACCGGCTTGGTCAACACCCGGTCTCCCTGGTCACGGGCAGCCTGTTTCAAGGTCTCGCTGCCGTCGGCGGTGAGCAGCGCCCCTGGAACCTGCCCGCAGACGGCACGTAGTGCAGACAGGGTTTGCAGGCCGTCGAGCCGGTCATGCAGGTGGTAGTCCACCAGCAGCACTTCGGGCTGGTGATGGGCCTGTGCCAGCGCGCCATCCACGGTGTCGGCGCACAGCACCTGCACGTTCCAGCGCTGCAGCAAGGCGCGCATGCCGGCCAGGATCTCGTGGTCGTTGTCCACGCACAGGACGCGCAGGCCGTTCAATCCCGGGTCGGCGGCCACGGCAGCATTGGCCGGGGCCATCACGGCCTTGTCGCCCAGCGGGACGGTGATGGAAAACATCGAGCCGCGCCCCACCGTGGAGCGCGCGTCCAGCGCATGCCCCAGCAGTCGGGCAATGCGCTGGCAGATCGACAGGCCCAGGCCCATGCCGCGGCCTTCCCAATCGAAGGCCTGTTCGTAGCGGTGGAATTCGTCGTAGATCTGGCGCATGTGATGCGCGGGTATGCCGGGGCCGGTGTCCCAGACCTGCAGCGACACTTGGCCGCCACGGCGGCGGGCGGCCAGAACCACCCGGCCCTTGGGCGTATAGCGCAGGGCATTGGCGAGGAAGTTTTGCAGGACGCGACGCAGCAGGCGCGGGTCGCTGCGGACCGCCAGCGCCGGGGCATGCACGCGCAGCGTGATGCCGCGCGCAGCCGCCATCGGTGCCGCCTGCGCCGCCAGGTCGCGCAGCAATTGGCCGGCATCGAGGGTGGTGATGGCCGGCGTCAGTGCGCCCGCGTCCAGCCGTGACACGTCCAGCAGCCCATCCAGCAGGTCTTCGGCGGCCCGCAGCGAGGCATCCACACGTTCGGCCAGATGCCGCTGTTCGTCGGGCTCCTGCGCTTCCCGCAGGGCGGAGGCGAACAGGCGGGCGGCGTTCAGCGGCTGCAGCACATCGTGGCTCACCGCGGCCAGGAAGCGGGCGCGGGATTCCTGCGCGGCTTCGGCCTCACGGGTGCGCTCGGCCACACGTTGTTCCAGGGTTTCATTGACGTCGCGAAGTTCGCGCTGTGCACGCACGTGCGCGGTGACATCGGAATAGCTGGTGGCATAGCCGCCGCCGGGCAGCGCCTGCCCGCGCAATTCGATCACGGTGCCGTCGGCACGCAGGCGCACCGTCACATGCGGTGAACCTGCCCGCATGTAGCCCAGCCGTTTCTCCACCTGGGTTTCGGTATCGCCCTCGTCCAGCGGGCCCAACTCGCCGCGGACGATGTTGTAGCGAATCATGTCGGCAATTGGCCGGCCGACGTACAGCATGCCGTCCGGGTAGTCGAACAGGCGTTGGTAACTGCGGTTCCAGGCCACCAGCCGCATGTCGCGGTCGACCACGCTCACGCCTTGGTCGATGTTTTCCAGCGTGGTGGACAAGATCTCGCGGTTGAAGCGCAGTGCCTGCCCGGCCTCGTCCAGCACGGCCACCACTTCTGCCACATCCATGCCGGAGCCGTGCAAGGCGCTGGTGAGTACCAGGCGTGCCGAGGCTGCGCCAAGGGCGGCGGCAAGCAGGCGTTCGGTGAACTGGATCCACTGCCGGTCGGCTTTTTCGGCAGGCACCAGCTCGCGGGACAGGGAAGCGGCCTGCTCGGCGAAGGCGCGTCGCGCGGTGCGTTCGCCAACGATGCGCTCGGCCAGCGACAGCAGATCACCCACGCGCACGCTGCCGCGCCAGTCATCGCTGGCCAGGCTGCGTTGTTCGGCATACGGGTCGAGGAAGGGCGCGGCGCGAAGCCGCTCGTCGAGGCTGGGCCGCCAGCGCATCGACACCAGCAGCAGGGTGGCGATGTTGGCCAGCAGCGACCACACGGTGCCATGGGTCAGCGGGTCCCAGCCGGAAAGCCCGAAGAGCTGCTGCGGGCGCAGCCAGTCGATGCCGAGGGGGCCGGTGGCCAGCCAGGCGGCATCCAGCCAGCCCGACTGCGTCAGGGCGGGCAGCAGCAAGGTGTAGGCCCAGACGGTGAAACCCGCCAATAGCGCGGTTTCCGCTCCGATGCGGCTGGCCCCGCGCCAGTACAGCCCGCCGATCAGGGCCGGGGCGAACTGTGCCACGGCGGCGAAAGCCATCAGGCCGTAGGCCGCAAGGTCGGTGTCGCTGGCGGTGGCGCGGTAATAGCCCCAGGCCATGGCGGTCAGCAGCACGATGGCCGCACGGCGCACCCACAGCACGGTGGCGGCAACGTTGCCGCTCACGCGCCTGAAGCGAAGCAGCAGCGGCATCGCCAAGTCGTTGCTGACCATCGTGGCCAGCGCCACGCTGGAGACGATCACCATGCCGGTGGCTGCCGAAAAACCGCCCACGTAGGCCAGCAGGGCGAGCATCGATTGCCCGTCGGCCTGCGGCAGCGCCAGCACGAAGCTGTCGGCGGCCACCGTGCCATCGGCGCCGAAACGGGCGACGCCGGCCACCGCGATGGGCAGCACCATCAGGCTGATCACCACGAGATAGGCGCCAAACAGCCAGCGCGCGCGGCGGATGTCGGCCACCTCGGCGCATTCCACCACCGCCACGTGGAACTGCCGCGGCAGGCAGATGAGGGCGGCGAAGGCGAGCAGGGTCTGCGCCGCGAAGCCCACCGGCGGGGCCGTTGTGACCAGGGCGCGAGTGGCTTCGGCCAGCGGGATCGTGCGGGCGCCCAGCCACCACATGGCGAAGAGGCCAATGGCCACCAGCGCCACCAGCTTGACCAGCGACTCCAGTGCGATCGCCAGCATCAGGCCGGGGCGGTGCTCGGTGGCATCCACCTCCCGGGTGCCGAACAGGATCGCGAACAACGCCATCAGGGCCGCCACGTACAGGGCTGGGTCTCCCCAGACGGAGGCGCGCATGGCGCTGCCGCCCAATACCTCCAGGCTGATCGCCACGGCCTTGAACTGCAGGGCGAGATAGGGCACGGCTGCAATCAGCGCGACCATGGCCACGAGGGCGGCAAGTTGTTGCGAACGGCCGTAGCGTGCGCCCAGGAAGTCGGCGATCGACACCGTGCTCTGCGAGCGTGCAATCAGGGCCAGCCGTTCCAGCACGCGCCAGCCCAGCAGCAGAAACAGCAGGGGGCCAAGATAAATCGGCAGGTAGCCCAGGCCTTGGCGCGCGGCCGTGCCCACCGCACCGTAGAAGGTCCACGACGAGCAGTACACCGCCAGGGCCAGGCTGTAGACGACTGGCCGCAGCCAGCCGTTGCGCGGATACAGCGGGTGGCGGTCGCCCACCCAGGCCACGCCGAACAGCAGGGCGGCATAGCCCAGCGAGACCAGCAGCAGCGCCCAGCTTGGCAGCATCGGGGCCGAAGTCAGAAGCCGTAGCGGAGGAAGCCGCCGTCCACCGCGATGCACTCGCCGGTGACGTAGCTGGCCGCCGGCAGGCAGAGGAAGCTCACGGCGCCGGCCACTTCCTCGGGTTCGCCGATGCGGCCCATCGGCGTGCGCAGCAGCACCTCGTCCAGATAATCAGGGTTGGCCAGCTTGCCGCTGGTGCGGCGCGTGCGGATGTACCAAGGCGCCACGGCATTCACGCGGATGCCGTCCTCGGCCCATTCCACGGCAAGGTTGCGGGTCATCTGGTGCAGCGCCGCCTTGCTCATGCCGTAGGGGGCGCCGGTGCGGACATGGGTGATGCCCGAAACGCTGCCCACGTTGACGATGCTGGAGGCAGCATGTTTGGACAGCAACGGATGCGCCAGCCGGCACAGTTCGAAGGCGGAGAACAGGTTGGTCTCGAAGATCTGCCGCCATTGGTCTTCGCCGTAGTCCACGGCGGGCCGCGTCAGGTTGCCGCCGGCGTTGTTGACGAGGATGTGCAGGCCGCCCTGGTCTGTGGCCCAGTCAAGGATCTCGGCGCGCTGTTCCTCGTCGGTGACATCGGCCGGCATGGCCAATGCTGCATCCTCGGGCCCGGGAAACGCTTCTTCCAGCTCGGCGCGTGCCGCTTCCAGCGCTTCGGCATCACGCGCCACCATCAGGACCCGCGCCCCCAAGCCCAGCAGTTCACGGCAGATGGCCAGGCCGATGCCGGCACTGGCACCGGTGACAAGGGCGCGCTGATTGTCCAAACGCCAGCGTGAAGGCTGCATGCGAGGCTCCTGCAAGGGGAGGTCCAAGGATAGGTCATGCCCGCCCGCAGCGGCTGCGTGTCGCGTCTGATCCAGCGCGTGGGCGCGGCAGGAGCAGGGCGAAAACCTTGAGTCTGCGCACGGTTTGCAACGTTCGGTGCAGGGCGTGGCGGGCTTTTGTTCCGATCCGGGTAACCAACAACAGCCCCGGCGCTGTCGCGATGAAGCGGCAGGCGTGACCGGGACAGACAGGGGAAAGTACAGGGGGAGATGCAATGATCGCGACACACTGCGCAACGAGGCGCAATCGATTGGCGTTGGCTTTGCTGGCGGCCATGTGCCTGCCCGGCATGGCCGGCGCACAGGCACAGGACACCACGCCTGCGGCGGAAACACGGCAGGTGGCACCTGCAAAACAGGCCGAAACGGGTCAAGTGGCGACCGAGATCGACCGCGTTGTCGTCACCGGCTCGCTGATACCGCAGAGTGAAGTGGAGACTTTCCAGCCGCTGACCGTCATCACGGCTGACCAGATACAGGCGCGTGGCTTCACCAGCGTGAGCGAGGCCATCCGCGAGACCACGATGTCCACGGGCGGCGCCGACAATGCGCAGACCTCGTCCTCCTTCACGCAGGGCGCGGAAACCATGAGCATGTTCAGCCTGCGCGGTGGCTACACCAAGTTCCTCGTCGATGGCAGGCCGATGGTTGCGTATCCGGCGCTGTATGGCGGCACGGACATGTTCAACAACATCAGCGGCATCCCGATCGACCTGGTGGAGAGGATCGAGATCCTGCCGGGCGGGCAATCGTCCCTGTATGGCGCCGATGCGCTGGCGGGCGTGGTCAACATCATCCTGAAAAAGGAAATGGACGGCACCACGCTGACCTTCCGCGGCGGTGCGCACGCAGGGGGCGGTGGCGGCAGCATGCAGTTCAGTGCCGCCACCGGATTCCAGGCGGCAGAGGATCGCCTGAATGTGTTGCTTGGCCTGAGCTATGGGCAGCGAGACCCCATCTGGGCGCACCAGCGCGCGCTGACGCGGCAATTCAACCCCAATGGCAGTTCGCCGCCGGAAGCCGGGTTCACCCACTTGATCTACGGTGAATTCACCGGCCTGCACCTGCTGGACCCGAACAACTGTGCCGGCGTGTCGGGCATGTTTGCCGGAACCACCGGCATGCAGGCTTACCCGGGTGTGCCCGGCAACTATTGCGGCTCGATGTACACGCCAGGCTATCGCACGCTGCAGAACGGCAAGGAAGGGGCGCAGCTCTACGGCCATGCCACGCTGGACGTTGGCGAGACCGGGATGCTGTATGCCGATGCCATGTACAGCCACGAGAACGTCGCATTCGCAGTGGGGCCGGAATACACCTGGTGGGGCACGCCCTCCACGTCGTTCGCCTATTTCTACGACCCCAATCTGGATGATCTGATCACGCTCAAGCGCACCTTCGCGCCGGAGGAAATGGGCGGGTACGACCGCACCATGACCCGCAACACCAGTGATACCTACGCGGTGACGGTGGGGTATCGCGGGGAGGTGTTCGGCTCGTGGGATCTGGACGTCAACGCCTCGCGCACCGAGTACAAGTTGAAGGAAGACCAGTTCGTGCGGTGGGCGCAGCCGATGAACCAGTGGTTCAAGGACAATGTGCTGGGCCCGCAGCTGGGCTGGGACCCGTATTTCGGCCAGCCCATCTATGCGCCGGATTACGCCAAGTTCTACACCATGATGGATCCGGCGGTGTTTGCGTCGATGACCGGCCGCGCCGTGTCGCGCAGCCGCACCTGGGACAACCAGGTGCGTGCCCAGTTGACCAATACACATCTGTTCGCATTGCCGGGCGGTGATGCAGGCGCTGCCTTCGCGGCGGAATGGGCACGCGAAAGCTGGTCATACCGCCCGCATCCGGGGTATTTCAATGGCGACATCTGGGGCTGGACGTCGATCGGTGCCAGCCAGGGCGCCCGCAGCAGGCATGCGGTGATCGGCGAGCTTCGGCTGCCCGTGTTCACGCCGCTGACCGTCACGACCTCCGCACGCTACGACCGGTTCGGCAACCTGGGCGGCGACATCGGCAAGCTCACCTACAGCCTTGGGCTGGAGTACCGGCCGTTCGAACAATTGCTGCTGCGCGGCAAGTACGGCAATGCCTTCCGCGCCGTGTCGTTGGCGGACCAGTACCAGGCCTCCAGCGGCTCCTACGGTTGGCTGACCGACTACTACGGCTGCTGGCAGGCGGGGTTTGATCCCGCCAACCCGAGCCAGTTGGCGCAATGCCCGCCGCAGGTGGCCGGCCAGCAGGCCTTCGTGACCACGCAGGGCAGCGGCGGGCTGAAGCCGATCAATGCCGATGTCTGGAGTGCGGGCCTGGTGTGGGCACCGCTGCAGAACCTGTCGTTCTCGCTGGACTACTTCAGCTGGGAAATCCGCGACGAGATCAGCGCCACGGCGGCCAGCGCCTTGCTGTTCACCGAATACCGCTGCTATGCCGGCATCGAGGACCTCCAGTCACCCACCTGCCAGGATGCCCTCGGCAAGATCGAGCGCGATGGCAGCGGGCGCTTGCTGAGTGTCCATGCGCCGAAGGTCAATGTCGCCCGGCAGTCCGAGCGGGCCGGCATTGCCGCCGTCCATTACCAGCACGATGCGGGGCGCTATGGCGTGTTTTCGCTGGATGCCAGCGTCACCCAGATTTTCCGCCACGACTATCTGCGTTTCGTGGGCGACATCCCGCAGGATTGGTTGAACGACCCGAACTACAGCTCCGACCCCAAGCGCAAGGCCGATCTGTCGCTCAACTGGGCATACCGCGACATCAGCGCGACGCTGTATGCCAACTGGCAGGACAAGACGCCCAACTATGCGGCCATCACGTCCAACCTGCGCTTCGATGCGCCGGATGCCGGTTGGGTGTCCTCGCATACCCGGCTCAATCTGAACCTGTCCTGGAAGTTCCTGCCGCAGCACAAGCTTTCGCTGAGCGTGAACAACCTGCTGAACACGATGCCGCCGCGCGACCCCACGGTGCCCGGCTGGTTCGGTGCACCTTACAACAGCTACAACTACACACCGTATGGCCGTTCCATCCTGCTGGAATGGCGCTATACGGGCAAACAGCACTGAGAGGCCCGCGGTGGTGCGCAGGCCCAGTGGGTGAACGTCCCCACTGGGCCCTCCCCCCTGTCTCGAGAACCCTCGATGCGTTGCCGCCGCGGCCTCTCGGTGCTCCCTCCCCCCACTTCCGGCTCCGCCTTCGGGCGGGGCCGATTTTTTGGGTGGATGGGGGGCGGCTCAGGCCGATTTCACAGCGGTTCGCAGAAGCAATAGGCCAGCGCCTTCACGCGCTGCCGGCCGCGCGCGTCCAGCGCGTCCTGCACGAACCGCAGCGTGGGCTGATCCTGCAGGCGACGGGCCAACAGCAACTCCGCCATGCCGCCGTTGCCCAGCAAGGCACTGCCGATGCGGCTCTGCGCCATGCCGCCAAGGAGTTGCGGGAAGGGCCTGCCGCCGTCCTCCAGATAGCGTGTTTGCCACGTCTCGGGCTTGCCCAGCTTGGCGCGCGTGGCGGCATCGGCCACCGCATCCTTCAAGCTGCCGAAGGCGTCCACGAGGCCGCGCTCCTTTGCCTGTGCGCCGGTCCACACGCGGCCCTGGGCCACGGTGTCGATCTGCTCGATGGTCTTGCCGCGGGCCTTGGCCACCTGGCCCGTGAAGTCGCGGTAGCCTTTTTCGATCACGGCCTGGATGGTCGTGGCCACGCCCGGATCCAGGGGACGCGTGACGTCGAGCGCACCGGCGTATTTCGCGGTGGCAACGCCATCGGTATGCACACCCAGTTTGTCCAGCGTGCGATGCAGGCTGGGGAACATGCCGTAGATGCCGATCGAGCCGGTGATGGTGGAAGGGTCGGCATAGATGCGGTCGGCGTTCATGGAGATCCAGTAGCCGCCGGAAGCCGCCACGTCACCCATCGACACCACCACGGGCTTGCCGGCCGCTTTCAGGGCGGCCACCTCGCGACGGATCAATTCCGAGGGGAACACCTCGCCGCCGGGTGAATTCACCCGCAGCACCACGGCCTTCACGGCATCGTCGTCACGCGCCTCGCGCAGCAGCGCAGAGGTGGAGTCCCCGCCAATACGGCCGGTGGGCTGCATGCCGCTGGTGATCTCGCCCTCGGCCACCACCACCGCCACCTGCGGGCGATTGTCGGCCTGCGGCAGTGCGCCATCGAGATGCTGCAGATAGGTCTCCAGCGTGACCTGGCGGAAACCGCCTTCGGCGTCGTCGTCGGCCACACCGCGGGAGGCCAGCAGGGCGTCCACCTCGGTCTGGGTCTTCAGGCCGGTGACCAGCTTCTGCTGCAGCGCCAGTTGGGCAAGGTCGCCTTGGGTGGCCGCCAGCAACGCCGGCAGTTCGTTGGCATAGCGGGTCAGGTTGGCAGGCGAAATGCCGCGGGCCTTGCCGATGTCGGCCAGCATGCGCTGCCAGATATCCCCCATCCAGAACAGATCAGCCTCTTTCGCCGCGGGCGAGGCCGCATCCAGAATGTAGGGCTCGGCGGCGGACTTGAAGGTGCCCACCTTGAACAGGTGCACATCGATGCCCAGCTTGTCCTGCAGCGTGCTGCGGTAGTACTGGCGATAACGCGCCAGGCCATCCAGCATCACCCCGCCTTGCGACATCGGGTCGAGGTAGATCTCGTCGGCCTGCGCCGCCAGCAGGTATTGGCCTTGGCTGTAGCCATCCCCATAGGCAATCACCTGCTTGCCCGCCGCACGCACCGCGGCCAACGCCGTGGCAAGATCGCGCGTGGACACGAACCCGCTGGGCTGCAGGTCGTCAAGGAACAAGGCAACACGCTCGATCCGCTTGTCGGTGCGTGCGGCCTCGAGGGCGCGCAGCACGTCACGCATGCGCAGTTCGCGGCAATCGGTGGATTTGCTCATCCGCGCCAGGCTGCGGCTCAGCGGGTCGCAGCGGTATTGCTCGACCAAACTGCCCTGCGGCGCAAACACCAGCGTGGTGCGGGTGTCCAGCGGGGCCAGCCGGCCGCCCCCCAGCATGGCGGACAGCAGGAGGGCCAGCACCAGCAGAAACAGCAGGTTGAACACCAGCCGGCGGGTGAAATTGACCGTGTTCCACAGGCCGACCACCAAGGTGGCGATGGGCCCGCGGCGGCGGGGTTCGTTCATTGCAGAGCTCCGGGCAAGGCTGGCCGCGACGGGGCGGCGAATTTGGGTGTGGAAATGCTAACGGACTGTCGCGAAGGCTTCATGCGGCATCGGTCATGGTGACCGATGGACTTGGCAATGACGGGCCCTTTGCAAGGCGCGCGCTGGTGCGCATGAAACGTCGGAACAGCAGGATGGCCGCGACCAGCAGGCCGGCAGTCAGGCCCAGCCACATCCCCCGCGGCCCTTCGCCCAGCCACAAGCCCAGCCCGGCCCCCACGGGCATGCCGATGCCCCAGTAGGCCAGGGCCGTCAGCCACATGGGCACGCGCGTGTCATGCAGGCCGCGGAGCGCGCCGGCACTGACCACTTGCACCCCATCGGGGAACTGGAACAGGGCGGCATACAGCAGCAGGCTGCCGCCCAGAGCCACGACCGCCGGATCGGCCGAGTACAAGCCGGCGATGGTCTCGTGCCCCAGCAGCATCAGCAGGGCAGAGCAGGTCTGCGTGAGCAGGGCCAGCCCCAGCCCGGCGAAAGCGGCGCTGCGAATGCCGGGGACATCACCGCGCCCCAGCGCATGCCCCACGCGCACGGTGGTGGCTTCGGCAATGCCGAATGGCAGCATGAAGCACAGGGTGGCCACGTTCAGCGCCACCTGATGGGCGGCAACCTGCATTTCGCCAAGGCGGGCGATCAGCAAGGCCGTGACTGCAAACAGGCCGCCTTCCATCGTGACCATGATGCCAATCGGCAGGCCGGTGGCCAGCAGGCCGCGCAGCGCCTTCGGGCTGGGGGTATCCACGCGTGCAAACAGGCGCAGGTCGGCAAAGCGTCGCCCGCAGGCCAGATACAGCGCAAAGCCCAAGGCCTGCGCCCAGAACATCACGCTGGTGGCGATGCCGATGCCGGCGGGGCCCAGCTCCGGGAAACCCAGCAGGCCATTGGTCAGCACATGCGCGGTTGGCGCCAGCAGACACAGGCCGCCAAACCCCAGCAGCATCGTCGGCAGCGACCAATGCAGGCCATCGCTGAGATAGCGCATCGACAGATACAAAGTGAAGGCGGGGATACCCCAGCGCACCGCCTGCAGGAATGCCGTGACCCCGGGAATGATCTCGGGCGTGATGCCCATCGGGCCCAGCAGGCCCGGCAGGGCGCTGAGCATTGCAAACAGCAGCAGCCCCAGTACAGCGGCCAGCCACAGGGCCTGACGGAACAATGGGGCGATGGCCTGGCGCTGTCCCGCGCCGTCCAACCGCGACACCGATGGCGGCAAGGCCATCAAGATGCCCATCGGGGCCAGCAGGGGCAGCCACAGCAAGGCGCTGCCGACGGAAATCGCCGCCAGCGTGGCGGTGCCGTGGTGCCCGGCCACCAAGGCATCGACGAAGCTCACCAGCCCGGAAGCCAAATGCCCGGCCGCCAGTGGCCCGGCCAGCCGCGCCGTGCGGCCCGCTTCGTGACGAAGATGGGGGAAGCTCAGGGACATGGGGGGCGCGAAAAATGCAGGGCGCGCGCTGGGCAGGCGCCACGCGGCCTGCCATTCTACGGTGATGAACATGAATCCCGTGCCCGAGGCCCCTTCGGGGCCGCCCCCGCAGCAGGCGCAATGCCGCAACTGCGGCGTGGCCTTGCATGGCCCCCACTGCCACGCCTGCGGCCAGCCCGTGAAAGGCCTGATGCGGCCCTTGGGCAGCGTGTTCGGTGACCTGCTGGACAGCGTGTTCGATTTTGATGCGCGCATCCCGCGCACGTTGCGGCCGCTGTTTCTGCAGCCGGGCTATCTCACCGAAGAGTATTTCGCCGGCCGCCAGATCCGCTACGTCACGCCTTTTCGCCTGTTCTTCTTTCTCACCGTGCTGGCCTTCTTCGTTGCCCGTCTGACCGTGAATGTCGATACCAACGTCACATTCGACAGCGGGGCACAGTCGATGGCCCGTGCCACGACGGTACCGGAGGTGGTGCGGCTTCGGGACGCACAACTGGCGGAAATGGCCAAAGCCAAGCAGGAGATGGCCGGCACCCCGGCGGCCGCCGGGATCCCCGGCATCGAAGCTGGCGAGGCGTCGATACGCAAGGCGGCCGATCGACGCATCAGGGAGTTGCAGGGCCTGCCGCCCGCAGATCCGACGGACGCCGGTGCAGGAGGGGTGGACACATCCGGCCTGATCATCGACGGCAAGCCTTGGGATGCCTCCAAACACCCGGTGGCCATCGGCTGGCTGCCCGGGTTTGCCAACGCATGGCTCAATGCGCAGATACAAGCCGGCGTCGACAACGTGGCCCGGCTCAAGCAGAACCCGGCACTCTTCAAGAATGCGGCCCTGAGCGCAATCCCCACCACGCTGTTCGTGCTGGTGCCGGTGTTTGCCCTGATGCTGAAGCTGGCCTATCTGTTCAGACGGCGGCTCTACATGGAGCACCTCGTCGTGGCCCTGCACAGCCACGCCTTCCTCAGCCTGAGCCTGCTGCTCGTGCTGCTGGCCCACCTGTCGTCACAGACCTTTGCCCCCGAGGGCAGCGGGGTCAACACGCTGTTCGACTGGGTGCAGGGCCTGCTGCTGCTGTGGATGCCGGTGTACCTGCTGCTGATGCAAAAACGCGTCTACGCACAGGGTTGGCCAATGACCCTGTTGACCTACGGCGTGCTGGGTGTCTGCTACACGGTGCTGCTGGCATTTGCGATCACGGCCGCGGCGCTGATTGGGTTGGTGTCGATGTGAGAATGCGGGCAGGGAACATGCGCGTTTGATTTGATTGCGCATGGCGAACAAGGCCCGCGGAAAAATGGAGTGAGAAGCGTGTCTGTGGCGCAGGAATGCAAGAACTTCCTGCCATCCCATTGCGTATTCAAAAATCGGGGTGATACAGTCCCGCCCCGATGCGTCAGGCTCAGGGGACATGCTTTTGCATGGGGGGGCGGCGCGTTCTTGATGATTCTTGCCGGATGGCTCAAGCCGTCGCGGCGTGCTTGTGCGCATGCATTGTTCATGAATGCATGTGGGGCGCAAGCCGCTGGTGAGCGCTGAAAAACGAAATTTTCGAAGCCATGCCCGAGTAAAGCTGTTGAGAAGCTGAAAAGGGTTTTGCTGGTTATGTATTCGAGTCAATGATTTTGTGTTGGGGATGACATGAAGAAATTTGTTGTGATCGGCTTGCTGTGCGCCATGTCTTTTGAAGTGCTTGCGCAGAAGACGGCATGGGAAGACCCCAGCCACAGGGTGAAAATGGCTCAGGAAGTCAGAGCTTTGGGGGATGATTTTGCTGGCGACAGAATTCAAGTAGCCAATGGTGCTCTGTCGTTTGTTGTGACAGACGTCAGCTTGCCGGGCAGCAATGGCTTGGCGGTGGAGTTTACAAGACGTTATCAGGTGAAAAACCGCAAGGGGACTCTCACGGATGAGATGCTTGCTGACTGGGAAGTTGAGATCCCCAGCATCAGTGGGACATTTGCCACTGACTGGGTGGCAGGCGGGGCTGTGCCGGGAAATCGTTGTTCCGTGGTGGGGTTGCCACCCCGGCTGCCTATACCAGCGGACTCAGAGGGGTACCAATACTCCGATTATTGGGGGGGGCTGACAATTCGCTTGCCTGACGGAAGCAGCCAGGAGCTGCTGGGGGCAAATTCAGATGCCGTACGTCCGGCATCTGGCGGCCCATATCCGTGGGTCACGGAGGATGGGAAAACGCATGTGGCTTGCTTGCCGGCGCTTGAAGGGGGGGGCACTGGGCAGGGGTTCATTGCAACCATGCCCAATGGAACGAGGATTTGGTTCGCAAGAATGGCCCAGTATGAGCTTCCATCGCTCGTGTCGCGGCAGGTATCTCTGACTGGCACAAGGATTGTCCATATCCAGCCATTGCGTAGGAATGTGTTGCTTGCAACTAGAGTTGAGGACCGGTTCGGCAACCATGTCGTCTACAGCTATTCCAATGCGTGGAATCAGCCGGCAAGGTTGACGAAAATCACGGCCAGCGACGGGCGGCAATTGACGCTGTCTTACGAGGATGGCCGAGTGGCCAGCGTTTCAGATGGAATTCGAACATGGCATTACGGATACGCCATCCTTCCGGATGGAGGCGATCTGCTCCGGGGGCGAAAGTCGCTCCGTACGGTGAGTTTGCCTGATGGTTCAAGCTGGAAGATTGATTTCTCGCAATTCTCCAATGCCGTCATGAAGGTTTCCAGTGTGTCGAGCCAACTTGAACCGTCAAGATCCTGTGTTTTGCAGGAGACGCCAGCCAATTGGAATGAGGAGCCCGTCGGAAATGTAACCCATCCCTCAGGTAGTGTGGCGTCATTTCGGGTTGGGCTTCGCGAGCATGGGCGGAGCAATGTGCCGGTCAACTGTGAAAACGTCAGCTTCCCTGCTGGAAACCCCGGGATCCCCTATGGTTCCAACAATGACACAAATGATGACATGAATCTCTATTTCATTTCGGCCTACGCTTTCACGCTTCTGCAAAAGCGCACGAGGGGGCCGGGTGTTGCCGAGGCTGCCTGGGATTACAGTTACTCTCCCGGCATCAGTTTTTCTCTCAAGAATGGTGCGACCGTTTTCTATCCTGTTTGTGATTACAGAAAATATACGCCGATGCAGTGCGCAGCGGCGCCGAAGTGTGGAAATCCTGCGGTGCTGCCATGTGATGGGTGGAGCATCACGAAGGTGGTGGAGCCGGATGGTGGCTGGGTAAAGAGTTATTACGGGAACAGCTACAAATATAACGAAGGCAAGTTGTTGCGTGTCGAGCGTGGCGTGGGTGACAGGGTGGATGTTGTCGAAACGCATGAATATGACTTCAGCTTGGAGGACAAAGTCTATCCGGCGCAATTCGGCAGTAGTTTGAAGGTTCAGGAGGATGGGTTTTCCAGTGGATACCATCGACCGGAGTTAAAGGTGGTGGTGCGTCAGCAGGGCAGGGCGTTCACGAAGGAAAATGTGAGTTTTGATTCTCAGGCGCGCCCAGTCAAAATTACTCGCACCAGTGCGGCACAGCCATGACGGGAGGGCAAACGATGACAAAGCTCAGTGTCGCAGCTACATTCATGCTGCTGTTGTCCGCTTTTGATCTCAATGCACAAACCTACAGTCGCACCGAGGCCATTACCTATCATGACAACACCGCAAAATGGGTGGTTGGTCAAACGGCCACGGTGACCTGTGTCGCTTCTGTACCCGCCAGCGTCGGTTGTGACGGCAATGATGTGATGCAGCAGACGACATACGACGCCAACACGGCGTTGCCGATTGCCCAATATGCTTTTGGAAAGCTGCAACAGTCGTATTCGTACAATGCCGATGGCACCCTGTCCAAGGTCATGGACGGGCGAGGCCAAGCAACGACGCTTTCGTCATGGAAGCTCGGGGTTCCGCAGTTGATCACGCATCCTGACGGAAAGACGCAGAAAGCCACGGTGATTGCCCCGGGCCTGATTGCCTCATTGACTGACGAAAACGGCCATGTCACCAGCTACAGATATGACGCGATGGGTCGGCTGTCCGGCATCACCTATCCCGGCGGGGACTCCGCGGCGTGGCAGGACACTAATCGCAGTTTCGTTTCAGTCAATGCAGTGGAGTACGGGATTGCAGCGGGGCATTGGCGGCTGACTGAAACCACCGGCAATGCTGCCAAGGTTACCTACTATGACGGGATGTGGCGCCCATTGCTTGTACGAGAATATGACAGCAGCAATGTGGCAGCAACTGAACGTTTTGTGCGGTATGCATATGATGCTGAAGGGCGGGTCAGTTTTCAGTCCTACCCTTCCACCAGCAGCAATCCAACGACAGGCGTGTGGACGTCTTACGATACCTTGGGTCGGGTGACTTCGGTAGCACAGGACAGTGAGCTGGGCTTGCTTGTAACCACTACGGATTATCTGCCGAATTTCCAGGTCCGGGTTACCAATCCGCGTGGCAATGCCGTGGTGACGTCTTATCTTGCGTATGATCAACCCGCGACGGATTGGCCTGTGCTTGTCAATGATTCGGCCGGACAAAGCACCAGCATTACCCGTGACCCCTACGGCAAGCCGTTGTCCATCAGCCGCGGAAGCGTGACGCGCAGTTACACCTACGACATGAGTCAAATGCTATGCCGCAGCGTTGAGCCGGAAACCGGCGCCACCCTGTATGGTTATGACGCGGCAGGCAATTTGGCTTGGAGTGCGGCGGGCTTGCCTGCTGCGCAAGCATGCAGCAGCGGTGGTGGCGAAGCGGCCGTGCTGGCGCGACGGGTAGTGCGTAGTTATGACGCTCGCAATCGCTTGATGACGTTGACATTCCCGGATGGCAACGGAAATCAGAGCTGGAGCTACGCACCGGATGGCTTGCCCGTCAGCGTCACGACCAGCAACAACGGCAATCTTGTCAGCAACGCATGGAGTTACAACAAGCGCCG
>CAUJJG010000021.1 GCA_963205445.1 Pseudomonadota bacterium
AGGGCGTCAATAATTCGGTCCCCCCAGTTCGCCATACATCTTCAGTACCGCGCAGGCGGCCTCGCGCTGCACGTCGCGCACCACCTCGATCCCGCGTTTGTTCAGCTCGCCAACCCAGTCGGCCGGCAACGGGCCTTCGTCGAACGGCGTCAGCGCCTCCACATCCTCGCTGCGGGCGCCGATCAGCAGGCGGTCGATGCCGGCCCACATGGTCGCGCCGTAGCACTGGCAGCAGGGCTGGGCCGAGGTTGCCAGGGTGATCGGGCCGCCGAGCTCGTTCAGGCGGAACTGCTGCAGGCGCTGCTGCGCCAGCATGTAGGCCATGGTTTCGGCGTGCGCCAGCGAGCAGCTCTGGCGCACCACCCGGTTCACACCGACCGCGATCAGCTGGTGCTGGGCGCTGAACACCGCGGCACCAAACGGGCCGCCGCTCTGGCGCTCGACGTTGTATTTCGACAGCTCGATGGCGAAGCCGACCTTGGCCGCATCGCTGGAGAAATCGCGGCCGGCCACGTCCAGTTCCAGCACCCAGACCGGAAGCGTGATGTGCAGCTGCGCGGGAAGCGGCATCGGCATGCTCAAGCCTTCTGCGCCCAGGTGTCGCGCAGGGTGACGCTGCGGTTGAACACCGGCGCGCCGGGGGTGTGGTCGTAGCGGTCGGCGACGAAATAGCCGAGGCGTTCAAACTGGTAGCCCTGCTCCGGCGCGGCCTGCGCTGCCGCCGGTTCCACGTAGCCGGTCACGACCTTGCGCGAATCCGGGTTGAGGTAATCGACATAGGTCTTGCCGCCCTCGTCATTGTCCGGATCGGGCACGGTGAACAGACGATCGTACAGGCGCACTTCCGTGGCCACCGCGTGCTTCGCGCTGACCCAGTGGATGGTGCCCTTGACCTTGCGGTTGGCGCCCTCCATGCCGGGACGCGATTCCGGGTCGAGCGTGCATCGCAGCTCGATGATGCGGCCGTCGGCGTCCTTGATCGCCTCGTCGCAGCGCACGATGCCGGCCCCGCGCAGGCGCACGTCGCCGCCGACGGTCAGGCGCTTGAAGCCCTTGGGCGGGACTTCTTCGAAGTCCTCGCGCTCGATCCACAGCTCGCGCGCGAACGGGATCTCGCGCTCGCCTTGGGCCGCGTCCTTGGGATGGTTGGCGAAGGTCAGCGTCTCGATGTGGTCGTCGGCCAGATTGGTCAGCACCAGCTTGAGCGGGTCGATCACCGCCATCCGTCGCGGCGCGTGCGCGTCCAGATCGTCGCGCAGCGCGCCTTCGAGGATGGAGATGTCGAGCAGCGAGTTCTGCTTGCTGATGCCCACCCGTTCGACCATCAGCTTCAGCGCCGAGGCGGTGTAGCCGCGGCGGCGGATGCCCTGCAGGGTCGGCATGCGCGGGTCGTCCCAGCCGTCCACCAGCTTGTCGGTGACAAGCGCCATCAGCTTGCGCTTGCTCATCACCAGGTAATTGAAGTTCAGGCGCGAGAACTCGATCTGGCGCGGCTTGCCGGCTTCCTTCGGCAGCCCCTTGGCGACCAGCGGTTCCAACAGCTCGGGGTGGTGCGCCAAGTCCACGTTGTCCACGCTCCAGTCGTACAGCGGGCGGTGGTCTTCAAATTCCAGCGTGCACAGCGAATGGGTGATGCCCTCGATCGCATCGCCCAGGGCGTGGGCGAAATCGTACATCGGGTAGATCGGCCATTCGTTGCCGGTGTTCTGGTGCTCGACGTGCTTGATCCGATACAGCGCCGGGTCGCGCAGGTTGATGTTGCCGCTGGCCATGTCGATCTTGGCGCGCAGAGTGCGCGCGCCGTCGGGGAACTCGCCCGCGCGCATGCGCCGGAACAGGTCGAGGTTCTCCTCCACGCTGCGCTCACGGAACGGCGAGTTGCGGCCCGGCTCGATCAGGCTGCCGCGATATTCGCGCACCTGCTCGGCGGAAAGATCGCAGACGAAGGCCTTGCCGTCGCGGATGAGCTTTTCGGCGGCCAGGTAATACACCCCGAAATAGTCGGAGGCATGGCGCAAGCTGTGCCATTCAAAGCCCAGCCAGCGCACGTCGTCTTGGATGGCGCGCACGTATTCGGGGTCTTCGCGCGCCGGGTTGGTGTCGTCCAGGCGCAGATTGCAGACCCCGCCAAATTCCTGCGCGACGCCGAAGTCGAGGCAAATCGCCTTGGCATGGCCGATGTGCAGATAGCCGTTGGGCTCCGGCGGGAAGCGGGTCTTGATCGCGGTGTGCTTGCCGGCGGCCAGGTCGTCCCTGACGATCTGGCGGATGAAGTCGGTGCGCACGGGGGCGTCGGTGGGCGTGCTGGAGGGGGCAGCGGGAATCAGGTCTGAGGACACGGGCATGGGCGCAACTTGGACAGCCTGCTAGTTTAGCCGAGCCTGCGCGAGACGGCCGGAACGGCGTACTCTGGCCGGCTTATGACGACAACTTCGCGCTCGCTGGCCACCACCGAACTGCTGATCGGCGCTGCCATCATCGGCAGCAATGGGCTGATGGTGCGGCTGACCCAGATGCCGCCAACCGCAGTGGCGTTCTGGCGGATGCTGTTGGCCGGATTGCTGCTGGCTGCGCTGGTACAGGCCCGCCACGGCTGGCAGCCGCTGCCGAAATCGGCATGGCGCTGGCTGCCGGTGCCGATGTTGGCCTTCGCCGTTGATCTGTGGATGTGGCACAAGAGCATCCTGCTGGTGGGGCCGGGGCTGTCCACGTTGCTGGCCAATGCGCAGGTGTTTTTCATGGCGTTGGCCGGGGTGCTGCTGTTCGGCGAGCGCCTGAGCTGGCGCTTTCTGGCCGGGGTAGTGCTGGCTTTCTTCGGGTTGTGGCTGCTGCTTGGCGCGGGCTGGGCCTCGTTGCCGGCGCAATACCGTTGGGGCGTGTGGCTGGGGCTGGCTACCGGCTTGGCCTACGCCGCCTACAACATCGGCATCAAGCGCAGCCAGCACGAGGCCGCGACGGGCAAGGCGCGTGCGCCGGTGGAGCAGGTGCTGTGCCTGGCCGCGTTCGGCAGCGCGCTGTGTCTGGGCCTGCTCGGCTGGGCCGAGGGCGAAGCGTTCGCACCGCCGTCCATGCAGGTCTGGGGCATCTTGCTGGCGCTGGCGGCGGTCGGGCACTGCCTGAGCTGGATCCTGATCTCGCGCTCGATGGTGGTGCTGCCGGTTGCGCTGGCGGGGCTGCTGCTGCTGGCGCAGCCCATCGTGGCCTATCTGCTGGACGTGCTGGTGCTGGACTTGGTGCCAACGCCGCGGCAGTGGGCGGGGCTGGCGGTCAGCCTGGCCGGGATCTTCGTGGCCGGGATGAAGTCCCGGCAGGACCACGCCGCGCAAGAGGCGTGACACAGGCGTTCATCGTGGCGTGATCGCGCAGGTGTAGACCAGCTCGCAGGCGCCATTGCCGTCATCCTCGCGCGTGAGAGAACTGCGCCAGTGCCAGCCATCGGCGGCGTCGATGCGTACCAGCCAGCCGTCGACGCGAACCTGCTGCCCGATTCTCACCCGCTTGAGCGCGGCGGTGACCTCGTCATTGGCCGGCACGATGTGCATATTCGCTACGCTGCGAATGATTTCATGCTGTGGAATCGGCGGTTGGCCCTCCCATCGGTAGCGGAAGAAGCGCCCGCCGTGGCGAAAGCTGAGCCTGTCCAGCACCGCGTCATCGCGCATCCGCCCCCAGCCCACGGCCAGATCCACGGGGGAATATTCCGCTTCTCGCCCCAAGGAATAGGGTTCGAGACCCAAGACGCGTGCCTCCACGCTGAAACCGGCCAGCGGCGTGACCTTGGCGCCCGACACCGCAGGCAGGGCCAGCCCGGAAGGCACGGGGCTTTGCAGAGGGATGGTGTCGCGCGTCGCGATGGGGGGCAGCGGGCATCCCGACAAAGGGGGGTGTTCAGGGCGCGGCAGAGCACTGCGTGGATGCGCCAGCCACCACCCCACAACGGCGGTGCCGATGATGGCCAGCAGCAAGCCGGTTCGCAGGCGCATGGGGCACAGACTCGTGTCAGGAGGACTGCAATTGTGCCTTGGCGCGGGTGGCGATGAGGTCGGCCAGCGACAGCAGGAAGGATTCCAGGGAGGACGATTTGCGCCAGACCAGCGCGATCTTGCGGCTGGGGGGCGGGCTTTCGAAGGGGACCAGCTGGATACCGGCAGGCTGGACGATGGGGGCAAGCACGGCCAGTTGCGGCAGCAAAGTGACACCCACGCCTGCGGCCACCATCTGCCGCAGGGTTTCCAGGCTGGTGGCGCGGAACCCGGTTTTCTCCGTGGCGCCCGTCCTGCGGCAGACATCCAGGGCTTGATCGCGCAGGCAGTGGCCGTCTTCCAGCAGCAGCAAGGTCTCGGCATTCAGTGCGTCAGGGTGCAGCGGCGCATGCCGTGCCAGCGGGTGCTGCGTCGACGTGGCCAACACAAAGGGCTCTTCGAACAGGAAGTGCGTCTGCAGCTGATCGTCGTGAATGGGCAACGCCAGCAGGGCGGCATCGAGGCGGCCGTCGCGCAGTTGCTGCAGGAGGACATCACTCTTTTCCTCCGCCAGCAACAGTTCCAGTTTCGGAAACCGCTCACGCATGTCGGGCACCACATGCGGCAGCAAATACGGGGCCAGTGTGGGAAAAATGCCCAAGCGCAGCGTCCCCGCCGCGGGGTCCTGGCTGCGACGGGCGGCGTCTTTCATCTGCTCCACTTCCGCCACAATCCGGCGCGCGCGTTGCACGGCATCCTGGCCGGCGGCAGTCAGCATTACCTTGCGCGGTGCGCGCTCGATCAGGGTGACGCCCAGTTCTTCCTCCAGCTTGCGGATCTGGGTGGAGAGGGTGGGCTGGCTGACGAAGCAGGCTTCCGCGGCCTTGCCGAAATGGCGCAGGTCGGCCAGTGCCACGAGATATTTGAGGTCGCGCAGATTCATGGCTCAGGCGGCCTTGGCCTCGGC
>CAUJJG010000022.1 GCA_963205445.1 Pseudomonadota bacterium
CGCATCCTTCAGCGGCGATTCGTCGCAGTGGCCGGTCACATCGATGAAGAAGGCGTACTGCCATTTGTGGCCGTGCTCGGGGCGCGACTCGATCCGGTTCATGCTGATCCCGCGCCGCGCCAGCGGCTCCAGCACGCCATACAGCGCGCCGGGGCGGTCACGAATGAACACCAGCAGCGACGTGCGGTCATTGCCCGAAGGCGGGAACGCCTGGCGGCCGATCACCAGGAAGCGCGTCGTGTTGTCGCTGCGGTCTTCAATGGGGCCGGCGATTTTTTTCAGGCCATACACAATTGCCGCAGTCTCGCCGGCGATGGCTGCGGCGTCGTCGGCACTTCGGGCACGTCGCGCACCTTCGGCATTGCTCGATACCGGCAGCTTCTCGATCCCCGGCAGATGGGTGCGCAACCAGCCACCCGTCTGCGCCAGCGCCTGCGGATGACCGAAGATGCGCTCCACGTCCTCCAGCCGGCCGCTGCGCGACAACAAATATTGATGCACGCGCAGCTCGATTTCGCCACAGATCCGCAATGGCGAGGTCAAAAACAGATCCAGCGTCACCTGGATCGTGCCCTGCCCGGAGTTTTCCACCGGTACCACGCCGAAGTCGGCATTGCCGGCGGCCACTTCCTGAAACACTTCCTCGATGCTGCCCAGCGGCAGGCCATGCGCGGAGTGACCGAAATGCTTGTTCGCCGCCTGCTGGGTGAAGGTGCCCTCGGGCCCCAGGTAGCCGATTTTCAGAGGCTCCTGCTGGGCCAGACAGGCCGACATCACCTCGCGAAACAGCCGCACCAGCACCTCGTCGGACAGCGGGCCGTCGTTGCGGTCCACCACCCGCCGCAACACCTGCGCCTCGCGCTCGGGGCGGTAGTAATCGACCGCCGCCGCCAGCTTGCCCTTGGCTTTTCCGACCTGATGCGCCCACTGCGCGCGCTCGGCGATCAGCTGCTGGATCTGCTGGTCGATGCCATCGATCTGCTGGCGCACCTGGGCCAGGTCAGGCTTGGCTTCAACCACTGGCGTGCGCTTCTTCGCCAGCTTGTCTGTGGCCGGCTTGGGGGGGGACTTCTTAGCCATGACGATTCTGGAACTCCTGCATGAATTCAACCAGCGCCTGCACGCCGGCTTCGGGCATCGCGTTGTAGAGCGAGGCGCGCATGCCGCCGAGCACGCGGTGGCCCTTCAGCGCCACCAGCCCGGCCTGTTTGGCCTCGTCGAGGAAAAGCTTGTCCAGCGCGGCGTCGTGCAGAAAGAACGGCACGTTCATCCGCGAGCGCGCGCCTGCCGCGACCTCGTTGCGGTAATAGCCACCGGAGCCGTCGATCGCCGCGTACAGCAGCGCCGCCTTGCGTGCGTTGCGACGGGCGAATTCTTCCACCCCGCCCTGCTCCAGCATCCAGCGCACGGTCAGGCCGAGCACGTACCAGTTCCAACTCGGCGGCGTGTTGAGCATCGACTCGGCCTTGAGCTGGGCGCGATAGTCGAAAATCGGCGCGCGCGGTTGGCCTTCGCGTTCAAGCAGGTCGCGGCGCACGATCAGCACGGTGATGCCGACCGGGCCGAGGTTCTTCTGCGCACCGGCGTAAATGATCCCGAAGCGCGACACGTCCAGCGGCTCGGATGCGATCGAGGAACTGAAGTCGGCGACCAGCGGCGCGCTGCCGGCGTCAGGAATGTCGTGCCATTCGACGCCGTGGATGGTTTCGTTGGCCGTCACATGGACATAGGCCGCGCCCGGCGTCAGCCGCCAGTCATCGCGCGCCGGAACGTCGCGAAAACCGCCGTCCTCGCTGCTGGCCGCCGTGCGCGCATCCACGCAGTGCGCCGCCTGCTTGAGCGCGGTCTTGCCCCAGTGGCCGCTGACCACGTAGTCGCAGGCCTGGCCGGGTGCGGCGAAGTTCAGCGGCAGCAGCGCCTGCACCGTGGTCGCGCCGCCGCTGGTGAACAGCACCGCGTAGTCGTCAGGAATCGCCAGCAGCGTGCGCAGATCGGCTTCGGCCTGCTGCGCCACCGCGATGAAGTCCGGGCCGCGGTGGCTGATCTCAAGGATCGAAGCACCGCAGCTGCCAAACTCCAGCATCGTCGCCTGCGCCTGGCGCAATACGGATTCCGGCAGCATCGCGGGGCCGGGGCTGAAGTTGTAGGCGCGGGACATCGAAGGCATCCATCGTGGCGAAACCCCGAGTATGCCGCAGTGCAGCACGCTTGCGCGTGCGGTTGCCGAAGAAACTGGATATGACGATTTCGAATTGTGCAGAAACGCCAATCTGCGGGTCAGAACCTTTCGCTGAGCACCCGCCTGATTTCTGCTTCGATGGGATCCTTGAACATGGCTTGCAGGAAGCCGAGCTTGGCCGTGACGTGCAGCCCCTTGTCTTCCAGCGCGATATGGCCATCCACGCCACTGCGCGAGAAATTCAGCACATCCCCCTCCCAGCCGGACGTCACGCCGAACCGTTCCTCCAGCTTCTTGGCCACCTCCTCCACCGCCTTGCGGGCATGGGATTTCGACAGCGAATGAGAGTGGCGAATATTGATATGTGACATGGCGTGGTCTGGCAGGAGACGGGCTGCCCGCATTCTGCCCCGATCACCCGGACAGGAACAACTGGATCCAGCCCGCACGCGTGCTAGATTGCGCGGCAATGAAAACCCTGCACCTGCGCTTTTGCGACCACAACCCGAAAGAGCTTGCACTGGACGGTGGCGTGCACCGCATCGGCCGGCAAGGCAACAGCCTTGATCTGTGCCAGGGGGACGACTGGCTGCTGCAGGTCAGTCACGATAGGCGTGGCATCTGGCTGACCGTAGCGGAAGGCTTGCCGGGGGTTCACGTCAACGGGCGCCCCGTGCAGCAAATGGCGATGCTGCGCGCCGGCGATTGCATCCACGCCGATGGCCACGAGCTTCTGCTGATGGCGGCGGATGCCTCCAATGAACCGCTGCCGGAGTCGCCGGCACCTGCCGTGCCGGGCAATCTCCGTCTGGTATTGCGGGGCGTGGGTGGGGCCTGTCACGGGCGCAGTATCCGTCTGGACAAATCCTTGCTGATCGGCAGCGGCGATCGCTGCACCTTGCGTATCGACGGCCACGGCGTGCTGGCCGAGCATGCACGCATCGAGGATCGCGGCGGCCGGGCATGCCTCACGCACGCGATGGGGGAAGTCAGGGTCAATGGCCGGGCCTGTGCACACGCGCTGCTGCACGATGGCGACCAGATCGCTATCGGCACGCAGCACCGCTTCGTGCTTGAAGGCACACCCACCGTCAACACACTCGTGGCTGCGCGCCACCCCCATGACGCCGACGCCGACGCGCCTCCACAGCCACCTCGCCGCAGCTGGGCCCAGCGGGTCCCTTGGTTGCTGGTGTCCGCAGTGCTGCTCGCCGGCGCATTGACCGCACTGCTCGCTTTCGGGGCACGCTGAGGCCGTTCAATCGAAGCCGAAAGGGTCTCGGTCACCGTCGAACAGGCGCTGCATCACAACCGTTTCGCGCTGTCGAATGTCCCCAAGGAAGCGACGCGGGTCTTCCAGGCGAGCAAACGCGCCATAGCCCCGCTCCAGGAAAGACTGCAACTCCATCAACCCTGCGGCACGTGCCGGCAAACGCGACACCTTGAGCAGACTGCCCACGCCCGGCATCTTCAAAGCTGCAGCAAGCCCCTGACCCACGTTGTCGATCAGAGCGATTTGGTGGGCACGCAGGCGGGGATGGCCCACGGTGCGATAGGCACGCCCGTAATGAGCCACATCCAGCGTCCCGGGGCGGGGCATGGTCCGGCCCAGAACCTCAGCCATGCGCAGGTCGAAGGCGTGGCTCAAGGCCCCAAGCGCGATCCCATCGACGATGGTATCCAGCAGCGGCAAAGGCAGCAGCCGCTGCATGCGGGGAATCACTCGGGCGATGTCCGCATCGCGCTGACTGAAGTCCCGCTCGCCGTACATGTCCGTCAGGAAAAACAGCGCCGCAGGACGGCAAGCGGGATCCTTCAGGAATCCGCCAAAACTGCGCTCCAATCGCCATGACTGCCACGCTTGCAGTGGCTTCAGCCACGGCAGGCGGTTGCGCGGCTCGCGCTGCGGGTCAAAAACGCGCTGGTGTGCGGCCAAATGGAAAGCAAGGCGGGCATGGAGATTGGACCTGTTCGCCATGCGCCCCAGTGTAGCCAGACAAAGCCAACGAAATACTCCACCCCACTCCGCTACACTCGGACAAGTGTTGCCCCGGAGTTCCGCATGCTGTCTCTGCATTCCGCCACCCCTCCCAAACGCCGCGCCGGGCCTCCCCGCATTGGCTTGGCCATTGCCGGCGGTGGTCCGGTAGGGGCCATGTACGAACTGGGCGCCTTGCGCGCCTTGGACGAAGCCTGCGACGGGCTGGATCTCACCCGCCTCGACTGTTATGTCGGCGTCAGCTCGGGTGCGTTTTTCGCGGCGGGCCTGGCCAATCGCATGGATACCGCCGAGCTGTGCCGGATCTTCATCAGCGGCGACAGCGCAGACGTCTCCTTCCGTCCGGAAACCTTCCTGCAGCCTGCCTTCGGCGAATACTTCCGTCGTGCCGCCGCATTTCCCGGGTTGGCCACGCGCCTCGCACGCGACCTTTGGAGCGGACGCAGCGACTCGCGCTGGTCCGACGTGCTCAACCGCGTCGGCAGCCTGGTTCCCACCGGCCTGTTCGACAACAACGCGGTTGAGCGCTTCCTGCAGGACATCTTCAATCGCGCCGGGCGCAGCAATGACTTCCGCACCATCAGCCGCCCACTGTTCGTGATCGGTGTCGATCTGGACAGCGGTGAAGCCGTGCGCTTCGGCGACAAAGGATGGGACGACATCCCCATTTCACGCGCCGTACAAGCCAGTTCCGCCCTGCCGGGCCTCTACCCCCCGGTGGAGATGCTGGACAAGGCCGGCAATACCCGCCATTTCGTCGACGGCGCCCTGCGCCGGACCATGCATGCCTCGGTCGTGCTGGAGCGCGACGTCGACCTCATGCTTGGCATCAACCCCCTGGTCCCCTTCAATCCATCCGAAGACAGCGCCACGGGCAGTGGCCATCACCGCGACAATGATCGCCGAATTTCCGAAAGTGGCCTGCCCGGTGTTTTGTCGCAGACGTTGCGCACCATGCTGCAGTCACGCATGCAGGTGGGCCTGGCGCGCTACCCGCAGCAATACCCGCAGATCGACCAGATGGTCTTCGAGCCCAATGCCGCCGACCGCGACCTGTTCTATACCAATATCTTCAGCTTCTCGTCGCGCAGGCGCATATCGCAGTTGGCCTATCGCAATACGCTTGACGATCTTCGCAACCGTCGCGCACAGATCGAGCCGGTCCTCGCCCGTCACGGCATTCGCCTGCGCGAGGACGTCATCGCCAACCGCCCACGTTCCATCCTGGCCCATCTTCCCAAGCCCATGCGCTGCACCGAAACCACTGCACGTTTGACGCATGCGCTGGACGATATCGAACACGGCCTGCAGCGTCGCCGGATGGTGTGAATGCTCTATTGCCCTGCAGCATCCTTCGCTGCAATCACCCACCAAACGCGTCCTCCTGACGCCGGGAACATCGCCATGGCCAAGCTCAAGAAAACCGCAAGCAAGACTGCCAGCAAATCCACCTCCAAGCCCGCAGGCAAACCCCGCGCACGCAAAGCATCGGCCGCCAAGCCCAAGCTGGCATTGCCGACCAAGTCGATCACCGAATCCGCCCAGCACATCTGGCTGGCCGGTATGGGCGCCTTCAACCGGGCCCAGGCGGAAGGCAGCAAGCTGTTCGAAACGCTGGTGCGCGATGGTCTCTCGCTGGAGCAGACGGCACGCAAATTCGCAGGCAGCCGCGCCAACGTGGTGCGCGACGTGGTGGAAGGCCGGGTTGACCAAGCCCGCGAACGCGCCTCTGACACTTGGGACAAGCTGGAAAAAGTGTTCGAGGAACGCGTGCAGCGGGCCCTCGTCAAGCTGGGCGTACCCGGCCGTGACGACCTCAATGCCCTGACCCAGCGCGTCGAGCGCCTGACGTCGGAGCTGCGCAAAGCCGGCAGCGGCGATTCCAAGCCCGCGCGCAAGGCAACGGCCCCCGCCAAGCCCGCAGCCAGCAAAGCCAAGCCGACCAAGGCCAAGCCAGCAGCCAAGCCCGCCAAGGCCAAGGTCGACACCAAGGCGGCCAAGCCGGCGCCGCGCAAAGCCTTGAAGGCGGCTGCCAAGCCCGACTCACAGCCGGCGGAAGCGGCACAGGCCACCGACGCCGCTTGATGTAACCCCGGGCGGGGGCCCACCCCCGCCCGTTCGGGCAGGCGGTTTTTCAGGAAAACCGTCGCGCCACACGCTGTCAACACCGCGCATCACTGTATAGTTGCGCCTTCTGCATTCCAGTGTTGCCTCGCATGCTCCCCCTCCTGATCGCTCTCATCGTTTTCATTCTGGTCGGGCTTGGCCTGAGCCGTTGGCTCGGCAGTAGCGAGACCACCGACGACCCCCAGGACACCGTGGAACGCAGTGCCGAGCAATTGGGCCAACTGCGCTGGCGCGAGTTCGCAAAATTGGTCCTGCAGGCGATGCGCGGCCGCGGCTATGAACCGGTGATTGAACCGGGCGTCCCCTCGGATGGCATCCCCACCGATGGCAGCGACATCGTGCTGGAACGCGATGGCAGGCAAATGCTGTTGTCCTGCAAATACGGCAGTGCTTCGGTGGTGGGTGCCCAGGCCCTGCTGGGCTTGGCCAAATCGGCCAAACTTCGCGGCACCCATGGTGTGATCGTGGTCACCCCGGGCCGCTTTGACGAGGAAGCGGTTCGCATTGCGCGGCAACAGGACATCGAACTCATCGACGGCCCCAGCCTGTGGCCGGAAGTGCGGCCCTATGTTGCCGCTCCCAAGGATGCCCCGCCTCCCCCACCGCCTCGGGCGATCGATGACAGCAAGAAGCGCGTGATCGCTTGGGGCAGTGCCGCCTGCGCCGCCGCCATCATGTGGTTTGTCGTCGGGGGCGGAACCGCCGAAGAAACACCCGAACCCGCCATCGCAGCACAACCTGTCACCGCCACGCCGTCACCCGCCAGCCAAGCGCAGGCGCAGGCGCAGGCGCAGACCGCAGCGCCGCAAGAGGTCACGCCTCCCAGCGACATTCCGACCAATCAGTCCGAGCTCGACCAGCGTCGACGCGAGGCTGCCAACGTGATTTCCACGCTGTTCGGCGTGCAGCGCGCGCTGTGGTCCACCCAGTCAACCCTGCTGGTGCACCTGTCGGCGGAGGAAGCCGACCCGATCAATGAAATCTGCCCCTTGCTGGAACGTTACCCGGAGCTCGCTGCTTCGCGAATCCAGCTGCAGCCACCCGCGGGCAGCAGCAAGCCCGTGCGCTTCAAGCAATGCCGGACCTACTGAGCCCGGCTTCCTGATGCAGGGCGGTGGGAAACCACCGCTCTTTCGTATCATTCCAGCTTGTCGGCCGCAAATGCCGCATCCAGGGTTTCCATGGCATCCAGCGGCTTGCATTGGGTTGCCCGTTCGTAGGCCTCCGCCGCAGCGTCCTCATTTCGGCGCGCATCCAGCAACAACAGGACGTTGCCGTACTCCACATGCGCGATGGGTGAAGCCGGGGTCAGCTTGAGCGCCTCGCGGATGTGTTTTTCGGCCGAAGCGGCTTTTGCGCCATAGGTCAGTCCACCGATCATCGCACCAATCTTGCCGATGATTTCCGCGTGGTACAGCGCCAGCGCGGTGTGCGCTTCGGCATGTTTGGGCGACAGCTCCAACGCGGCTTCCAACGACTCGCGCACCTTGCCCGCGATGCCCAGCTTCAGCGCCTTGGCAATCGACAACCCCTGGCTGTAACGGCCCAAGGCAAAAGCATGGCGGTAATGGCTGTTGGCTTCGTCTGGCAGCGCCACGATCGCCGCCTCCGCAAGGGCGGCTGCTTGCTCGAATCGCTTGAGCTGCGCATCGGCATCATCGACCAGGTAGGTGGTGTGGATGCCCAGCGCCTTGACCGCAACCGATGCCCCTACCGGGCCCAGCGAAGCCCCTGCGTCGAAGGCTGCCTTGAATTCACCGCGATGGAAGTCTCTCCAGGCCGCCTGCAACGCCTCGGCAAGGGCATCAGCTTCCAATTTCGGCGCCGCCTTCCCTGCCGCCTTGAGCAAGGCAGCAGCACGCTTGGCATCCGGAAACGGCTCGCAGTCACCCGCATGCAGCTTGGGCCAGGCTTTTTTGAGGGCATCGCCTGCATAGGCAAACGCCTTGGTGTCATGCGGGAATGGCGCCCAGGCGGCGGCGGATTTTTTGCTGGCCATGTGGTGTCCCTGTCTGCTGCGTTGGATAACCCCCAGCATCCGCAGTTGCACACCGGCTTGCAAGAGGCGCGATAGTGTGAAAGCTCCACACGAAGGTCGCAGGATGCAATGCGTCCCCAACACCGACGCACACGGAGCCACATCATGGCCAGCCGCAAGAATTCACCCCGCCGCCCGCTGCACAACAAGGCGCTCGCCTCCACCCCACGCCACCTCTGGCTCGCCTCGTTGGGGGTTCTGGTGGCAGTTCGTCGCCAGTCCGGCTTGGCACTGCAACGCGCCACCACGTTGTTTGGGCAATCGATGCAATTCGCCCGCAAGGCACGCAAAACCACCGTGCCAAGCGCACGCAAGCGCAAGCGCTGAACACACCGATCTCCTGTCGGTCACTGCCGGGGCCCTGCTTGCAGGGCCCTTATTTTTCAATCGATGTAAGCGCGCGTCAGGGTGTGCAGGTGCACACGTTCCGCATCTCGCAGGAAGGGAGCCACCAGCATCAACACCTGCACGATGCCATCCCGGATCGAGGCCTGCTCGTCCTTGTCGCCTCGGGCCGCCGCATAGTTCAGCCAGAACGTGGCAATGACCAGGATATTGGTCCCTGCCGCATCCAGCTCGTCCGCGGAGGCGCGCATCACGCCCGCTTGCACCAGCCCGCGCATGACGGTATGGGCCTGTTCGTTCGCCCGCTTCAGGATTCTGGCAAACCGCAGCCGCAGCCGCCGGTTGCGACTCAGGATATCGACCAGATCTCGGTACAGGAAGCGGTAGTCCCAGATGCATTCGAACACCAAATGCAGCTGCAGCCAGACATCCTCCAAGCCCGGCAACCGCCCCTCAGGGGCTGCCAGTGCCGTATCCATCCGCTGCTCGTAACCGGCGAACAGCTGCTCGATGATGTCGTCCTTGTTGCGGAAGTGGTAGTACAGATTGCCCGGGCTGATTTCCAGCTCGTCGGCGATGTGGTTGGTGGTGACGTTGGGCTCGCCCAGCGCATTGAACATCGTGAGCGATGCGTCGAGGATGCGCTGACGGGTTTGCTTGGCCATGCGTCGATCGCTCAGGAAACGAGTTTTTTGACCAGATCGACGTATTTCTGCATCGCATCTTCCTGGGAAGTGCCTTTGAGCTTGCCCCAGGCCTCGTATTTGGCCGTGCCGACGAAATCGAAGAACCCCGGCTTGGCGCCGCTGACATCCCCTTCCGCACCCTGTTTGTACAGCGCATACAGGCGCAGCAGCGTGTCGTTGTCGGGGCGCTCGGCAAGGGCGTGCACGTCTTTTGCTGCTTGTTCGAACAACGCTTTAAGGTCGGCCATGTCAATTCCCCATGCAATGTTCCAACCATATCAGCACGCACGATTCTGCGGGTCAATACGCAGGGGAATTGTCGAGCGCGCCCGGGTCTGGCAACGTATCGGCCAAGGGGCGCAATCGCGCCGACCACGCCTGAAGGAGGCGCGCAATGAGTTACTTCGTCACCGGCGGTACCGGCTTCATTGGCCGCTACCTGATTGACAACTTGCTCAAGCGCAGCGGCACGATCCACGTGTTGGTGCGCAAGGAATCGACGAAGAAATTCGACGCGCTGGTGAAGCGGCAGGGGTGGGACCCGAAACGCGTGGTTGCGGTTGCCGGCGACATGACCAAACCCAAATGTGGTTTGGCCGCCGCGCAGCTGCGGGCGCTGACCGGCAAGGTGAAGCACTTTTTCCACCTCGCGGCCATCTATGACATGGCCGCCAGCGCGGAGGCGATGCAGGAAGCCAATATCGATGGCACCCGCAATGCACTGGATCTCGCCGCTGCCCTCAAGGCGGGTTGTTTCCACCACACCAGCTCGATCGCCGCCGCCGGCATGTACCCTGGCGTGTTCCGCGAGGACATGTTCAAGGAAGCCGAAGGGCTGGAAGACCCCTACCTGCGCACCAAGCATGACTCGGAAGGCCTGGTGCGGGCCGAGAAGCGCGTCAAATGGCGGATCTACCGGCCTGGCATGGTGGTGGGGCATTCGCGCACCGGCGAGATCGACAAGATCGATGGCCCCTATTACTTCTTCACCTTCATCAAGAAATTGCGGCAGACCTTGCCGCCGTGGATGCCGATGCTGGGGCTGGAAGGCGGGCGCATCAACATCGTGCCGGTGGATTTCGTCGCCGATGCCATGGACCACATCGCGCACAAGCCGAAGCTCGACGGCCATTGCTTCCATCTCACCGACCCCGATCCGATGCGGGCCGGTGAGGTCATCAATACCTTCGCGCGCGCCGGCCATGCGCCGGAGATGACCATGCGCATCGATGCCCGCATGTTCGCCTTCGTGCCCGGCGGCGTGCGCATGGCCGTGGGCAGCCTGCCTCCGGTGAAGCGCTTCGTGGGCATGCTGCTGCGCGACTTCAGGATCCCCAAGGAGACGCTGAAGTACATCACCTACCCCACGCGCTTCGACAATCGGGAAACCGAACGCGCCCTCAAGGGGTCCGGCATCTCGGTCCCGCGTTTGGACGACTACGCCTGGCGCCTGTGGGACTACTGGGAACGCCACCTCGACCCGGATCTGTTCATCGACCGCAGCCTGAAGGGCAAGGTCAAGGGCAAGGTGGTGCTGATCACCGGGGGCTCGTCGGGCATCGGCCTGTCCACGGCACAGCGTGTGGCAGAAGCCGGGGCGACCACCATCATCGTGGCGCGCGGCGAGGAGGAGTTGTTCAAGGCGCGCGATGCGATGAAGAAGGCAGGTGGCAAGGTCTTCGCCTACACCGCCGACCTCGCCGACATGGCCAGCTGCGATGCGTTGGTGGCCACCGTCTTGGCCGAGCATGGGCATGTGGATGTCCTCGTCAACAACGCGGGCCGCTCGATCCGGCGTTCAATCGAGGCCAGCTACGACCGTTTCCACGATTTCGAGCGCACCATGCAGCTCAATTACTTCGGCAGCATCCGGCTGATCATGGGCTTCATGCCGATGATGACCCAGCGTCGCAAGGGCCACATCATCAACATCAGTTCGATCGGCGTGCTTGCCAACTCGCCCCGCTTCTCCGCTTACGTGGCCAGCAAGGCCGCGCTGGATGCGTTCAGTCGCTGCGCGCAGGGAGAATTGTCGGGCAAGGGCATCAGCTTCACCACCATCAACATGCCGTTGGTGAAGACCCCGATGATCGCGCCCACCAAGATGTATGACAGTGTTCCCACGCTGTCACCGGACGAGGCGGCCGATCTCGTGGTGAAGGGCATCATCGAGCGCCCAAGCCGCATCGCCACGCGCCTTGGCATCTTCGCCGCACTGGTCAATGCCGTGGCACCGAAGGCGTACGAGGTGGTGATGAGCACCGCTTTCGAACTCTTCCCTGACTCTGCCGCTGCCCGCGGTGACAAGCAGGCACTCAAGGATGAGTCACCCAGCCAGGAGCAAATCGCCTTTGCTGCCCTGATGCGCGGTGTGCATTGGTGAACAGAAGCGGCAGGCGGGCACCAGCTCGCCTGCCGCGGTCACCCACGGGCCGGTTGCCGCTTTCTGAACCTCAGCGCTTTTCGGTGCTCGCCTTGGCGCGCTCCGAGGCGTCGCGCTGATAGTCCACCACATGCGGCAGCGCGCGCAGCACCTTCGAATGCGGGTCAAGGGTGAAGCTTTCGCCGGCATTCAAGGCAATGCGTCCACGCCCATCCGCCATCGGCACCTCGACGATGCGCTTGCCCACCCGAACCTGCACTGGCATCGGGAACGGCCTGTCATCCTCTGTTTTCCAGCGCAACACCAGGGTGTCTGCATCACGGGACGCCAGCAATTCCGGCAATTGCACCGAACGCAGGTACACATCGAAGAACCAACCGAGATCCTTGCCGGTGACGCGCTGCACCAGCGCCACATACGTCGCAGTGGAAGCGTGGCGCGGCCGGAAATGCCCGGGCTTCGGCGCATCAGTGCCATACAAAAGCTCGCGGGTCACCCGGAAAAAGGCGGCATCGCCAATCAGGCCGCGCAAGGTGTGCAACATCAGGGCGCCTTTGTAGTACACGTCGTTGCCAGGCCCACGGCTGGCATCGGCCACATCCTTTTCCACCATGCTGCGACCGGCCACGATGGGGTGGCGCAGCATCAGCGTGGCGCGCATTTTCATCAGCGCCGCCATGTATTCCATGTCGCCGCGCAGCCACTGCAGATACAAGGGCTGCATGTAGGTGCCATAGCCCTCATGCAGCCACAGGTCATCCCAATCCACATTGGTCAGCTGGTTGCCGAACCATTCGTGGGCCAATTCATGCTGGAGCAGCCAGTCATAGCCAGTTTCCGCCTTCCTGTAGTCATTGCCGTAGGCATTGATGGTCTGGTGCTCCATGCCCAGATGGGGCGTTTCGGCCACGCCCATTTTCTCGCTGGCGAACGGATACGGGCCGATGACTTCCTCGAAGAAATCCAGCATCGGGATGAACTCGGCGAACAAGACTTCGGCCTTTTCACGTCGCCCTTTCAAATGCCAGAACTGCAGTGGAAACGAATTGCCATATCGGCTTTTGTAGTCCGCTTGCAGAAGCTCGTAGGGGCCGATGTTGAGGGCAATGGCATAGGTATTCGGCTGTTGGGCGCGCCAGTGATAGGTACGCCATCCGGCTTTCTCGTCCATCCCTTCGGCCACACCATTGCCGGCGACCACCTGTGGCGCCGGAACCGTGATGTGCTGCACCACTTCCTTCGGCTCGCCCATGGGGTGGTCGATGCAGGGCCAGAACAGGTCACAGCCTTCACCTTGCACCGCCGTGGCCACCCAAGGCTCGCCGGACGGCGCCGTTGCCCAGACGAATCCACCATCCCAAGGGGCTTTGTTCGCCACGTGCGGATGCCCTGAATAACGGATGCGCAACGTCGTGCGCGCACCCGCAGGAAGTGGCCGGGGCAGATCCACCGTCATGCGCCCTTCCGGGTTGCGCCAGTGGTCCGTGGCGATGGCCACGCCATCCACGGTGACGGCCTCGACCCGATAGTGGCTGTCCAGATCGACCACGAGGCGATCCAGCAGGCGCGTTGAAAGGAAACGAAGACGCGCATCCCCTTCAAGGAAGCGCCTTGCGGGATCGACCTTGAACGACAGGTCGGCCTGTTCGAACACCACCGCTTCCTGCTCAGGCGTGCGCGGCAAACCGGTGGCTGCAGTGGTGGCGGTCAAAGGCGGGGAAGCCGCATCATCAGCGCCCGCGGCCGGGGTAACGAAACAACTGGCGATCAGGGCGCAACAGGCAAACAGGCGCATCGGAACCTCCTCGAATTTGCCGGCAACTGTCGCACGCCATTCCGCCGCTGGCGGCTGCCGTCGGTCATGTTTGCATGCACGCTGCCGCCTGATTCATGAATGCTGGATTTGCACCTCGAACGGTGTCGATGCACTCTCAGCCTGCATTCATGCAGCCCGCCGCTTACTGGCGTCGAACGGCGATTTGGCCCGCCGCAGGTGGAGATCGAAGATGCGTAGCATGACCCTTGCCCGCCCCCTGTCGCTTGCCCTGTGGGGAAGCCTGATTGTTCTTGGAAATCCGGCTCAGGCCCTTGCGGCCGGGCAAGAGGATGACCAACCCCGCCGCCGGGCATTTTCCGAGCGGCAGGAAGACCGTCGCGACGACCGCCAACTGCCCCGGCGCGCCGAGGTGGCCATGCCTGCGCCACGACGTGCGGACCCTGAGCGCCCTGAGCAGCGGCAATTGGAGCCCGTTCGCCCCAGCCAGCGCCCCGCCGCCAGCAGCCCTGCCCCGTCCCGTCCTACCTGGGCCAACCCGGGGCGACCTGACGTGACCACCCGGCCCACCCAACCTCCGCGCGAGCGCCCCGTCCCGCCGGTTTCGGACGCCACTCGCCATGAAAATTGGGGCGAATTGGCACGGCGTGCCAACGAACGCGCCAACCCGCCTCGCCCCCCCTATCAGACACCGTCGCGCCCCACGCAATCGCAGCCTCGGCCTGTTGAGCCGCGCCCCCCTTCACCCGATGGCCTGGCAGGCTCTCCACGCCCGAACACACGCCCGGGGCTGCCCACCCGCCCAACGCAATCCCGCCCTGTCACCCCGGACCTGCAGCCCGACAACCGCCGCAACGACCGCCCCGGCTGGCCGGCAGACGGCCGCAACGATCACACCCCGCGCATTTCCACGGTGGAACGCGACAAGCGCATCGACGAATCACGCCATCAGCAATCGAATTGGCAGCGGGACGAACATCGTCGGCGCGATGATTGGAACCGCCATCGCCATGACCTGCATCGGCATCACCGAAACGCCCAGTATCGCTACCAGCAGGAATTCTGGCGCCGCTGGCTTGCCGCACAGATGCGCTGGCACAACCATCGCCACGACTACTACAACGACCCCTACTACTACACGCCCTACAACTACCGTTACAGCTACGGCGGACGCTGGCACAGCACCAACCACTATGGTGCGGAGCTGCTGCAGCAGGCCATTCGCGATGGCTACAGAGAAGGTTGGCAGGCCGGTCGTGCTGACCGCATGGATGGCTGGCGTTTCGACTACCGCAACAACTATGGATGGATTGACGGCAGTTACGGCTACGGCGGATGGTATGTGAGCTACGACGATTACCGCTGGTATTTCCGTCAAGGGTTTGAACGCGGTTACCGGGACGGTTACTACGATCGTTATCAGTACGGCCGATATGACCGTGACGGCGCCATGATCCTGCCGGCGATCCTCGGCATGATCCTCGCCTTCAGCATCCACTGATCACAGCCCCCTGCTGCACCAAGGCGCCCGGCCCCCAGCCGGGCGTCAGCGTTTCAGCGCAACTGGCTGTCCTTGCTGCCGCGCCGATTGTAGCCGGCGTGTGCCGCATCCCCGTCATCGTGCGCCTCTTGGCAGACGACGCACAGGCGGACGCCTGGCACCGCCGCACGGCGCGCCTTGGGGATCTGGGCATCACACGTCTCGCAGCGCTCCAGGCCTGGCCCAGTGGGCAGGCGGCTGCGAATCCGGGCAATGCCATCCGTGACCGTGGCATCGATCTGATCCTGCACAGCACCGTCGCCCGCCCAACCCGTCGCCATGTCTGGCCTCCTGCAAGTTCTTCCACGCACGATACGCCAGCCGGGCGATCGGCGTATCGTCAACCTCCCGGATGGAGATTTCCCGATGCGCCGTCTAGCCGTTTTCGCCCTCACCCTCGCCTGCGCCCTGCCAGCTACCGCCGCACTCAAGCCGGGTACGGCAGCCCCGCCTTTCAGTGCGCCGGCCTACCTTGCCGGGCAACCGATCACCTTCACCTTGGCGGACGCGCTCAAGCAAGGCCCCGTGGTGCTGTATTTCTTTCCCGCGGCCTTCACGCCCGGCTGCAACGCAGAAGCAGCCGCCTTTTCACGCGCGGTCGACAAATTCAAGGCGCTGGGGGCCAGCGTGATCGGCATCACCGCCGGCAACACGGAGCGGTTGGCCGAGTTTTCCAAGGACACCGAAAAATGCGCCGGCAAATTCCCCGTCGCGGCCGACGAAGGCGCAAAAATCGCCAAGGCCTATGACGCCACCATGACGCTGAAGCCGGACCTTTCCAGCCGTACCTCGTACGTCATCGGCCGGCATGGAAAGGTGGTCTTCGCCTTCGATGCAATGAACCCGAACCAGCACGTCAAGGAGACGCTGGCTGCGCTGGAGGCGCGCAAGCCAGCCAAATGATTCGCGCTTTCACCAGATGCGGACGCGCTGCTCCGGCGGCAGGTACATGGCATCCCCCGGCTTCACGTCGAATGCCCGGTACCAGGCGTCGATATTGCGCAACGGGCCATTGGCCCGGTACATCGCCGGGGAATGGGGGTTGGTCTTGATCAGGTTGAGCAGCGCCGCATCGCGGTACTTGCCCTTCCAGATCTGCGCCCAACTCATGTAAAACCGCTGGTCACCGGTCAGGCCTTCGAGCACCGGAGCCGGCTTGCCGCCCAAGCTGAGCTGGTAGGCGGTGTAGGCCATGGACAAGCCTCCAAGATCGCCGATGTTTTCGCCCATGGTCAGGCCACCATTCACGCATTGGCCTTCCAGTGGGCAGTAGGCGTCGTATTGGGCGCCCAACGCTTTCGTGCGCTGCTCGAACCGAGCCCGGTCTTCATCGGTCCACCAGTTGCGCTGGATGCCATCGGCATCGGATTTGCTGCCTTGGTCGTCGAACCCGTGCCCCATCTCATGGCCGATCACGGCCCCGATGCCGCCGTAGTTCACCGCCGGGTCGGCATGCAGGTCGAAGAATGGCGCCTGCAGAATCGCTGCCGGGAACACGATCTCGTTGAAAGCCGAGTTGTAATAGGCATTCACCGTCTGTGGCGTCATGCCCCACTCTTCCCGGTCGGTCTTCTGGCCCACGCGCCGATTCTGGTCAGCGCGGTTGTATTGCCGCATCGCCATCACGTTGGCCACCAGATCCGTGGGTGAGATCGCAACGCTGGAATAGTCCTTCCACTTCGACGGGTAACCGATTTTGGGGCGGAAGCTTGCCAATTTGCGGAATGCCTCGGCCTTGGTGGCTTCGCCCATCCAATCCAGCTGCTCGATGTTCTTGCGCAGGGCGGTGCGGAGGTTTTCCACCAACACTTCCATTGCCTGCTTGGCTTCCGGCTTGAAATAACGGGCCACGTACAGCTCACCCAGCGCCTCGCCCAGACCTGCACGCCCCCCCACCAAGGCCAATGCGCGCTTCCAGTCCTCGCGCTGGGCCTGTTGCCCCGACAGCACCTTGCCGTTGAACTCGAACGCGGCTTGGTCGATCTCACTGCTGAGCAAATCGGCGTTGCCATCGACGGCATGGAAGGTGAGGTAGTCACGCCAGGTCGAAAGCGACGTGGCATTCACCAACGCGATCATCGGGGCGATGACATCCGGGGTCGCAATGTTCAAGCGCTCCGGCTGCGGCATGCCCTGGGCGCGCAGCTGCGCCGCCCAGTCGTAGCCGGGATAGGCCTGCAACAACTCGGCGAAGGTATGGACATTCAGGGTCTTGTCGCGATCCCGCAGCTTGACGCGGTCCCACTGCGGCTTGGCCATGGCGGTTTCCAGGGCCAGAACCGCCTCGGCACGCGATTTGGCATCGGCCTCCGGTACGCCGGCAAAGCCCAGCATCCGCTGGATATGGGCCAGATATGCGCTGCGGATCTCCACGAAGCGCGGACCGGGGTTGAGATAGTAGTCGCGATCCGGCAGGCCCAGCCCACCAACGCCCAGCCCTACTTGGTATTGGTTCGGATCCTTGCGGTCGACGCCCAGGAACAGCCCGAAAGGCGCGCTGCTGCCATGGATGCCGGCATTGCCAAAAGCCGCCACCAGCTTGGCCGGGGTATCGATGGCCGCGATCTCGTTCAGCACCGGCTGCAAGGGCCGAATCCCGGCGGCATCCCGGGCAGCGCGGTCCATGTAACTGGCGTAGAAATCACGCAGCTTGCGGCCGTTGCTGCCCGGGGCAAGGTCCTGCCGGCCCTGCAGCGCCTCCATCAGCGTGTGGGTCTGCGCCTCCGCGCGGTCTCGCAATTCATTGAAGGAGCCATAGGAGGTCTCGTAATCCTTGAGGACATAGGTGTCGATCCAGTGGCCGTTGGCATAGCGATTGAAATCGTTGCCCGGCTTGACCGTCGTATCACGCGCCGTGAGATCCACGCCGAAACTGCCCAACTGGGCTTTGCCCGCCGGCGTACCGGCGAAGGCGGTGGACGTGGCAAGCGCCAAGGCGCCCGCAATGCCAATACCAAGCAGGGAAAGCTTCATGTCTGGATCCCGGTCATCAAGAGAGACACGGAGGGTACCTGCCCGTCGCCAGCCATGCCTGTGCCGTTGGTTGCCCCTGCCTGTCTTTCGGCACTGGCTCGATGACCCGCCTGCAGTCTAGCCTGACGCATTCCACTCCACCGGATTGCCTGATGCGCCACACCTTGCTTGCCTTCGCCGTCACCGCCTTGCTGACCGCCTGCAGCAGCCAAACCCCGCCGGCTGCCACCAGCGCCCCGGTAGCAACCGCCGACACCGCGGCTGCCGACACCGCCTTTGCCGCATTCGGCAAACGTGCCCTGGATGACTGGATGCGGCTCTCCCCCGTATCGGCCACCCAAATCGGCGACCACCGATTTGATGCCGAGCTGGACGATCTTTCCGCCACGGGTCGCAAGGCCGCGCTCGACGCCAACAAGGCGCTGCTGGCCGAGCTGCAGGCCATCGACGCCACCAAACTCTCTCGCGAGAATCAGGTCGATGCCGCGATCTTGCGCAGTGCGCTCGAGTCGAGCATCTGGGACACCGAAGTGATGCAGGGCTGGGCCTGGGATCCGCAGGTTTATGGCGGCCTGGCCGGCAGCGCCATCTACGGGCTGATGGCGCGCGAATTCGCGCCGCTGCCGGAACGGATCAAGGCCGCCACCGCGCGCATGGAAAAGATCCCGGCACTGTTCGTGCAGGCGCGCGAAAATCTTGATCCGGCACGGGTACCGAAGATCCATGCCGAAACTGCGGCCAAGCAGAACAAGGGCATCCTCTCGATCGTCGCCACCTTCATCACGCCGCATCTGGACACGCTGCCGAAGGAAGAATCCACCCGCACCCGCGCCGCCATCGCCGCGTTGGAAAAGGCAGTGGTCGAACAGCAGGCGTGGCTGGACAAGACGCTGGTACCGAATGCCAAGGGCGAGTTCCGGATCGGTGCGGAAAAATACGATCAGAAGCTGAAGTTCTCGCTGTCTTCCTCGCTGTCACGGGCCGAGATCAAGCAGCGCGCGCAGGACGAGATGAGGCGCGTGCGCGAAGTGATGTACGGCATCGCCCAGACCGTGCTCAAGGACAAGCCCGGTGCGCCGCAAATGCCGGCCACGCCGACACCCGAGCAGCAGCAAAAAGCGATCGAAGCCGCGCTGGAGCTGGCGTATGCCGACCACCCCGCACGCGACAAGGTGGTGGACGACGCCAAGGCTTCGCTCAAGGTCGCCACCGATTTCGTCCGTGCCAAGAATCTCGTCACGTTGGCCGATTCACCGGTGGACGTGATCCTGATGCCCGAGTTCCAGCGCGGGGTGGCGGTGGCCTACTGCGACTCGCCCGGCCCGCTGGACAAGAACCTCAAGACCTTCTACGCAATCTCGCCGATCCCGGATGACTGGAGCCAGGCCCAGTCCGAATCCTTCCTGCGCGAATACAACGGCAAGATGATCCACCTGCTGTCGATCCACGAGGGCATCCCCGGCCACTACCTGGAAGGTTGGCATTCGGCCAAGCATCCGTCGGTGCTGCGCGGGGTGCTGCGCTCAGGTCTGTTCGCCGAGGGCTGGGCGGTCTATACCGAACGAATGATGCAGGAGCAGGGGTATTTGAATAACGACCCGCTGTTCCATCTGGTGCAGCTGAAGTTCTACCTGCGCACCATTGCCAATGCCCTGCTGGATCAAGGCGTGCACGTGGACAATTGGACCCGCGAGCAAGCCATGCAGCTGATGACGCATGACGCCTTCCAGCAGGAGAGCGAAGCCGCCGGCAAGTGGGTGCGCGCGCAGCTGACCTCAGCCCAGCTACCGACCTATTTCGTCGGCGCGCAGGAGCATTTCGACCTGCGCGATGCGATGAAGAAGCAGCTGGGCGAGAAGTTCGACCTCAAGGCCTACCACGACCAGGTGCTGTCCTACGGCGCCCCACCGGTGCGCTACGTGCGCGCGCTGATGCTGGACGAGCCGATCCAGTAAGCATCGGTGCCCCTCTCCCGCGGGGGAGAGGGGCATCGTTCAGAAGGACTGTTTCGCCAGTTTCGAGTGCAGCTCACCGATCAGCATGGCCGCCGCCGGGCCGTACCAGCTGTGATAGTCGGCCACCATTTCGCCATGGATGATGACCGGGTCGGTGGCGACCAGCGCCTTGGCCGCGTCGATGCCATCAACCGCGAACACGAACAGTCCGCGCCAGTCGCCGCCGCTATCGCCGAACGGGCCCGCCAGCACCATCTTGCCCTCCGCTGACAGACGCTTGATGTTGGCCATGTGCCCGGCAAACATCGCCTTGCGCTGCTCGGGATCCTCGACCCGGGTCGGCCCGGTGCGCAGGATCACCAGCACGTAGTTGCGCATGCCGTAGTCGTCGGCCCCGGTTTTTTGCGCCAGTTCGGCGTCGAAAGCGGGCTTGGGCGGCGCTGCAACCTGCGTCTGTGCACTGGCTGACAGCGCCGCCATGGCCAGCCACAGGGCCGTCGTCGCCGCGAACTTGCGCTTCATGGGCATCTTCCTCGTTGGTGACCTGCCAGCCCTCCCCGGTTCAGCGGCCAATTGCGCTGCCCCGGCAACTGACAGGACGAAGCCGCTTTACTGCACCGCCGTGACGACGATTTCCACCTTCCAGTCGGGGTTGGCCAGCCTGGCCTCCACGGTGGCGCGCGCAGGTGCCTGGCCCGGTACCACCCAGGCATCCCAGGCGCGGTTCATCCCGGCAAAGTCCGCGATGTCGGCCAAAAAGATCTGGGCCCGCAGGATCTTGGTCTTGTCGCTGCCGGCCTGCGCCAGCAGGGCATCGATCGCGGCCAGCACCTCGCGGGTCTGGGTTTCGATGTCGGCACCGGCAGTCTCCGGGATCTGGCCCGCCAGATAGACGATGCCGCCGTGGATGCTGGCCTCGGACATGCGCGGGCCGGCGTCGATGCGTTGGATCATGGAATCG